>VXPW01000096.1:0-22193 GCA_009839325.1 Rhodospirillales bacterium
GTCGGGATCCTCTTTCCGGTCCCGAGGTCCTTTTCGGTCGCCTGGCTCCAGCGCGGGTGCGGGACTGCCGGATTGACGTTCGCCCAGAAACCGTACTCCTTGGAGTTCATCTCCTCCCAGAAGCTGACCGGTCGTTCGGCCGTAAACGTGAACCGGACGATCGACTTGATCGACTTGAAACCGTACTTCCAGGGCACCGCAAGTCGCAGCGGCGAGCCGTTCTGTCGCGGCAGCGGCTTCCCGTACAGGCCGGTGACCAGGAATGCCAGTTCGTGATTCGCCTCTTCCATCGTGAGGCCTTCCACGTACGGCCACGGGTACCAGTCCTGCCGCTGGCCCTTGGCGGTATCCGGGTCCAGGAACGTCTCCATCGCCACGTACCTGGCGTTGGCGGTGGGGTTCGCGAACCGCACGAACTCCCGGAACGCGAATCCCGACCACGGGACGACCATCGACCAGGCCTCCACGCAGCGGTGCCGGTACACGCGCTCCTCCAGCGGCATCTGAGCCAGCAGATCATCGATAGCGATGGTCCGCGGCGATTCGACCTCGCCGTCAATCCGCACTTCCCAAGGCCGGATCTTCAGCGCCTGGGCGGCCTTCCAAATCTTCTTGCTCGTTCCGAACTCATAGAAGTTGTTGTATCGCGTCGCCCATTCCTCGGCCGTCACCTTGCGCCCCTCGCCGGGTACGAAGCGTTCGTCGCGGGCGACGGGGTACAGCCCGGCGCTCGGATCGTCGGAATCCGTGGCGCCCCACGCGAGCCCCGGGGCGGCGGCCGCAATGCTGCCCGCCGCAAGACCCTGGATGATCTGGCGCCGATTCAGGAAGACGCTTTCGGGCGTGACGGCGCTCTCGGGAAGCTCCCAGCCCCTCGGGATACGGATTGCCATGAAGTCCTCCTGTCCGAACCGCCCGGCTCAGCCGGCGCGCAGCCAGACGGCCGTGTCGTGAAACGCCGGGCCGCCGTTGGGCGGGCCGGCATCGGAACCGACCAGTGTGTTGATGCCCTGCCCTTCGATGAAGGCGTTCCCGGGCCAGATGCCCTCCACGACCACCACCCCGGACTGCAGGCCGGCGAATGACTGGGCGTGCAGCAGCACGTCGCCCCGGCGGTTGCCGAGACGGACGAGGTCGCCGTCCTCGATCCCGAGCGCCTCGAGATCCTCAGGGTGGACGCGCGCTGTCGGATGCGCCTCCTTCTTCTGGGACGTCGGCGTCTCCGTGAACGACGTGTTGAGGAAGTTGTGCGCCGGCGCCGTGACCAGGCGGAAGGGGTGGTCGGCGTCGCACTCTTCGATGTTGGCGAGATGATCCGGGAGCGGCGGCATCACGGCGTGATCCGGGCCGACCGAGCTCCAGTCGGGCGCGAACCGAAACTTCCCGTCCGGGAATCCGAAGCCGGTCTCGAAATGCGCCTCGTCGAAGTCCGGCTGCACGTCGAACCACCGCTCGGGCTCGAGCTCGCTCAGCGGGCGGTGGCCGGACGCCCGAAGCGTCGCGTCAATGATTTCGCGTTCGGTCATCGTGAAACCGGGATGGCTCGCGCCCAGGCGTTCGGCCAGGTCGCAGATCACGCGATGATTCGCCCGGGCCTCGCCCCGGGGTTCGATCAGCTTGGGTCCGAGGATCACGTGCTGGTGACCCCCGCCCTGGTAGATGTCGTCGTGCTCGACGAACGTCGTTGCCGGCAGCACCACGTCCGCGTAGCGGACGGTCTCGGTGGGAAACTGCTCGTGCACGCAGAGGAACAGGTCGTCCCTGGCCAGACCCCGGTGCACCAGTCCGAGCTCGGGCGCCACGTCGGCCGGGTTGGTGTTCTGGACCAGCATGGCGGTCACGGGGGGACCGTCGCCGATATCGAGCGGGTCATTCGTGAGGACCGGCCCGATCCTCGACATGTCCAGCGTGCGAATCGCGGGATTCCGCACGTCGAGCCCCTCGATCAGGGTCTTGTCCCAGTGATAGATGTCACGGTTTGAATAAAACGCGCCGCCGCCCGGGTACTGCCACTTGCCGCCGACCGTGGCGATCGAAGTGGCGGCATGCACGTTGGCCGCACCGTTCCGCGAACGGGTAAACCCGTAGCCGACCCGGATGTACGTGCGATCGGTCTCGCCGATCAGGCGGGCGAAGGTCTCGATCTCGGCTTCCTGGAGCCCCGTGATGCCGGCTGCCCACGCGGGCGTCCGGCTCTCGAGATGCGCCTCGAGCCGACCCGGACAGTCGCTGGCGCGTTCGAGGTAGGCGCGGTCGGCGTAACCGTCCCGGAACAGCACGTGCATGATCGCGCACGCGAGCGCACCGTCCGTCCCGGGACGAAGGCACAGATGCAGGTCGGCGACCTGCGCGGTGCGCGTGCGGTACGGATCGACCACCGCGAGCTTGGCGCCACGGAGCTTGCGGGCGCGCTGGATATGGGTCATCACGTTGACTTGGGTCGACGCCGGGTTCCCGCCCCAGGAGATGATCAGGTCCGATTGCGCCATTTCCCGCGGGTCGGGTCCGCGGAAACTGCCGGTCCCGGCCAACCAGCCGGCGTCGCACAGGCCGGTGCAGATGGTCGCCTTCTGGTCGGAATAGTCCATTGCGTGCCGGAGCCGGTTGATGCCGTCGCGCTGCACGAGCCCCATCGTGCCCGCGTAGTAGTAGGGCCATACGGTCTCGGTGCCGAGGCGCGCCGCCTGCTCTTGAAAACGCCCGGCCACGCGGTCGAGCGCCTCATCCCAGCCGATTTCCCGAAACTGGTGCGTGCCCTTGGGTCCGGTTCGCAGCAACGGCCGTAGAATCCGGTCGGGGTGATGGACGCGCTCCGCGTACCTGGCGACCTTCGCGCAGACCACCCCGGACGTGTACGTATTGTCGCGCGACCCGTGGACGCGGCCGATGTCCCCGTCGGGGAGCAGTTCCACCTCGAGCGCGCACGTGCTGGGGCAGTCGTGCGGGCAAGCCGAGTAGCCTGTACCAGAAACGTAGCCGTCCACAGCGCCGCCCTTTGCCACGATCACCGACTCGGCTATCGGTATAGTTCAGTTTCGGCACTCCGTCCACGAACAGGCCGGTCCCGGACCCGTCTGGCTGGCCTGCCGGACAACGTCCTTCTCCGTGGCGTCGGCAGATTGCCGACACCGCGTCGGCGCCGGGTGTTGGGCGGTGCGCGTAATGTCGAAACGGACCAGCGGAGGTGCGGAAGGGCTTATATCCGGAACCCTGTCCCGATACCGTACTCGACGACCCAGCCCCTCGACCGCGCCCAACCCGAATTCTGCGCCTGCCACCGCATGCAACGCCGCCCATCCGCCCCGGCAGCCTCGCCACGGTCCCCCGTCATCCTGGTCGATGGCGCCAATGTCTACGGCAGCCGCCCCGACGGCTGGTGGCGAAACCGCCCGCAGGCTGCCCGGCGTTTGGCCGCCGAGCTCGACCAGCTCTGCCGGATGACCGGACTCGCCTGCACCCTCGTCCTCGACCCGATGCCCCGGAACGGCAAATCGCCCGCGTCGACGTCTCACGTGACGGTTGTCACCGCTCCCCGTCGAAGACGTGACGCCGCGGACGACACCATCGTGGCGCGCGTCGCAGCCCTGCCCGATCCGACACGCGCTTTCGTCTATACGTCGGACCGCAGACTCTCGGCGCGTCTCGCGGCACTCGGCGCGCGCACCGCCGGCGCAGGCGTCCTGCTTTCACGCATTGACTTGGTCTGCCGCTCCGGTGCAGGCTAACGCTTTTACAGAGGAATCCGGATGGCCCAACCGACCCGCCAAAGCACGGTTCATCGAGAACTATCCAAACGTCGGTATCGTCAACGCACCGTTTCCGCCAAGCATCGCGACCCGCACCACGACCGACGCGTCCAAAAGCACGCGCTCCAGGCCCGCCCCGAGCCCGAAGATCGGGTGCCGGACGAGCCGGCACCCCGGCCAGCACCGGCGGAAGTCCCGGGCGACTGACCGGCCGCCAGCCTGGCCGGGAACGGCGAGGCCCGCGCGTCGCTGCGTGGCGGCGGCGCTCAAGGCAGAACGATCGGCATGGCCGACGGCGCCGGTCCCGTCCGCGCAACCACGGAGGCGTTGCTCCCTATAGTTGGGACTTGCCGTGATGGATCGCGGGAAACCCGATGGCCGGTCTTGTACCCACCAGCTCGCGTATCGGCGACCGCGCCCTGGAAACGCGCCTCCGCAGCGTGCTCGAAGGGGAAGTGCTGTTCGACGCCTTCAGCCGCGGGCGGTACGCCACCGATGCCTCGATCTACCAGATTGAACCGGTCGGGGTGGTCGTGCCCCGGCACACCGGAGACGTCGAAGCGGCGCTGACGGTCGCGCGCGAGGAAGGGATCGCGGTCCTGCCGCGCGGGGCCGGCACGTCGCAGTGCGGCCAGACCGTGGGTCCAGCGCTCATCGTCGACACCACCAAACACCTCAACCGGGTGCTCGACATCGATGTCGGGCGTCGACGCGCGGTCGTCGAGCCCGGGCTCGTGCTCGACCAATTGAACGCACGCCTGAAACCGCACGGCCTCTTCTTCCCCGTGGATATCTCCACCGGAAGCCGGGCCACGCTCGGAGGCATGGCCGGCAACAACAGCTGCGGGGCACGGTCGATCCGCTACGGCAACATGGTGCACAGCGTGCACGCCATTGAGGCCGTGCTGCCGTCCGGTGCGGCGTACCGCTTCGGGCCGACCCCCGGCAATCTCGAGAGTCTCGCCGGTTCACCGGACTACGCGGCGCTGGTCCAGCGTGTGCGGGCCATCGCAGCCCGCGAAGCGGACGAGATTGCGGCCCGAATACCCAAACTCCTGCGCCGGGTCGGCGGCTACAACATCGATTCGGTGTCGCCTGCCGGCCATAACATGGCCAGCATCCTGGTCGGCTCCGAGGGAACCCTTGGCTTCTTCACGCGACTGGAACTCGACCTTCAGCCCATTCCGCCCCATTCAGCGCTCGGAATCTGCCGTTTCGCTTCGCTCCGTGATGCCATGGCGGCCACGAAGCCGATCGTCGAGCTTGGCCCCTCCGCCGTGGAGCTGGCCGACCGCCACCTGCTGGACCTTGCGCGCGCCGTGCCGCTCTACCGCACCACGATCGAGACCTTCATCGAGGGGAGACCGGAAGCCGTCCTGCTGGTGGAGTTCTCGGGGGACGACAAGGTCCGCCAGGAACGCCTGCTCGACCGGCTGACGGAGACGCTCGCCGATCTCGGCCACCCCGGTTCGGTCAGCAAGGTACTGGATCCGTCGTCGCAAACCTCGGTGTGGGACATGCGGAAGGCCGGACTGAACATCGTCATGTCGATGAAGGGCGACGGCAAGCCGATTTCGTTCGTCGAGGATTGCGCGGTGTCACTCGATGACCTTCCGGAGTACACGGACCGTCTCACGGAAGTGTTTCGTCGACACGGCACGCACGGCACCTGGTACGCACATGCTTCAGTGGGCTGCCTCCATGTGCGGCCGGTGCTGAACATGAAGGACGGGCGTGACGTGCGCGCCATGCGCGCGATTGCCGAAGAAGCCTTTGCCATGGTCCGCGCCTACCAGGGCTCGCATTCCGGCGAACACGGCGACGGCATCGTGCGCTCGGAATTTCACGAGGCGATGTTCGGCCGCCGCCTGGTCCGCGCCTTCGAGGACATCAAGACCAGCTTTGACCCGGCGGGACAGTTCAATCCCGGCAAGATCGTCCGCCCGCACGCGATGGACGACCGCACGCTCTTCCGTTACCACCCGAACTACGCGGCAAAACCGCACGCGCCGTCGCTCGACTGGTCGGCGTGGGGACCGGGCAGTACCGGTTTCCTCGGCGCCGTGGAGATGTGCAACAACAACGGGGCCTGCCGGAAGCGCAGTCCTGGGGTCATGTGCCCGTCCTTCCGGGCCACCGGCGACGAGCAGCACGTCACGCGTGGCCGCGCCAACACGTTGCGCCTGGCGCTCACCGGCCAGCTCGGAGACAACGCTCTGACGTCTGATGCCATGGCCCAGTCGATGGCCCTGTGCATCGGCTGCAAGGGTTGCAAGCGCGAGTGCCCGACCGGCGTTGACATGGCCCGCATGAAGATCGAGGTGGAGCGGCAGCGCGTCCGGACGCACGGCCTTGGCCGGCGGGAACGCCTGATCGGCTGGCTGCCGCGGTACGCGCCAGCGGCCTGGCGCCTTCGGCACCTGGTGAACACCCGCAACCGGTCCTCGGTCCTGCGCCGGGCCGGGGAAGCCCTGCTCGGTTTCAGTGCCCGCAGGGCGCTGCCGGAATGGCATCGGAAACCCTTCCTGGAGAGCAACTCGCCGGCGGGCGAGAATCCCGATGCGGTCCTCCTGCCCGACACGTTCACGACCTGGTTCGAGCCGGACATTCCGCGCGCCGCGCTCGAGGTCCTGACGATGGCCGGCTACCGCGTGGACGTGGCGCGTCCGCCGCCGGAAGATCCTTCGGGGACGCGCCCGCTTTGCTGCGGCCGCACGTTCCTGGCCGTCGGGGCGGTCGATGAGGCGCGCGCAGAGGCCGAGCGGACATTGCGGGTGCTCCAGCCGTACTGCGAGCGCGGCATCCCGGTCATCGGTCTGGAGCCGTCCTGCCTGTTCACATTGCGCGATGAGTGGACCGTGCTCCTCCCCGACACCGCGACGGTCGCCGACCACGCCATGACGCTGGAGAGCTTTCTGGTGCGCCGGCCCCCACGACGAACTCCCCGGTTCGGTCCGCTTCCCGTGCCGACCGGCCTCGCCCACGGTCACTGCCACCAGAAAGCGTTCGACGCAGTGGGTGAACTTCGCGAAGTACTGTCCTGGATACCGGAACTGGACGCCAAGATGATCGATTCGACCTGCTGCGGGATGGCTGGTGCGTTCGGCTATCAAGCCGAGACGTACGACGTGTCGATGGACATCGGCAGGCTGGACCTGTTCCCGGCGTTGGACGGCGTTCCGGAAGACGCCCTAGTCATCGCCGACGGTACGAGCTGTCGCCAGCAAATCAGGGACGGCACCGGTCGGCGCCCCCGTCACGCCGCCGAAGTGCTGGCTGCATCGATGGCGGCGGGCGAAGCGTCCCCATCCCCACCCGCCGGCTGAACGCCGCGACCGCCTCCGGCAACCCGCCTGTCCGGCACAGGCGCAATCAAATCGGGGTGACGCTCGTCTACATCCATGACGGGCCACCTAGCGCCCGCGGTGCAAACCAGTTCCCAGAGGAGACAACCGTGCCGAGACTACTCAACAGACGGGCTTCCGCTGCAACGGTCGTAGCAGGCGCACTGACTGCGCTGCTGGTCGCCGCTCCAGCCTCGACGACGCTGGCCGCTGACGGCGACATGGAGAAATGCTATGGCGTCGCGAAGGCGGGTCAGAATGACTGTGCGGCCGGCGAGGGGACCACGTGCCAAGGCACCTCGACCGTTGACGGCCAGAAGGACGCCTGGATCTATGTGCCGGCGGGCCTCTGCGAGAAACTGGTCGGCGGCAACCTTGCGGAAAGCTGATCAGCTCGCCTGATTTGCTGACATCGTGCACAAGAAGGGCGATCAAAGGCGACGGCGTCGCGTCCACGACTGACCGGCCGCGCGGCGGTCCTGCCACCGCCATGAACAACAAGGACCTGCTGCAGGCCGGCTACCGCTACGCCCTGTCGCTGCGGACCGGGGCCGACGACGCCGATGACCTGGTCCAGGAGGCCTGGTACCGGCTGCATCGTCACGGTGGCCGCGCCGGCAGCAAGGCGCACTTGTTCACGGTCATTCGAAACATCTACGTGGACCGGTGGCGGCGCGACCAGTTGGTCGCGTTCGAGCCGCTGGACAACGTGGACGAGGTGGCCGACAGCCGGACCGCCATCGACGACGGGCGGTACGATGCGCTGAGACTGGCCCGGCTTCTCGATTCGCTCCGCGCCGCCGAGCGCGAAGCGCTGTTCCTGAACGTCGTCGAAGGTTATACCGCGCAGGAAATCAGTAATTTCACCGGCCGGCCGCGCGGCACCGTCCTGAGTCTCATTCACCGCGCCAGACGGAAACTGCGGCAGGGGCTCGCGGCGGATCCGGTCGAGCCGAGTCCGGAAGCACGGAAGGGGAAAGGGTCTTCGTCGTGACCGACCTCGATTCGCACCTGCGGGAACATTACGCGCGGGCGCGCCTGTCCGACGCCCGCATCGGGCAGATTCTCGCTGCCGCGCCGGCCAGGGCGACGCCCCCCCGTGTCTGGTACGCCCGCCTGGGCTCGGTCGCCGCCGCGCTGGTCGTCGGTCTTGGAGTGCTGCACTTCCACCTGGTCGAGCGTGACATCGCGGCACGGGTGCTCGCGGAAGTCGCGATGAACCACGGCAAGCAACTGGACGTCGAAATCGCATCGGGAGACGTAGCGCTCGTTGCCGCTGCACTCGACCGCCTCGACATCCCCCTTCGTCCGCCGGGCCAATGGCCCGCCCGCTACGCCCTCCTCGGCGGGCGCTATTGCTCGATCCAGGGCGGGCTCGCCGCACAGTTGAAGCTGCGCGACCACGAAACGGGCGACCTCCACACCCTGTACGCCACCCGACTGACGTCCGACCTCGAAACGGTCGTGGACACGGCCACCACGTACGACGACGTTGGCATCACCTTCTGGCGTGACGGGGACGTGTTCTTTGCGCTGGCTGGCGGCGAAACGCCCAACGCCTGGCCGCAGGATTCGGACTAGGCAGGCACGGCGCCCTGCCGGCAGCGGTCGGAGGGGCGCCCCAACCGCGTCCAAGAGGCCGCACCGCCGGTTCGGGGCGGGTTGCACCGGACCCGCCCCAAGCTGCCGGCTGTCAAACACGAGGGTCATGGGCACGACCATGGTCCCCGCGCCCGCTCGTAGCCATCGACTTCCGACATGACCGCCGCGCCAGATGATCAAAGGCGCCCGCCGGCCGGGCTATGATTCTCCCCACAGCGCGCTGTGGACTGCCAAGCGAATCCCGGAGGAAGAAACGTGCCCGACAACCTCCGTGCCATCAATGAGCACCTGCAATCCCGTCTCAGGCAAGACAACCGGGATTCCGTCCCCGCCGTGGAGGCTGCCCAATGGCTGGCCGAAGCGGGCTTGCTTCCCGATTCGAGCAGTCGGCCCGGTTTGCCGCTCCGCAAGCTGCTTCGAGCCAACCGCATCTTCGGCCAAGAACAGGTCCCGCCCCGCGCCGGCGGTCGATGGCACGTCCGGCGCCTGCCGCCGGTTACGGGCTACCACGCCCACATCTACTATGACGAGACGAGCCGGGCCGACGCAGCGGTGGTACGCGAAGATATAGCGGCCTATTTTTCGGTACGGCTCGGCCGGTGGAGGGATCAGCCGGTCGGCCCGCATCCCCAGGCGATGTACCAAGTTGCGTTTGCGCCCGAGGAATTCGCCAAGATCGTCCCTTGGCTAATGGTTCACCGCCGCGGTCTCACCGTCTTGATCCACCCCGAAACCGGGGAGGCGGTCGGAGATCATGACGAGCGGGCCCTGTGGCTGGGTCGCAAACTCCGTCTCCGGTTGCGCGTGCTTCGCTGAGTACCCGAGCGGGTCACGGACGGACGGCGTCACGGCCGCATGCCGTTCCGGGAGAGTCTCGCTCAGGCAGGCTCCATCACGAAATTGAAGGTAGCCGAAAGACCCGCGTACCCCTTGGACACGCTCATCAGGAGGTCCGGACGGTACAGCGCATCCTGCGCATTCAGTTCCTCGTCCGGGAAGTAAAGCTGGGTCGTGAGCTCACGCAGGCCCTCCGCCTGAAGCCGGACATGGATATGCGGGGTGCGGACGAAACCCGAACCATACGAGCCGGGCTTCAGCGTTAGGAACTGGTACCGGCCATCAGCGTCCGTCTGCACCCTGCCGCGGAGCTGGAAACTCTTCGTGTCGTAGACCCCGGTCGGGTCGGCCTGCCAGACGTCAAGTACCGCGGCCGCCACCGGCCGGCACGCGACGTCGACAACCTGCCCTCGCACCGTGAGGTCCTTGCCGTCCATGCCCTCCACGCGGAAGTCTTCACGGAACGGAGCGCCTGCCACATGAAACGGCCCCGCCGTCTGCCTGGCAGTTTCCGCGGCGCTGCCGTCCGCGCAAAATTCTTCCTGCTGTGCAGCGGCCACCCACGGTGCCAGCGGGAGCGCCGAGACACCGAGCACACCGGCCCCTCCTCGAAGCAATAGACGGCGGCGGTTCAGGTCGAAGTGGAGAGCAGGCATCGTCGGCACTTTCCCGGCAGCAGACGCAGGCAGCGCATCTTGCGACAGATTTTGGTCCATTGCCAACCGCCCTAGTTCGGTATGGTCCCCGGGCAGGTCGGCATTGCCCGTCCTTTGGAGCGAGTCCGTCATGTCGTTTCCAATCACGAATCGCCCATTTCTTGTCCACGGCTTTCTTGTCCACGGCTGGCGCCTCCTTGCCGTCGCGCTCGCGCTGCTGGTCGCCAACCCGGCCGCCGCGGATCCGGAACGGTGGAAGCTTGCGTGGCCGGACACCGACTTCGCGAAACACTCGGTGGACCTTCGATCGATCCGGTCAGGCGGGCCGCCGAAGGACGGGATCCCTTCGATCGACAATCCGACGTTCGTGCCCGTGTCCGAGGCTTCGGACCTGGCGGCCAAGGAGCCGGTGATCAGTCTTGACGTTGCCGGCGACGCCCGTGCCTACCCTCTGCGCGTCCTGATGTGGCACGAAATCGTCAACGACATGGTGGGCGGCGTCCCGGTCGCCGTTACCTACTGTCCGCTATGCAATGCTGCGATCGTCTTTGACCGCCAGCTCGGCGATCAAGTTCTCGATTTCGGGACCACCGGCAATCTCCGCAAATCCGACCTCGTCATGTACGACCGGCAAACGGAAAGTTGGTGGCAGCAGTACACAGGTGACGCCATCGTCGGCGAACTGACCGGCCAAACGCTCACCCTTCGCGCGTCGCGGCTCACCTCGTGGGAGCGTTTCCAGGAGGCCCACCCTGAAGGCCAGGTCCTCGTGCCGAACGATCCACGGTCCCGCCACTACGGCGTGAACCCGTACGTCGGCTACGACACCCGCCCCGCCCCGTTTCGCTATAGCGGGGAACTCCCGGAGGGCATCGCCCCGCTCGAGCGCGTGGTGGCGGTCGGAAACCGGGCATGGAGCTTCGAGTATCTCCAGGCGGTGCGTACCGTCGATGCTGGCGACTTCGTCATTACCTGGGAACCGGGCCAGGCATCCGCGCTCGATGCCAACATGGTGGCCCTGGGCCGGGACGTCGGCAACATCCTGGTGCAAACCAAGGAGAGCCCCCCGAAGGACGTGCCGCACCACGTGACGTTCGCGTTTGTGTTCCATGCTTTTCAGCCGGATGCGGACATCGTGCTCGGCGCGCCTTTCGAGCGCGGCGTAGGTGATGATGTATAGTTTTTCCCATCTGCCGAGGGCAGATTGCTGGGTGGAGGAGCCAGAACCATGCGCATGATTGGTATCGCAGTTGCGCTTGCGGCCGCTTTCGGCATGGCCGGCCAGGTATTGGCCGGCGCGGAACGCATCACGTATCCCGACAACTACAAGTCCGACTTCGTCTACTTCATGACGTCGGACCGTCCAGACAACAACACGGTCCGCGATCTCTACGCCAACCTCACCGCGTTCGAAAGTGCCAAGGACGGCGCCCCGCTCGACCACGGTTCGCAGTTCGCGATGGAGGTGTACGCCGCAGTGGTGGACGAGGCAGGGGAGCCCGTGTACGACGCCGACGGCCGCATGCAGAAGGCCAACCTCAAGGCCGTCGCCATCATGGAGAAGCAGCCGGGTTGGGGCGAGAGCTACCCGGAGGACATCCGGAACGGTGACTGGGAGTTCGGGTTCTTCTCCGGCGACGGCACGCTCAAGGCGGACGTCGACACGCGGCCCTGCATGGAATGCCACCTGCCCTTCGCCGAAGACGATTACGTGATCTACCTCGAGGAACTTGTCGCCAAGGCGAATGAATAGCCGTCGCGCGCTGCTGGCCTGCGGCCTCGTCCTGGCCGTCGGGACAGCGACCGCTCCGGCGCAGGCCGCGGAGGACCCGGTCTTCACCGGGCCCTTCTCGTCCGTCGCGATTCGCGGGACCGATCCGGTCGCATACTTTTCGGAGGAGCGCCCGGTCGAGGGCAGCCGGGACTTCGCCTTCGATTGGCGTGGTGCGACGTGGCGGTTCAGCAGCCAGGCAAACCTTGATGCATTCCAGGCCGATCCGGAGCGCTACGCGCCGCAATACGGCGGCTATTGCGCATGGGCGGTGGCCAACGGCTACACCGCATCGACGGACCCGGAGGCATGGACGATCTACGAGGGCAAGCTCTACCTGAACTACAGCCTGTCGGTGCAGGCGCAATGGGAAGAGGACATCCCCGGAAACGTGCAGCGGGCCGACCAGAACTGGCCGGGCGTCCTGGAGCGCTGAACCGCTAGCGACGCACCGCGGGCGCCTCGACCGCCAGGCCGGTACCCCGCCAGGCGACGTAGAGCTGGAGCGCGTTGTAGTCGTCGCTGCCGATGGGGAGCGGCTCGGCGCGTGCCTGCTCGTTGCAGAACTGGAACCGGCGGTGCACGGAACTCACCGTGCCCCAGCGAAGCAGGTACGCCGGGAACCCGTTGATCTGTCCCTGACTGATCCGCTCGGCCCGAAGCAGATGCCCGACGCGCTGGTCGTGGCACTGGGTACAGGCGACGTTCATCTGCCCGACACGTTCCGCGTAGAGGCTCCGGCCGCGCTCGAACCACGGCTGCGCCGGACCATCGATCTGCACTTGCAGAGGTTGCCCGGCCGACTGCTGCGTCACGTAGACGCTCAGCGACAGCAGCGGGTCGCTCTCCAGCGGGTAGGGTCCGATTCCCATGTGGCGCGTCCGGCATGCGTTGATGCGCTGCTCGAGATTGATCAGCAGGCCGCTGGCGAGATCAATCTTCGGATAGGTCGGGGCGACACCTGCCAATGCATCAGCAGCCCCGTGGCAGGAGGAGCAGGACTGTCCGTCAACTCCGTCCGGGCTGTCCCAGAGCTCGGCGCCGCGCTCCGCCCAGAACAGCCCGGGATTAGCAAATTCGTCGTCCTGGATTGCCTGCGTTTCCGGCCGGGCGAACTCGTACCCGGAGCGGGGCGGAGACGGCGCGGGGGCGGGAAGTTCGGAGCCGACCCAGGCCGGCCATGCGACGGCCATTCCGGCCACCGCCGACCACAGCCAGGGGAGGCGTCTCAAGCGACGGCGGACGGGGCCTCGGCCGTGACCGGCCACACCTCCCGACCCTCCGCATCGAACACCAGGATGAACGCGGTACGAGTCGTCGACTTGAGATAGTCGTCGATCCACTCCACCTCGATCACGCCCGACTCATCCACGCGCAGAGGAAACGAAAGGAAGGGGTTCTCGGACACGCCCGAGTACCAACGCGCTTGAAAGACCTCCGCCCCGTTGAAGCGGCACACGACCGACTGGATGATGAAACGCGGATAGATGACCCCGGAATCCGGGTCGCGCCGGACGCCCGGTTCCATCGGATGGCGCGCCAGCGTCTTCACGACGATCACTTCGCCCTGCTTGGCCTGCTCGGGCACTTTCAGCCGTCGCTCGTCGGCTCGTGAGGCCATCGCCTAGCTGCAGGCTCCGAGGGTCACGTTCACATGCGAACGCGCTAGGCCCAGGCTTCCATCCACCATCTCCGCGACTATCACCAGGTCCGCGGTCTGCCGCATCCGGCATCGCATGGCGATCTCGGCACGACCCGACTGCTCCGTGAAGTGGTAGGTGGCGACCTCAGGGAAGGGATTGCCCATCGCCAGGACGTGCACCACCACGGGCCGGTCATCCCCGGTCATGGAGCAGTTCACGCGGAACGTGATGGGGACAACGTTGCCGTTTTCCGCAATATCCGGGGCCGTGAAATCCACCAATCCCGGGACGGGTTCCCGGCCGCGGACGAGGTTCCGGAGAATGCGCTTCGCCTCTTCCAGGTCCGGCTCTACCCGAAACGTCTGGCGGAAGCTCTGAAACCGGTCTCGAAAGGGGTTGCCGGCCGAATCCTGGGCAAGGGCCGGGGACCCCGCGAGCCCCGTCACCGCCAGGGACCCGCCTGCCTGCAGCAGCGCCCGACGAGAGGGCCGGGAGGCGTGCGGCAAGTCTCGAACCGGCGCGCTTGAGGCCGTCGCTGACGATGAGTTCCCGGCAGTCATGCTACCGATATAGTTTGCAACGAAGATTTGCGCTAGCGCCCGTCGGCACGGAGTGTGAGCAGGTAGGCGATCACGTCTTCGACCTCCTGCGCCGTGAGAAGCGGGCGGCCACGGTGCTGCGGCGCCACGCGCCGCAGGCCGTCGACCTGGTGGAACGCCGGCATCACCGTGTCCGGATTGAGTGTTCGGGGCGCCACCAGCCGCAACCGCAGCGCACCGGCGGTAGCGCGGTCCCCGATTCCCTCGAGCGGGGGTCCAAGATCACCGTGAAACGGTTCTTCCGGAATCGGCGCGTGGTGACAGGCGAGACAGTTCCCGGCGCGGCCGGCGACGATGGCCCGCCCGCGCGCCGGATCGCCGGCCAGGCCGTCGAGCGGCTTCGGGATCGAGTCATTCACGATCTGGTAAATTGCGACCGGTTCGGAATCGGCCGTATCCGACCGGGTTGCGGACAGCGAAGCCGCGCTCAAAACCAAGACTGCGAGAACCATGCGCATCCTGGCACCCTATCTATCGCGTGATCCTGCACCAACCGGCACGAGGGGTCTCGTGCTCGCCGCGTTCGCGCTGGTGCTCGCGGCGCCTGCACCGGCCGTCGCCGACATGTCCGGTGACGGTGCCCGCCTGGCGGCGCCGTGTGCCGGATGCCATGGCACTGCGGGACGGGTGCCGGAGGGCAGCGTCATTCCAGGTCTGGCGGGGCGGGAAGCGGCCGAACTGGCCAGCCTGCTCGCGGCCTACCGGTCGGGAGAACGCCCGAGCGAGGAAATGGGCCGGATCGCGCGCGGCTACGATGATTCCGAGATGGCCGCACTCGCCGAATGGTTCGCGGCTCAGCCGCCAGGGAACGAGCCATGAGTTTCACCCGCCGAAGCATTCTGGCGGGCGGCGCCGCCGCACTGGTTTCGGCCCTGCCTGTTCGCGCCGAACGAATCCTGCCGGCAACCGGCCCCCGGGTGGTGGTGCTCGGCGGCGGCTGGGGCGGTCTCACGGCCGCCAAGTACATTCGGCTGCTGGATCCCGGCATCGAGGTGGTCCTGATCGAACGAAGGGCCGCGTTCCACTCTTGCCCCATCAGCAATTGGGTGATCGGCCATCTTCGGACGGTTGACGAGATCACCCATTCCTACGCTGCGCTCTCGGAGCGGCACGGCATCCGGATCCTTCACACCGAAGTCGAGGCCGTCGACGTCGACGCGAAGGCCGTCGTCACCGCCGACGGGGTGGTGGCGGGGGACCGCCTGATCCTGAGTCCGGGCGTGGCGTTCGACTACACGGGGATCGACGGCTGGAACGAAGCAGCCGCCAGGCGCTTCCCAGCTGCCTGGAGCCCGGGGCCGGAAACTGCGCTGCTCCGTGCCCGACTTGCCGAGTTGCCGTCCGGGGGGCGCGTCGCACTGACGATCCCGCCAAGCCCGTACCGGTGCCCGCCAGGACCGTACGAGCGCATCAGCCTGATTGCCGCATACCTCAAGCAGCACAAACCCGGGTCCACCATCACGGTGCTCGATGCCAACCAGAAGATCGTGTCCAAGGGCAAGATCTTCCAGGCGGCCTGGGACGAACTGTATCCGGGCATCGTCGACTACCGCCCGGACAGTCCGCTCGTCCAGGTCGACGCCTCCGCGGGCACGGTTTCCAGCGATTTCGACGACGTGGCTGCCGATGTCGCCAACGTCATTCCGTCGCAGCGGGCTTCCCGCCTGCTCCACGACGCCGGTCTGGTACCAGACGGGGCGACGTGGGCGCCCGTCGACCCCTATGGCTTTACGTCCACGTTGGCGGCCGACATCCATATCGTGGGCGACGCCACGGACCAGACGACCGTGGGCAAGGTGCCGAAATCCGGCTTCATCGCGAATTCGATGGGCAAGGTGGCCGCGCGCGCCGCAGTTGCGGCGCTGACGGGGAACGAGGCCTCGCCCCCGTCCCTCATCAACACCTGCTACAGCCTCGTTTCTCCGGAGGAAGGGGCGTCGGTCGGAGCAGTGTACGGCTACGACTCCGAGACCGGGCTACTCCAGGTCAGACCCGGCTCCAGTGGTGTCTCCAGCCAGCGATCCGCGACCGTTGCGCTGCAGGCGTGGGACTGGGCCCGCGCGATCTGGCAGGACATGCTCGGCTAGCAGGTACGTTCCCGGCCGCGTGATCGGCTGGAACAAATCCTCCTGGGGCCAATACGTCGCCCGCGGATCCGCATGGGCCCTGCAGCTGGCCCCTGACTTCTCTCCCTGATGGCGACGGCGTCCGCCGGCGGCTTGGATGCTGTCTAGGTTTCTTCGGGTTCCTGCCACTTGATTCTCCGGCATTGCCACCGTGGCAACGCGCTCCATATGGTGTGGCGAGGCATGACACGATGGGCGGTCCGCCATTTCGCCAACTTCCGGAGCTCGGCCCCGGAGTTTGTCACGGAGTGGTTCCACGCGAGTCGAATGATCTGCCGAGGGGAGTAGTTCATGGCCGTTCGCCGGCAGGCCCCAGTAGTCGCCATCCGCGCCGTCGGAAGTGCTGTCACCGGCGTGTGGTGCCTGCTCGCAGCATTGGCGGTCGCGCCTTTCTCGGCTGATGCGGAGACGGCGGCTGACGACGCCCAGCGGCTGCAACCCATCACCGTGACCGCGACCAGAAACCCGATCGACGCGTTCAGCTTTCCCGGCATGGTCACCGCGCTGGGCCGCGCGGAGATCGAAACCCGGCAGCCGTCCTCGCCTGATGACGTCCTGAAGATGATTCCCGGTGTCGAGTTCACGGGCGGTCCCCGACGCACCGGCGAAGTGCCAAGGATCCGCGGGTTCGAAGGTGCCGACGTCATCGTGACCATTGACGGAGCGCGACAGAACTTCGACTCCGTCCATGACGGCCGCTTCTTTCTCGACCCAAGCCTGCTCAAGCGGGTCGAAGTCCTGCGCGGACCTGCCTCGTCGCTGTACGGGAGCGGGGGCACCGGGGGCCTGATCGCCTTTCAGACCCTCGACGCAGCGGACCTGCTCCTCCCCGGCGAGACTGCGGGCACGAAGGTCACTGGCGGCTACCGGTCCGTCAATTCCGAGCGCTTCAGCAATTTCACCGCGTACAGCATGCCGCTAGCGGGCGTGGATGCCGTCGCCAGCATCACGTCACGCGGGTCCGGAACGATCCGGCTCGGTGACGGTAACCACCTGCGCGACACCGATGACGACATCCTGGCCGGCCTGGCGAAGGCCAGTTGGGAATTTGCGGGCCACCACCGTTTCGAAGCGTCGGCCACGGCCTTCCGAAACGATGCGCGGGAACCCAACGACGGCCAGCAAAGGTTCGGTCAGGAGGTGGCCGCGAACGGCCTTGTGCAAAAGGACGTGCGCTCGGCATCGTTCAGCGCGGCCTACCATTACGACGACCCCACGAATCGCTACGTCGACTTCGACGCCGTCGTCTACCGGACCCAGTTCCGGGTGGACGAGCTCAGACTTGAGGATGTCAGCGGCGGCCCCGCCGGCGAGCTGCTGCGTCGGGATGTCGGTACGCTCGGCATGCGCATGGACAACCGCTCGCGCTTCCCGGTCTCTGAAGCCACGCACGTCACGCTGACCTACGGCACCGAGTACTGGCGCGACTCGCAGGACGGCGGCGATGGCGGCATGCGCATGGGGCAACCGGATGCCAATGCCAACGAGCGCCATGGCGTGCCGGACGCGGACGCCCGCTTCACCGGAATCTTCGCGCAGGCCGAGATCGTGCTCCCCGATCCGTTCGGCGACGAATCGGGCAGTCTTCTGGTCATCCCGGGCGCGCGCTACGACTCGTACCGAATTTCCAGTTCGAACCGGCTTGGAGCGGACAACAACCGAAACGAACTCTCGCCGAAGATCGGCGTGACCTGGCTGCCGACGGACCGGTTGATGGCGTTCGCCAACTACGCCCACGCGTTCCGGGCGCCAACTGCCGACGAGATCTACCTGACGGGGTCACATTTCCCCCTGTTTCGGGGGCCTGGCGAATTGGTCGGCTTCAACCGCTTCGAGCCCAACCCGCAGCTGAAGCCGCAAACGACCAGGACCGTCGAGGTGGGCGCTGGGGCCACCTTCAACGACGTCTTTGCAAAGCAGGACCAGTTCCAGATCAAGGCGACTCATTTCCGCGTTCGAGGGAACGACTTCATCGATCGGGCGATACGCCAGGTGTTTCCCGTGCCAAGGGACTGCGTTCCGTTCGTATCGGACCAGGTCCGCGTGCCCGCGGGCCCTCCAAACGTGTTCCGCACCGGCTGCGAGGGTGCCGCATTTTCGGCCAATGTCCCGAAAGCGCGGCTCCGGGGGACGGAGGTTGACGCCACCTACGACGGCGACGGTCTACGGGTCGCGTTCGGTTATTCCACCATCGACGGAGAAAACGAGGAAACGGGCATGAAGCTCGGGCGCCTGGCGCCGGATCAGTTCACTGTCGATGCCGCCGTCAAGCTCCCGCAACTCGACTCCGTTGTCGGCTGGCGACTGCAGCTGGCGGACCGCTTTGACAAGGTGAACGATCCGGCGGACGCCCGCGCCGGCTACGCGGTGCACGACTTCTATTTCTCCTGGCGGCCTGTGCAGCTCCTGGCAGGATTTGGCGTCGATCTGGGAATCGACAACGCGTTCGACAAGGCGCACACGCGGGTTGACACGGCCGCGGTCGAACCCGGCCGCAATTTCAGGATCTCGGCCGGCTACGCCTTGGCATGGTAGGGAGCACCGGCCTGCAGCCGGGGAGCGTTTCGTCGCCGGGCACCCCCGCGCGCGATACCGGTCCCGACCGGCCGGATCGCCGGGACACGCGGCACGAGTTGATGACGCGCTGGCAGGCACTCAAGTCTGACGAGCCGCGCTTGCGGGCACGCGACGCGGCAGCCCGGCTCGGCGTGTCAGAAGCTGAACTCGTCCACGCACGGACTGATGCGGAAGTCCACCGCCTCGACGGACCCTGGGACCGTCTGGTCGCAGGCGTTTTCGGTCTCGGACCCGTGATGGCGCTGACGCGGAACGATCACGCTGTCCACGAGAAGGTCGGACAATTCGAACAGGTCCAGGTGCTTTCCTGCGTCGGTCAGGTCCAGGGTGACGGAATGCAGCTTCGGCTCTTCTTTCCCCACTGGCATTTCGGGTTCGCGATCACTGAAGCGTTTCAGAAACGGACCAGGTGCAGTTTGCAATTCTTCGATTCTGCCGGCACTGCCGTGCACAAGGTGTACCTGCGCAGACGAAGCGATGAGCACTCCTTCCGGGAGCTGGTCAGCGAATACCGGCACCCTAGCCGGTGGCAGGATCTCGCGGTGACCGACGACGCGGCAATCCGGAACGAACGACCGCACGACGACACCGAACAGTCGAACCCGCGCAATCAGAGGCTTCCCCGGGACGGCACGCGCGAAGTCGCAGATACACCGCAAGGATGGACCATCGGGCGCATCCAACAGCTCCGCGCATTGCCGGAACACAGCGCCAGACGTATTCGGGACGATGGTTTTCAGATCGCGCTGGAGCACGCTGCCGAGGCCGGGATTCCCGTGACGTTGCTCGTCGGCAACGGCGGTGCGCTTCAATCCCACACGGGCTCCGTGCGCCGCCTCAAGCAAGTGGGCCCCTGGTTCAACGTCCTCGATCCCGACTTCAGCCTCCACTTGCGGAGCGACGGCATTGCCTGCGCGTGGGCCCTCCAGGAGCAGACGTGCGACGGCATCGTCACCTCGGTCGAGATCTTTGCTGCTGCCGGCCAACGAATCGCCAGCCTCCAAGGCCAGCGGAACCCCGATCAAGAAGAGACCAGCGAGTGGCGGGCCCTCGCCGCGTCGTTGAGCAACCACCCCCGCGTCTGATTGGGCTGCAAGGGCCTTCCGTCCGTTCGATGGCGGGCTTCGACACGACGGACAGCCCCGGTGGCGCACCGCAGGTCGTGGCCGGCGCAGGACAGCGGCGGACGGCAGCCGCGCTTCCGCTCAAGGGGATGGAGGACAGCCAGAATGGGCTCGCGTTGCAGTGGCACGATCAAGTTTGCCCGCGTGCCTTGCGGCTTCCGTTCCCGGCGGACCCCCGCTTCCTGCTTCCAATGACATCGCGTTCCCGTTAGCGTCTCCCCGTGGTCAAGCGGAGTGTTGCGCGATGTTCATCGCCATGAACCGGTTCAAGGTTGTGAGAGGACATGAAGCGGAATTTGAGCGACTGTGGGCCGAACGCGACACCCATCTGGAAGCAGTGCCGGGGTTTCAGAAATTTCACCTCCTCAGGGGGTCCGAAGCCGACGACCACACCCTGTATTCGTCGCACACGGTCTGGCGCGACCGGGACGCATTCGTAGCCTGGACAAGGTCGGAGGCCTTTCGCAATGCCCATGCAGGTGCCGGGTCACGGCAGAACCTCTATCTCGGGCACCCGCAATTCGAAGGTTTCGAAGTGATCCTTACCAACTGACGCGGGATCCGATCAGCGTTGCGTCGGCGGTTCGAACCACTTGTCCAAACCTGGCGGCATCTTTCGGGTATTGGCTGAATTCCGCCGCCACCTCCCCGGACTCCCCCAACACGTTCACGTTACGGCTAGCGGCCAGCCGAGCATGCTCCAGTTGAAGGTTCGGAAGGTGGCCAGAGCGAGATCAAGATCGTGGCGATGACCGCCAGGGGAATGGCGGCCTGCCAACTGCCCATCGCCCACGACGTGAGAAAGCCGGTCACGCACACCGCGAGCGGTATCGGAAGGCAGATGACCGTCAGCGGGCCTCGTGCCATCAGACCAAATCCCAAGGTGGCCACTGCCGTCGGGTCGGTTGCGGTCCCGACAAACTCCCCTCCCATGATGCCCTGACCCCGGGTGAATGCCGCCAACGGATACAGAAGCGACGCGCCAAAGACCAAGATCAGGCCCGCCACCCGGCGCCGGGCCGAAAAGGTCAGTTCCTGACGCCGGACCCAGCTGATTCCGAATCCCACGATCAGCAGCGCCTGCAGGTAGAAAGCGGGCACCGCGTAGGACGCCAGCCAGTTGATCTGGACATACCACCGGTCCACGAAGAACCCGCCGCACCATGCCCAGGCCATCCCCAAGGCGCCTACTGCCAGGTACGAGACCGTCTGTCTGAAGCGCCAGTACGCAACGAGACAGATCGCGAACAGCAATGGGAAGGCGAGCGGCAGTGGCCAGACCGCCAGATTGGCCTGTTCGAACAGGCGCCAGTAGGTATCCGGGGCGAACAGCAGAAAATCGTGCAGCCGGTAATCCAGCCAGCTCATGCCTAGAGATCTGCGAAATGTGCCGCCAGTCCCTGCCGCATTGCGGTATCTGGCATCGGCCCCAGGACGACGCGCTTGTTCTCGCGCACATGGTCGACCCGCGTGGTCGCGGGAATGACGCAGGTCACCGCCGGATGTCCCAGGATGAACTTGAGCGAGATCTGCGCCCAGCTCTCAGCCCCTAGTTCGGGCGCGATGGCTGGCAGCGGCTTGCCGGAGAGATGCCGGATCAGGGCCCCACGCCGGAACGGACGATTGACAATGACGGCAATGCCCTTTTCGTGCGCCAGCGGCAGCAGGCGGGCTTCCGCTTCCCGATCAGCGAGGTTGTATGTCAGCTGGACGAAGTCGATCGGCTGGGTGGCCATGATGCGTTCCAGATCGCCGTGGCGGCGCCCGTGGGACGTCGTAATGCCCACGTGGCCAAGTTGCCCCGTCTCCTTCAGGGCGAAGAGAATCTCGAGATTTGGCTGCCAATCGACCAGATTGTGCACCTGAAGCAAGTCGAAGCGGCCGATCCCCCAGCGCCGCCCGGTCTGCTCCAGCTGCCCGCGGGCGTCAGCTGCCGACGTCCAGATCTTGTCCGCCGAAAACACACGTCCGGCATCCCCAAGCTGCGCGAGAGCGTGACCGATGGTCGCCTGTGAAGAGCCATACATCGGCGACGAATCGATCATGCCGCCCCCCTCTTCCAGGAACGCTGCAATCACCCTCGTGGAGCGATCCAGCAGCACCGGATCTGAACCGACATTGAACGTGATCCAGCTGCCGATCCCGACCGCCGGGATGTCCGCGCCGGA
>VXPW01000096.1:22293-40219 GCA_009839325.1 Rhodospirillales bacterium
CCAATACTCAACCGCATGTGGACAACTCCCGACGCCCGCTCGAGACGCGTGCACGTCAGGACTCAGCCTCCTGTCGCTGCGGCCTCTCCAACACACACGTGTCCAGTTCGCAGCGGATACGCCCGTCGGGCACGGAGGACCCGTCAGCACAGGTCATCGTGTAGACGATGGCGGCACCTTCATTGCCGAGTCGCTGGATGTCCGGTTCGACGCACCCGGCTTCGATCGCAGCCTCCCGAGCCAGTGGCCCGTGCTCGATCATGGCGGTGGCCGGAACCGCGATCAGCAGTAACACGACATGAAGAGAGAGAACACCGTGCGTGCGCATACGGCCCCCAAGCAACAACCGGCTCGCCTGCCACTTCATTACTGCCACCGATCCGGCCTTGCAATGTATCGTGCAGGCGGCGCTCCGGCTTGCTTACGGGATATGTGAATGTTGTTTCTTGAAGGTGTGAGAGTCCTGGACTTCACGACCTTGTTGCCGGGGCCCCTGGCAACGTTGGTACTGGCGGAGGCCGGTGCCGACGTGATCAAGATCGAGCGGCCCGGTGGCGATCCGACTCGTCACTCCCCGCCATTCGTTGACGGGGAGAGCGTGCCGTTCGCCATGCTGAACCGCGGAAAACGAAGCATCGAGATTGACCTCAAGAAACCGGGCGCCGCAAGCCGGATACTGGCGCTCGCCCAGAGTGCCGACGTCGTCATCGAACAGTTCCGGCCCGGCGTGATGGATCGTCTCGGCGTCGGGTACGAAGCCATGCGGCAGGCAAATCCGAAATGCATCTACTGCGCGATCAGCGGCTACGGTCAGCAGGGCAAGCGGGCGGATGTGGCCGGGCATGACCTGAACTACGTCGCCGAGGCCGGACTCTTGGCCGTCACGTCCGACCGGAATGGTGATCCGGTCATGCCGCACACGCAGCTTGCCGACATCGGCGCCGGCAGCTACCCCGCCGTTATCAATATTCTTCTGGCGCTGTACCGCGCGCAGACCACCGGGACGGGAGCCTTCCTCGATGTCGCCATGACCGAGCAGACATTTCCCTTCCTCTGGCAAGCGCTTACCCACGGTTGGGCAACCGGCACGATGGCAGACCCGAGCGAACTGCCCCTGTTGGGGGGCAGTCCTCGGTACGGGCTTTACGCCACCGCCGATGGGCGAATGCTCGCGCTCGGCGCCCTGGAAGACCGGTTCTGGGACAACTTCTGCGAACTGGTGGACCTGCCCGAGGCGCTTCGGGACGACACCCGCGACCCGGAAGCGACCCGACAGGGCATCCGCGACGCCGTCGCGGCCCATCCTGCCGCCTACTGGCGCCCCAAGCTGCAGGACGCCAAACACCTTTGCTGCACGCTTGTGCCGTCACTCGCCGACGCCGTGGCGGATCCGCAGTTCGCGGAACGCGGCATTTTCGCGGCCCGGGTAGCCGTGGGTCACGGTTCGGAACTCCCGGCCGTGCCGGTGCCGCTCGCGCACGGAGTCGCCCGCCGAACTGTGGCTGACCGTCCTCCTACCAGGGCGCCGCGGCTCGGCGATGCCAACGGGCTCCTGCCGCCGACATGACCAGCGTCCTTCTCATCCAGGAGCACGGGCAACCCGTCCCACCGACCGACGGAGAACCCACGATCTCGGCCGCTGACCTGCCGGTCGACGGGGCCGCGTCCGCTGGCGCCCACGATACGTTGGAGGCCGTGCGCACGGGGCGGGCGGACGCGATCGTGCTGGCGCTCCCCGCAGGTTGCGGCGCGACAGAACCCACTGCAGCCATCAAGCCATTGCTTGATGCGGCACGGGTGCCCACCGTGCTTTGCTTCCCGTACAACCTTCACGCGCTTCCGCGCCCATCGGATCAACAGGTGTTGGCCGGGCTGGTCACCGACGCGACCGCCGTCATCTACGGGTTCGGCCCCGCGACGGTAGAGCTCGCGATCCAGGCGGCAGTGCAGTTGGTGCGACAGCGACCGGAAGCCTGATTGATGGAACCTGTTTCGCGCGCGTCGGTTCTCGGGATCACGCCCTACAAACCGGGAAGTTCCGGCGGCGGTCACGCCGGCCGCGTCATCAAGCTTTCCTCCAACGAGACCCCCCTCGGGTCCAGCCCCCTGGCTGTCGCCGCCGCCAGGGCAGCGGCCGACGACCTTTCCCGATATCCCGAACCGGGCGCCACCCCCCTTCGTGAGGCCCTTGCCGAAGCCCATGGACTGGATCCGAGCCGGATCGTCTGCGGCAACGGCTCTGACGAGCTGCTGGGTCTGCTCGCCGTCGCGTATGCCGGCAATGGCGATGAAGTGCTGTACAGCCGGCACGGCTTCCTGATGTACCCGATCGCCGCCCGCATCGCCGGCGCCGCCCCGGTCACGGCTCCGGAAGCGGACCTCGTTGTCGATGTCGAGGCCATGCTGGCCGCCGCAACCCCTCGTACGCGGGTCTGCTTCGTCGCCAATCCCAACAACCCGACCGGCACCGCCCTGGACCTCGCCGGGCTCCGGCGATTGCGTGAAGGCCTCCCGGAAAGCTGCCTGCTCGTTATTGACTCGGCGTACGCCGAATACGTCGAGATGGACGGGTACGACGATGGGCGGATCCTGGTCGATGAACGCGACGACGTCGTCATGACTCGGACATTCTCCAAGATCTACGGGCTTGCGGGTCTGCGCCTCGGGTGGGCGTACGGCCCGCCGGCGGTCATCGACGTGCTGCACCGGGTCCGTGGCCCCTTCAATGTCAACGCCGCCGCCCAGGCGGCGGGAATGGCGTCGCTTCGGGACCACGACTTCCTGGCCCGCGCGCAGGCCCACAACCGCCGCTGGCGGCCCTGGCTGGAAGCCACACTTCGCGATCTCGGTCTCGGCGTGCGACCCGGAGTCGCCAATTTAGTCCTGGCCGAGTTCGAACGGAGCGGGCGGAGATCGGCAGAGGCCGTCTACGGCCATTTGGCAGGCCAGGGAATATTCGGTCGGCGCGTCGCCGAGTACGGGCTCCCGCGTCACCTGCGTTTCACGGTCGGCCTCGAAGACGAGAATCTCGCCCTGACTGCTGCCCTGACCGACTTCCTCAAGGACGAATAGGCGCTGACGGCAGTTTCGCGCCTGCTACATTGCCGCCTGTCGTAACGTTCGGGCGGGGGACGGGTCCTGGCCCGCCGGAGGCATCCATGAAGCTCTACACCTTTGCGCCGGCCCCCAATCCCCGGCGCGTTCACATGTTTCTGGTCGAGAAGGACATCGAGCTGGAGGAGATCGAAGTGCAGATCCGGGAGGGCGCAAACCTGCTGCCGCCGTACTCGGAATTCAATCCACTTCGCACCGTTCCGGTACTCGAGCTCGATGACGGCCAGAAGATCACGGAAAGCGTCGCCATTTGCAGGTACTTCGAAGCCGTTCAGCCTGAACCCGCACTGTTCGGCACCACGCCGCTCGAAAAGGCCATGGTCGAGAACTGGCATCGCCGCGTGGAACTCGAAGGCATGCAGGCGGTGGCCGAGGCGCTTCGAAACAGCAATCCGCGGTTTGAAGATCGCGCGATCGCCGGCCCCAGGAACTTCGCCCAGATCCCGGCCCTGGCCGAACGCGGTCTCGCGCGCCTCGGCTTCTGGTTCAAGGACCTGGATGCCCGCCTGAAGGAGAGTCCGTTTGTCGCCGGCGAGAACTTCTCCATGGCTGACATCTCCGCGTACATCACGGTCGGATTCGCCAGGATGGTGAAAGCCCAGCCCGACGAATCGCTCGAGCATCTCGCCCGGTGGCGGGCCGGGATCGATGCTCGCCCCTCGTCACGGGTCGGAACGTGAACCACTGGAGAACACGCGCCGACACCCCCATATGGTGTAAGCAACCCCGTCCGACACGGAACTGATTCCCATGGCCCATTCCGAAGCCCTCGGCACCGTCTTCGCCGACCTCGGCGGTCTCGACCGCACGCAGGCCTTGCCGATCGTCGAACGCGCGCTGACCGGCGCCGACGACGGCGAACTCTTTGTCGAAAACGCGCGGTCCGAGAGCCTGACGCTTGATGACGGCCAAATCCGTTCGGCTGCCTTCCACCACTCCAAGGGTTTCGGTCTGCGCGCGGTGGTCGGGGAACGGACCGGCTACGCCCATGCGTCGGAACTTGGTGCCGATTCGCTCCGACGGGCAGCGGACACGGTGCGCTCGGTGACGCGCGGGGCCTCGGGCACCGTGGAGCTGGCGCCACCGCTTGCCAACGAGCGCCGCTACCAGGAAGACGACCCGATCGGGGCCGTGCCGTTCGAGCAGAAGGTGGAACTACTCTCGGAAATCGACAGCTACGCGCGCGCATTGGATGCACGGGTTCAGCAGGTGTCGGCCACGCTGTCCGGCTCGCACCAGGCGGTAGGAATCATCCGCGCCGGTGGCGCAACGGCGACAGACATCAGGCCACTGGTCCGGTTGAACGTAAGCGTGGTGGTGCGCGACGGCGACCGGATGGAAACCGGAAGCTACGGATCGGGGGGCCGCCACGGCTACGCGGTCCTGCTCGACCGCGAGACGTGGACTCACCACATCGATGAAGCGCTGCGCCAGGCGCTCGTCCTGCTGGACACCCGGGCCGCGCCGGCCGGCGAGACCAACGTGGTACTCGGTCCGGGCTGGCCGGGCATCCTCTTGCACGAAGCCATTGGTCACGGTCTCGAAGGCGATTTCAACCGAAAGAAGACCAGCGTGTTCAGTTCGCTGATGGGTGAGCGCGTGGCCAACGAGGCGATCACGGTGGTCGACGACGGGACGCTCGATGGGCGGCGGGGCTCGCTCACGATCGACGACGAGGGGACGCCGACGCAGAACACCACGCTGATCGAGCACGGCCGGGTGGTGGGCTACATGCAGGACCGCCAGAACGCCAGGCTGATGGGCACCGCGTCCACGGGCAACGGACGGCGGCAGAGCTATGCGCACCAGCCCATGCCACGGATGCGCAACACCATCATGATGGCCGGCCAGCAGGATCCGGACGAGATCGTGCGGTCAGTCAAGAACGGGCTTTATGCGAAGAGCTTCGCTGGCGGCCAGGTCGACATCACCAATGGGAAGTTCGTCTTTTCGGCGAATGAGAGCTACCTGATCGAAGACGGAAAGATCACCGCGCCCGTCAAGGGGGCGACCCTGATCGGCTCGGGTTTCGAGGTCCTCAAGAAGGCGACGCTGATCGGCAACGACTTGATGCTCGATCCCGGCATCGGCAGCTGCGGGAAACAGGGTCAGCTGGTCCCGGTAGGCGTTGGTCAGCCCACGATGCTGGTCGAAGGGCTCACCGTCGGCGGAACCGACCCCTGACGCCGGGTCAGGCGTCGGCGACGACAAGAGGGAGCTCGCGAAAGTCGTCAGTCAGGGCTAGCCAGGCTCGGATCTCCCATCTCGGGTCCGGACCGGTGATCAGCCAAACCAACCCGGGCTCGTACAGGCACCGGCGATCCACGGCCGATGGTGCCGCCGAGCCGGCCGGATGGGAGTGGTACAGGCCGATCATGGGCTCGCCACCACCCCGTGCCTCACGGTGCACGCGCAGGCGGACGGCGGGATCCACTTCGAACCGCCGAACCGGGTCGGAGGCGATGTTCCGACTGGGCACACAGGTGGTGAGCACGAACCGACGCGGTTCGACGCGGCCCAGCAGCAGTCCGCAAGCCTCGTGTGGCGCAGCGGTACGCGCGGAATCCCGCACCGCCTGCACCACTGACGACCCGACCACGACCTCGGGGCGGGATTCAGTCATGTCGACCTGCCGCATGCGCTTGCTCGGAACCCACACCTGACCCCAACTGACTGGCGAGGTCGATGAGGGCTACGATCAGTATCGCGGTCCCGGCCAGAATGGCCGCGCCCATCACGACCACTACCGCCAGCAGGATTCGCGTGGTCCGGTCCTTCGGGAGCCTCTGCAACAGTGAACCCATCCAGCCCTCCGAGCGACCTTGACTGGATCGTACCGCAGGATGTCTCACCCATGCGGATTGACCGGCTGATCGCAGCCAGGCTGGAAAACTTGAGCCGGACTCGGGTCAAGGCGCTGATTGAAGCAGGCGAGGTGGTCGCGGACGGCGCGGTCGTCCGCGACCCCGCGCGCATCGTACATCCCGGTGCCCGGATCACGGTCCGGATCCCTCCCCCGGTCGCCCCAACGCAGCCGGCTGCGAGCATTCCTCTCAAAATCATCCACGAGGACGAGCACCTGATCGTCGTCAACAAGCAGCCTGGCCTCGTTGTGCACCCGGCTCCCGGCCATCGTGAAGACACCCTGGTGAACGCCCTGATCGCCCACTGCGGCGACAGTCTCTCCGGCATCGGCGGCGTCGCGCGGCCTGGCATCGTGCACCGGCTGGACCGGGACACGTCCGGTCTCCTCGTCGTGGCCAAGACGGATGAGGCGCACATTCGGCTGGCGGCGGCCATTTCAGCGCGGGAAGTGGAGCGCGCCTACCAGGCGGTCTGCTGGAAAGTGCCCGTCCCGAGAGCGGGCCGCGTCGACGGCGCCATTGGCCGACATCCTCGGCATCGTACCCGGATGGCAGTGGTCACGCGGGGTGGGCGTGCAGCGGATACGCGATATCGGACGCTGTTCGACGTGGGCGGCGAAGTCAGCCTGGTCGAGTGCCAGCTCGGGACCGGGCGAACGCATCAGGTCCGCGTACACATGGCTTCGCTACATTGTCCGCTGGTGGGCGACACGCTCTACGGTCGCGCACGTACCCCTCCGGCGAAGCTCGATCCCTCGGTCAGCGCCCAGGTAGCCGACTTTCCCCGGCAGGCGCTCCATGCCTACCGCCTCGCGCTGACCCATCCCGCCACCGGCTCGCCGCTTTCCTTCGAAGCCAGCCCCCCGCGCGATTTCGAACGCCTGCTAACGGCAATGCAGGCGGCTCGGAAAAATCCTGCCCCGGCCCTTGATGGAACGGCTTCGAAGCGTCATCTATAAGGGACAAATCCCCCTTACTCCCAACACTCCGCTGCGTCTCTGGGCAGTTCCCGCATGGCCAACCTTGCTCTGCCGGTCCTTACACAAACCGGGCTGGCACGCTACCTGAAGGAAATCAACCGGTTTCCCATGCTGAGCCGGGAAGAGGAATACATGGACGCCACGGCCTGGCGTCAGCATGAGGACATTGATGCGGCCCACCGGCTCGTGACCAGCCACCTGCGCCTTGCCGCAAAGATCGCGATGCGGTTCCGAGGGTACGGCTTGCCCGTGACCGACCTCATCCAAGAGGCAAACATCGGGTTGATGGAAGCGGTCAAGAGGTTTGATCCGGAAAGGGGGTTCCGTCTCTCGACCTACGCAATGTGGTGGATTCGGGCGGCCGTCACCGAGTACGTGCTGCACTCCTGGTCGCTCGTGAAGATCGGCACCACGGCCGCCCAGAAGAAGCTGTTCTTCGGGCTTCGCAGGATGAAGAACGACCTCAAGCTCATCGACAGCGGGGACCTCGCTCCGGAGCAGGTGCAGGAAATCGCCCGGCGCATGGACGTCCCGGAGCGGGAGGTGGTGTCGATGAACCGGCGACTCGCCGGAGCGGACCAGTCGCTGAACGCCCCGGTGGGCGACACCGAAGACGGCTCCGAATGGCTGGACTGGGTGGAAAGCGACGAGGACGATATCGAAGAGGCATTGGCCGAGTCCGAGGAACTGGCGCAACGACGAGCCCTCCTGGGTCGAGCCCTCGCGGAACTGAATGACCGCGAGCGTCGGATCTTCACCGAGCGCCGGCTACGGGAGCCCGTGCGCACGCTGGAATCGCTGAGTGAGGAATTCGGCGTCAGCCGCGAGAGAATTCGTCAAATCGAGGTCCGTGCGTTCCAGAAGGTGCAGGCTTCCATGCGCGATGCCGTCGCAAGGAGCGAAACGGTGCCGATGGCGCTGAAGGCGCTTCCCCCTTCGGACCAGGTTGTCGACGCGCTCTGACACCTGACCCTTTCGGAAGTAGCTTCCTCTTCGGCAGCATCGTGGTCGTGCGGCCGTGGGCTGACCGGCACGGCCCGCACGGGATAGCGCACCCGGAACGATCATGCCCGTTGCAGGATGCCGGGGACGTGGGGTAGCGCGCCGGGACCCGCATCACGGGAGGGGAGGCTGCGGGTCGCCGGGTCTAGCCATGCGGTAGCCCACGCCCCGCTCGCTGTAGATCCAGCTCGGCCGGGCCGCATCGTCACCCAGCTTGCGGCGCAGCTTCTTCATGACGGTGCGCAATCGACCGGTGTCACCGGTATGCCGCCTGCCCCAGACCTGGCGCAGCAGCAGGTCGTAGGTCGACACCCGTCCGGCGTTGAGCGAAAGTACGCGCAGCAGGTCGTACTCGGTCGCGGTGAGCGCCGGCGTGCGACCACCTACGGTCACGCGGCGCGCCTCGTAGTGAATGGCCAGCTCCCCCAGCACGAAGGGCTTTGGTTCTTCCCGCCGGCGCAACGCCGCCCGGACCCGTGCCGTCAGCTCGGTCGGCGAGAACGGCTTGACGATGTAGTCCTCGGCGCCGCTCTCGAGCGCCCGTGCGATGGTCTTGTCCCTGCCGTAGCCCGAGATGAAAATCACCGGAAGGTCGGCCAGCTCCGGGACGCTCTCCATCAGCTCCATCCCATTGGTCCCCGGCAGCATCAGGTCGAGCAGAACCAGCCGGGGCTTCTTCGCCTCGATAGTTCGAGACAAGTCCTCATGGTCTCTGGTCGCTGCCGGGGCATAGCCCGCCGCAGTCAGCGCATCGCAGACATGGCGCAGCGATCGCGGGTCGTCGTCCACCACCAGAATTGGAATGGGCTCGCGCCCGTCGCCTTGCGGGCGAGGCCGTTCGAGGCTCGCGCCGGCCACGGCGATTTCGCTTTCCTTCTCAGCCATCGGAAGCGTGAACGTGAACCGCGCACCCCTTCCCGTTTCCCCGCTGTCAACCCGGATGCGGCCACCGTGGGCCTCCACAAGCCCCTTGCAGATGACCAGGCCGAGCCCGGAACCGCGGCCCGGCACGCGCCGGTCCTCGCCGGCACCGAAACTCGTGTACTTCTGGAAGAGTCGGGGCAAGTCCTCGGCCGGCATGCCTGCACCTTCGTCGGAAACGGAGACTGCGACGTACACCTCCTCACGCGCCGCCGAAACCCGGACGGGCGCGATTTCCGGGGAGCGCTGCGCGGCGTTGGCAAGAAGGTTGTTCAGGACCTGCCCGACACGATGCCTGTCGGCCATTACCCGGGGCAGGTTCGACGGAACGTCGACCAGCACCGTGTGTCGCCCGCCACCGGACAGGAACGTGTTCCGCGCCTGGTCCGCCAGCGCCCGCACCTCGGTGGGCTCGGCTGAAATCGAGAGCGTACCTGACTCGATGCGCCCGGTATCGAGCAGGTCACGAATCAAGGCATCCATGTTGTCAGCCTGCTCGTCGATGATGCGAACGAACTGACGCACTTCATCCGGGTCGAGCGGCGGCGAGCCCTTCAGCACCGTTGCGGCCGAGCCCTTGATCGAAGTCAGCGGCGCGCGTAGCTCGTGGCTCACCATGCCCAGAAACTCCGCTCGCATGCCCTCAAGCTCCTGGAGCAGGGCCAGGTCCTGCATCGTGACGACTACCGAGACGACAGCACCGTCATCAGAACGGATCGGGGTTGCATTGATGAGGGTCGTCACGGTGCGCCCATCGGGAACCGAAAGTACGACCTCCTCCGCGCGCACTGTCGTCGCGCTGCTCAGGACTTCGAGGAGCGAGAATTGGTCGAGTGATACTTCGCGCCCGTCAGCAAACCGACACGTAATGACTTCCAACAATTGCTCGAGGTCCCGGTCCGGCGTGCGCAGACTCTCCACGATCCGTCTCGCCTCGCGGTTGAACGACAGCCCGTGACCAGGCCGGGCGTCGACGACCACAACACCCACCGGCGATGTGTCGACCAGGGCCTCAAGGTCTGTGCGGGCGCGCTGTTCGACCCCATGTGCACGCGCGTTGGCGAACGCGGTAGCCGCCTGCAAGGCAAACAGCACGAGGATTTCTTCATCCTCGCCAGTGACCTCCGGCGCGCGGCCCTCATCCGTGAGGAAGACATTGCCCACAAGAACACCTCGGTGCCGCAACCTGATGCCGACACAGGTATCGGAGCGCACGAGGTCTGCAGGATCGCCGTCCGTCCGGATGAAGGCCGACAAGTCCGCGCCCCGCAATGGTGTTGGCAGGTCGCGGAACGGGTCGGCGGACCCGGGACCGTCGGGCCGCTTGACCGGCCGGCCCTGCTCCCTGGTACTGAAGCCGGAAGTGGCAAAGTCCTGAACCTTCCTGGCGTCGTCGACACTCACGATCACGCCGTAACGGGCACCAATGAGTGCACGGGCGCTGTCAACGACTTCCTGCAGGACCGTGTGGGCGTCGAGGCTCGCGCTGATGCGCAAGACGGCCGCGCTGAGTGCGGCGAGGCGCCCCCTGAGCGCCTCGAAATCGTGCTTCCCTGGGTCGTCTCGGCTCAAGGGTCCGTCCCCGGTGGCGGGTCCCGACTTGTGTGGTTCTGAGCGGCGGTCACACCGGCGGCGCTTCGGCGCGGCGCGAGCCTTGCGAATGGTGATTATAGTGCCGTCTTGGCGCGCGACACATTTTGGACACAATAATCATAGCTTGAGACACCGTATGGACACGATACTTTCTGTACGTCTCGGTTATGTCTTTGTGCCTCTCGGCTATGATTGCGTCGTCATACAAGGCGCAATCAAGGTGTGGATTTGCGTGCTAATGGGTGGTCGGTTTCACGAAGGGCACAGGGCTTTGATTCGTACGCCGGATCACGGCGGGACATTGGATCTCCCAAACCGGGGGATCGCGGTCTTCTCTTCGTTGAGGGGCCGGACTCAACGCTGCAACACAAACTGCGACGGGGATGGTCCATGAGGAACACCAACGAACCCAACACCATCACGCGGCTCCTTCCGGAATGGTTGGCGAAGCCGGCATGTGCGACACGCGGGGGCAGGCGCCGCGCGCGGCACGTGATCGGCTCGGTCGCGCTGACAACAGCCGCCTCCGGGCTCGTTGTGCTCCTGCAGGTATCTCCGGCCCGTGCGGTCGAGTTCGGTGAGAACGGGTACCAAGGGAGTTTGGATACCATCATCTCCTACGGCTTGGCCTATCGTGTCGAGGAACGTGATGACACCCTTGCCAGCGATACCAACGGGAACGATGGCAATCTCAACTACGACCGGGGCATCGTCAGCAACGCCTCCAAGTTCACCTCGGATCTTGACATTCGGACCGGCGAGTTCGGCGCGTTCGTCCGGGCCACTGGTTTCCTCGACTTCGAGAATGAGAACGGAGATCGCGAGCGCACCCAGCTGAGTGACGAGGCGAAAGAACGCGTGGGCAGCGACGTCGAGATCCTTGATGCGTACGTTACTGCCACATTCGACGCCGGCGACACGCCGATCGACGTTCGGCTGGGCAGGCATGTGCTGAACTGGGGAGAGAGCACCTTCATCCCGAACGGCATCAACGCCATCAACCCGTTTGACGTGAGCAAGCTCAGGCTGCCGGGCTCGGAGCTGCGTGAAGCGCTGCTGCCCGTCGGAATGGCGTCAGTGACGGTGGAGCCGAGCGACACGCTGTCGGTGACCGGCTTCTACCAGTACGACTGGGAGGAAACCCGGATCGACCCGGTGGGCAGCTACTTCTCGAGCACCGACTATGCGGGGCCGGGTGCGAGGGAGGCGGTGATCACCTCGGTGACGGAAAATGATGAAGGATTCGGCTTCGGTCAACCTCTGACTACGTTCATCAATTGCGACCTCGGTGCCATTGCCCAGCTTCCGGCAACCGTGGGCGGTGGCGCGTGCCCCGCATCTCAATTGGCACCTCTGCCCCCCCAAGCGGCGTTTGACCCCGATTTCGCCAGCGTACTGCGCGGTCCGGACGGCACGCCCGAAGACGGGGGGCAATATGGACTGGCGCTGAATTATTTTGCCGAGGACCTGAACGATACCGAATTTGGCTTCTACTTCATCAACTATCACAGCAGGCTGCCCACGGTCTCTGCACGAACCTCCCCTGTGGAAGTTGTCCAGGGAGCTCTGGCTGCAGCAAGAGCTGTGAGTGGACCGAATACTGTCGGTGCCCTTACCCAGCAGGTCACCACGGAAGTCACAGGTGCGGTCCAGGCGGGACTGATTCCTCCGGCAGCTGCGCCAGCCGTGATTGCACAGAATGTCAGGGACGGCATTACGGGAATCGCCCGCGCCCTTGCGATCGATCGGTACGGGAAGGGCGGTCACTACTTCCTCGAGTACGCCGAAGACATCAGGTTGTTCGGCCTGAGCTTCAACACCGTGCTGGGCTCTTCGGGCTGGGCGCTACAGGGCGAATATTCCCTGCGCCAGGACGCGCCGCTGCAGGTCGCTGAGCGGGTGGTGTTATTTCGTGGGCTCGAGCCGATCGTCACTGCTCTTGGGTTGGCTGCCACGGACCAGGCCCGGCTCCACGCATATCTCCAGAATTACCGGCCAATAGATGTCCAGGGCTACGTCGAACACGACGTCAGCCAGCTGCAGGCCACTGCCACCCGGCTGTTCGGTCCCACCCTGGGTGCGGACGCCCTCGTGGTTGTGGCGGAAGCCGCGGCCATGCATGTACATGAAATGCCCGATGTTCCCCTGGAAAGCCCAGCCGGCGGCATTCTTCCTGCTTCCCCCTCCCTATTGGAACCGGGAGAGGCCGATGCGGACGCCACCTCCTGGGGCTATCGGGTCGCGGCACGCCTCGACTACTACAACGCGATCGGCTCCATCAACCTCTTCCCCTACGCGCAGTTCCTGCACGATGTCAGCGGCAACAGCCCCGCACCCAGCGGCCCCTTCGTGGAGGGGCGGACCGCGCTGACGGTCGGGATACGCGGCGACTATCTCAGCCGCTGGCAGGCGGACGTCGGCTACACGCGGTACGCGGGCGACGGCAACGAGCTGTTCGACCGCGATTTCATCTCCGCCTCCGTCAAGTACTCGTTCTGAGGATCCGAGGCCATGAACGCCATGAATGACACGAGACCGACCACGATTCGTCTGGGCGCAGCCCTCGTCCTCGGCTGCGTCCTCGCCGCCCCTGCCGCCGCCGAGATCCCGGCGGAGGAAATTGCGCGGCTCGGCGCCGACCTCACCCCGCTAGGCGGCGAACGGGCGGGCAACGCCGCGGGCACCATCCCGGAGTGGACCGGTGGCATTACGGAGCCGCCCGCCGGCTACAGCGTCGGCGAACATCACCGCGATCCGTACGCCGCTGATGAGCCGCTGTTCGTCATCGACGCCGGCAACCTGGATGAGCACCGCGACCGCCTCTCCATCGGACACCAGCGCCTGCTGGAGACGTATCCGAGTTTCAACCTGCAGGTCTATCCGACCCGGCGAAGTGCCTCCGTTCCCCAGCGGATCTACGACGCCACCCGGGAAATCGCCGCCGGCGCCAGGCTCGTGGACGATGGCAACGGCGTCGGTGACGCGGTGATCGGCATCCCGTTCCCGATTCCCGCCAACGGCCTGGAAGTGATCTGGAACCACCTGCTGCGCTACCGGGGAGAATCGGTGGCGTGCACCATCGGCCAGGCCGCGGTCACCCGCGGTGGCGACTTCACGCTGGTGAAGCAGAGCCTCGAGATCGAGCTGCGCTATTCGCTCCCGGACATGACGCTGGACGAGCTCGGTAACACGATGATCCTGTTCAAGCAGGAAACGCTCGCGCCAGCCCGGCTCGCGGGCGATATCGTCCTGGTGCACGAGACCATGAACCAGTTCCGCGAGCCGCGGAACGCCTGGACCTACAACCCCGGCCAGCGCCGGGTCCGGCGAGCGCCGAACATCGCCTATGACAACCCGGGCACGTCGGCCGACGGACTCCGAACCGCCGATCAGCTCGACATGTTCAACGGGGCCGTGGACCGCTACGACTGGGAGCTCGTCGGCAAGCGCGAGCTGTATGTCCCGTACAACTCGTACCGGCTGCACAGCGGCGACCTCGCGTTCGCCGACATCCTCCATCCCCTTCACGTCAACCCGGAACTGCTGCGCTACGAGCTGCACCGGGTCTGGGTGGTGGAGGCCACGCTCAAGGAGGGCGCGACCCACATCTACAAGCGGCGCACCCTGTACGTCGACGAGGATTCGTGGCAGATCATGGTCGGGGACATCTACGACAACCGCGACCAGCTCTGGCGGGTGTCCGAAGCCCACGTCGTCAACTACTACGAGAAACCGCTGGTCTGGCCGACGCTCGAGGTGCACACCGATCTTCAGGCTGGCCGCTACCTTGCCTTCGGCCTCGACAACGAGTTCCCGATGTGCACGTGGGACCCGGGACTGACGTCCCGCGACTTCACGCCCGCGGCGCTGCGCCGCGCAGGCCGGCGGTGAACGCGGCGCTGAGCGCCTGAATCGCCGGCCGCCTCGGCTGTCACCCCGGGGTGAGCCCGTTCCGGTCCACCTGGACCCGTGAAGCGCCCGGCGCGTTCGCCGGAGTCGCGACTACCCCGCGGGCGGCGCATCGGATTGGACCCCCGCCGCCGGTACGGGACGCCCCGGCCCGCGCTCGTTCGCATCGGCCGGCGGCGCACCTGGCGATCATCGGACTGCTGGCCGTCCTCGCGCCGGGGAGCGCGGGCGCCGAGTCTGCCGTACAGGCGCCGCTCGCGATTGAATCCCTGCTGCTCGACGGTGCTGTGGTCGGCTCGCGGATGGTGGTGGTGGGGGCGCGTGGCCACGTGCTGGTATCCACCGACGACGGCGCCAGCTGGACGCAGGCCGAGGTGCCCACCCGCGTCCTGCTCACGGCGGTCCACATGCACGATGAGCGCACGGGCTGGGCTGTGGGGCACGACGCGGTGATCCTCCGCACCGACGACGGCGGCGCGACCTGGTCGATAGTGCATCAGGCGCCGGAGGAAGAACTCCCCCTGCTCGACGTCTGGTTTCGCGATGCGCGCACCGGCTTCGCGGTCGGAGCCTACGGCTACTTCCTCGCCACCGAGGATGGCGGCGAGACCTGGACCCCAAGGACCATCAGCGCGAACGACTTCCACCTGAACGCGCTGGTGCCGGTGGCGGTACCGGCGTCCGATTCGTCGGGACCTCCATCGCAACGCCTGTTCATCGCCGGGGAGGCCGGGGTCGCGTACCGCTCCGATGACGGCGGCGCGAACTGGCGCGAACTGTCCTCCCCCTACGCCGGCTCGTGGTTCGGTGGGCTCGCGCTCGACGAGGACCAGTTACTGCTGGCCGGGCTCAGGGGCCATCTGTTCCGCTCCGCCGACGGCGGTGAGACCTGGGCGGAGGTGGCCACCCGTACCCGTGCGACCCTGACCGGAGCCGTTCAGCTCCCGTCCGGGCGGATCATCGTGACCGGGCTGGAAGGCAGCGTGCTGACCAGCGACGACGGCGGGCGCAGCGTGGCCGGCAGCCGGCTGGCGTCGCGCGCCGGAATCTCGGCGGCGCTGCCGCTTTCCGACGGCGGCGTACTGCTGGTCGGAGAATTCGGCGTCCAGCGCTGGCCGGGCGCCGACTAGCGCCCCGATGGAGGCCGTGTTCGTCCTCTCGCCGCACGAGCGAAGGCATCGCCGGCCGAGCCGCGCGCTCGCCGGGACGACGACGGCCGCCGTCGGCAGGCCGGTCCCGTGACGGAGCGCATCGAACGGCTCCTGTTCGCCCGCCGCCCGCTCGTGCTCGCGGCGTTCGCGCTCGTCACCGTCGCGATGGGATGGTCCGCGACGGGGCTCCGCGTCGATGCCGGCTTCACCAAGCTGGTACCCGTCGAGCACGAGTACATGCAGACCTTCCTCGAGTACCGCGACGAGTTCGGCGGCGCCGACCGCGTCCTGATTGCGGTGATGGCGCGCGACGGCGACATGTTCACGCCCGGGTTCTTCGCGGCGCTTCGGCAGGTGACCGACGCGACGTTCTTCCTGCCGGGCGTCGATCGGACCCAGGTGTTCTCGATCCTCACGCCGAACGTGCGGTTCATCGAGGTGGTGGAGGATGGCGTCGCGGCCGGGAACGTGCTGCCGGTGGACTTCGAGCCTACCGAGGCGGGCTTCGCCCGGGTGCGGGAGAACATCATCAAGGCCGGCCTCGTCGGACGCCTGGTGGCCAACGACTTCACCGGCGCGATCGTGGCCGCCAAGCTGCAGGAGTTCCACCCCAACACCGGCGAGCGGCTCGACTACATCGAGGTCGCGGGCGAGCTCGAGCGCATCCGCCAGTCGGTGAGCGCGGACGTGGAGGTGCACGTCGACCTGCACGTCATCGGGTTCGCCAAGGTGGTGGGGGACATCGCGGCCGGGGCGACCCGGGTCGTCGCGTTCTTCGGGATCGCGGTCCTGATCACCGCGCTGTTCGTCTACGTCTACACCCGGTCGCTCCGGCTGACCATACCGCCGCTCGCCTGTTCCCTGGTCGCGGTGGTCTGGCAGCTCGGCGGCGTCACGGCGCTGGGTTTCGGCGTCGATCCGATGTCCATCCTGGTGCCGTTCCTCGTGTTCGCGATCGGCGTGAGCCACGGGGTCCAGATGGTGAGCTCGATGCGTGCGGAGGAAGCGGGCGGCGCCAGCGGTCTCGCGGCCGCGCGGGCGAGCGTCCGCCGTCTCCTGCTGCCTGGCGCGGTCGCGCTGGCCTCCGATTCGGTGGGATTCATCACCATCTCGTTCATCGAGGTCCAGGTCATGAAGGAGATCGCCATCACCGCGAGCCTCGGGGTGGCAGCAATCATCCTCACCAACCTGGCGCTGCTGCCGGTGCTGCTCTCGTACTTCGAGGCGAGCGACGCACAGCGCCGCGCGACCCGCGAGCGCGACGACCTGCTGCAGCCGGTGTGGTCGCGGATGGCGCGTCTCGCGCACCGGGGCCCCGCCGCCGCCGTGATCGGTGTGGCTCTGGTGCTCCTGGCCGCCGGCGCGTACGTGGCTCCCGAGGTTCGGATTGGCGACGAGCACCAGGGTGTGCCGGAGCTGCGGGCCGAGTCCGTCTACAACCTCGACTCCGCCGTGATCACGGAGCGCTTCGATATCGGTGTCGATGTCCTGACGGTGATCGTGGAGACGGTGGCGGAGGGCTGCATCGACTACGACGTGATGCGCACCCTCGACGCCTTCGAATGGCACGTCCGCAACGTGGACGGCGTCCAGTCGGTGCGCGGGCTCGCCGGCACCATGAGCAGCATTCACGCGATGTGGAACGAAGGCAGCCTGAAATGGCGGACCGTCCCCCGCAATCGCTACATGATCGTGCAGTCCGTCTCCCCGGTGCCGACGAGCAGCGGGCTGCTGAACCTCGACTGCAGTGTCATGCCGGTGTCGATCTACACGGCCGACCACAAGGCCGAGACCATCGAGCGCGTGGTCGAGGCGGTGAAGGCATTCGACGCCGCGAATCCGGACGACCGCATCGCGTTCCGGCTCGCCTCCGGCAACGTCGGCGTGATGGCGGCGACCAACGAAGAGGTGGCGGCGTCGCAGTTCCCGATCCTTGCCTACGTTTACGCCGCGGTCATCGTGCTGTGCCTGCTGTCATTCCGGTCGGCGGCGGCAACCGTGTGCATCATTGCGCCGCTCGCGGTGGTCTCCCTGCTCGCCTACGCGCTCATGGGGCTGCTCGAGATCGGCCTCAAGGTGTCCACCCTTCCGGTCGTGGCGCTCGGGGCGGGAATCGGGGTGGACTACGGCATCTACATCTACGGGCGGCTCCGCACCCTGCTCGCGGAGGGTCTCGACTTCGCCACGGCCTACGAGCGGACGCTGGCTACCACCGGAGCGGGGGTCGTGCTCACCGCCCTCACCCTGGCCGTCGGGGTCGCGACATGGATCGTCGCGCCGTTGAAGTTCCAGGCCGACGTGGGCACGGTGCTGACGTTCATGTTCCTGGTCAACATGATCGGGGCGGTCGTCCTGCTGCCGGCTCTGGGTGCCTGGCTCGTGCGGCCGCGCA
>VXPW01000096.1:40319-56440 GCA_009839325.1 Rhodospirillales bacterium
CGCCGCACACGTCCGGCGCCGGTTCTCTTGGGGAGGATCGCGTTCTAGTGTCGGCGTGGACGGCTTCGGGACGGAACCGGCCGGTTCGGTTTCGAGTCGATAAGCAGCGACGACAGTGAGGAGCCACCATGTCACGAACGGCGACGATCTGCGCGGCCCTGTTTGCCGTTGCGACAGCTGGCGCCGTCGAGGCGAAGACGCTTCGATGGGCGTTCCAGGGGGACGCCCAGGGGCTGGATCCCTACGTCCTGAACGAGACGTTCACGCTGGGTTTCCTGGGCAACGTCTACGAAGGCCTGATCCGGCGCGGCCCGGACCTCGAAATTCAGCCGGCGCTGGCCGAGCGGTGGGAAGTCCTAGAGCCGACGCGCTGGCGGTTCCACCTACGGAAGAACGTGACATTCCACAACGGGAACGCGTTCGACGCCGACGACGTGGTGTTTTCGGCGAACCGGGTCCGCGCCACGGGCTCCGATCTCAAGACCCGAATCGCGGCGGACGTCGTGGTCGTCCAGGTCGACACGCACACCGTCGACTTCATTTCCCCGGCGCCCAATCCAATTCTCCACTCCGAGTGGGACACTTGGTACATCATGGACAAGGAGTGGTCGGAAGAGCACGACGCCGTGCAGCCAGCGAGCGTTACCGCGGGCACCGAGAACTACGCCAACTTCCACACCAACGGCACGGGTCCGTTCATGGTGGTGGAGCGGGAGACCGACGTCAGGACCGTCCTGAAGCCGAATCCGGACTGGTGGGACCAACCCAGACACAATCTGACCGAGGTGGTGATGACGCCCATCAGTTCGGACGCAACGCGCGTGGCGGCGCTGCTCTCCGGGCAGATCGACATGGCCTATCCGGTGCCCGTGCAGGACATCAGGCGGGTGCAGGCAAATGACGGGACATCGGTGCCGGTCGGCCCGGAACTGAGAACGATCTTTCTCGGGTTCGATCAGGGTCGTGACGAACTGCTGGAATCCGACGTTCGGGGGAAAAATCCGTTCAAGGACAAGCGGGTTCGGGCCGCCCTGTATCACGCGGTCGATGTCGAGGCGATCGGGAGCAAGGTCATGCGAAATCTTGCCACGCCATCCGCCCTCATGATCTCGCCCACGCTGTTCGCGCGTTCCGGCGAATTCACGCGACACACCTTCGATCCTGCGCTGGCAAGACAGCTGCTGGCGGAGGCCGGATATCCGGACGGCTTTGAGATCGGCATGGACTGTCCGAACAACCGTTACGTCAACGACGAGCGAATTTGCATCGCCGTCAGTGCGATGCTCGCCAAGATCGGCATCAGGGTGAAGCTGCTCGCCCAGCCAAAAGCCCTCTTTTTCAAGAAAGTCCTTGGGCCCGCCTACCAGACGAGTCTCTATCTGCTTGGATGGACGCCGGGCAGCTTCGACAGCTGGAACGTGCTCTACAACCTGATCCACTGCCAGGAAGCCGATGGCGCCGGCAAGTTCAACCTCGGCAACTACTGTAATCCGGCGGTCGACGCGCTGACCGAGCAGATTCTTGTCGAGACCGACCCCGTCACGCGCGACGCCATGATCGCGGAGGCCTACCGGTTGGTGCACGACGAGTTCGGGTACATCCCGCTTCACCAGCAGGGCCTGGCCTGGGGAAAAAGTGACCTGGTCGACCTGGTGCAGAGCCCGGACAACCAGTTCATGTTGTACTACGTGAACATCCGGTAACCCTCTGGCTCCGGCTTGATGGGAGACACAGTGCTGATCCCCCGGGCAGCGGCCTGGACCTTCGGCATTCGACGCCTGAACACGGAGCTCTCGGTCGGCGTCTCCCGGAACGGCGTGACCAACTTCACCAAACGATAGGGGTTTATACGGTTAAGTGGCCAAACCCCGGTTTCAAGCGGATCCGGAACGACGCGGATTCCCAGCCTTCCGAAGTGATGGATCTGGAGACTTTGCAGCTGAGAAGATTGCGCGAGCAGCTTGCTCCGGCGTCGCGTCGAGTTTGATCACACGGGTTTGGGGACGTCCTCTCCGCCTGGGCTCCGACGGCCGTTTCTCGGGCATGCCGGGGGAGTTCTTGTCAGGCGTTTGAAGAATCCGGTCGATTCTTGTTCAACAGTAACCCCTCCAAGAGACCTTCTACCTTCCCCAATTGGCCCGTGAGATTCCAGAGCATGCCCAATAGCAGGATTTGCAACGGTCCGACGATGCCGGCAAGCACGATGATCGCAATGAGTTCCGTCGACACAGCAGATATCCACCCTCAATAGCCGCGCTGCGCGTATTCGGTTTGTCACCCAACGTCGCAGACAGCTTACTATTTCCCGCCCCATCTATCGAGTGTTGATTCGAAATTCAGCGATCCCAATCAACAGGTTACACGATCTCAATACGAAAGCGTGACGCCGCGCTCCATCAGTTCACGGCGGTCGATCCACCCGAGAACGTGCTCGCTGCGATCCAGCCTCGCCATCTTCATCACGAGCACGCGGTACCACGGCCGACTGGTGCGGCGGTCGACCTCCTGCACGCAGATGACGTTCCCCCGGGGAACCGACCAGGCACCCGTGTCGGCACGGACCCGGTGCCGCCACTTCCTGATCTTCGGCCACTGCAGGATGTAGCGCTCTTTCGCTTCGAGTTCGTCGCCGTTCCATTCAGCGGGCGACCCGACCCAGCGGGGTCGCATGTCGTGACATGTTTAGCTTTGCAGGGGGGTTCATATCGGAACATGGCGCGCACAGCCGCGCACGTTGACGCATTCTGCCCCGCTTTGTCAGGCGCAGCGCCGTCCGACCTGCCCCGACCTCGGATCACCGCGAGGCTGACCACCTGCGAGGAGCAGCACCCCTTCCGGGTCAGAACCGCTTCCGTCCGTTGCCAGAAGTGACCGGTGAGGCGGGACACGCCGGCGGCCACGGCATCGAACGGGACCATGATGGCGACCGGGCTCGCAGGGCGTTGGCGTCTGTCCCGCCCCGCAGGCATGTTTAACCTCAGGCCACGGCCGCAGTCACAGCTCGGGGCCTGACACGCAGCCCGACCGCTCCCCTTGCGGCCGATTCGGCGACTGGCTCGCGCGAGGCAAATTCGACGACGATGCTTGCCTTCATATTGAAACGGCTGTTGCAGTCGCTTCTGGTGATGTTCTTCGTGGCGCTGATCGCGTTCTCGATGTTCCAGTTCGTCGGCGACCCCGTGCATCAGATGGTCGGCATCGAGACCACGCTCGAAGAGCGCGAGGAACTGAGAGAAGCCCTGGGGCTCAATGACCCCATCCTCGTGCAATTCAGCCGGTTCGTGCTGGACGCCGTCACCTTCGACTTCGGTATTTCCTACCAGCACAAGAAGCCGGTCGCCGACATGATCCTGTCGCGCATGCCGGCCACCCTGGAACTCGCCATTTTTTCTGCGCTGCTGGCGCTGGCGCTCGGTATCCCCATGGGGGTGTACACCGGCCTGCGCCGGAACACGCTTCTCGCCCACGTGTTGATGACGGTGTCTCTGGCCGGCGTATCGCTGCCGACGTTCCTCATCGGCATCCTGCTGATTTTCGTGTTCGCGGTGATGCTGGGCTGGCTCCCCTCGTTCGGGCGTGGTGAGGTGATCGATCTCGGCTGGTGGTCCACCGGATTGCTGACCGTCGCCGGGCTGAAGGCATTGATCCTGCCGTCAATCACCCTTGGGCTGTTCCAAATGACGCTCATCATGCGGCTGGTGCGTTCGGAAATGCTGGAAGTTCTGCGGACCGACTTCATCAAGTTCGCCCGGGCCCGCGGCCTGCCTGAGCACGTGGTCAACTTCCGGCACGCGCTGAAGAACGCGCTGATACCGGTCATCACGGTCACTGGCCTGCAACTGGGGTCGATCATCGCCTTCGCGATCATCACTGAGACCGTGTTTCAGTGGCCGGGCATGGGGCTCCTGTTCCTGCAGTCGATCCAGACCGTGGATATTCCCATCATGTCGGCCTACCTGATCCTGATTGCGTTTGTCGTCGTGGCCATCAACCTCGTGGTCGACGTCCTCTACTACGTCATCGATCCGCGATTGCGTGCCACGCGCAGCGCTGACTCCGGGGCTTGAGCCGGTGCGAACGGGCGCACCTCGAGGCAACAGCGTGGGGGGGATGTATCGCCGAGTTGTCGACAGCGATCTCTGGTTCAGTTTCTCACGCTCGCCAACTGTCGTTGTCGCCACCGCGGTCACGACGATCATGATGATGGCAGCGCTCTTCGCGCCCCTGATCGCCCCGCAAGACCCATTTGACCTCACCTCGCTCAGCATTCTTGACGCCCACATCCCGCCGGCATGGATGGCAGCGGACGACCATCGGTTCCTGCTGGGCAGTGACGACCAGGGCCGAGACGTGCTGTCGGCGATTCTCTACGGGGCACGGATTTCGATCGGGGTGGGGTTTGCCTCGATCGCGCTTGCGTTGGTACTTGGCGTGAGCCTGGGGCTCCTCGCCGGATACATCGGCGGGCGCCTGGACGCACTGATCATGCGCACGGCGGAGATCCAGCTATCGTTCCCCACCATCCTGATCGCGCTGCTGCTAAACGGCGTGATGCGCAGCATCCTGCCGGCAGAATCGCAGGATCAGCTGGCGATTCCGGTACTAATCGTGGCGATAGGGATCTCCGGCTGGGTGCAGTACGCGCGGACCGTGCGCGGCACCACGCTAGTCGAGAAGAACAAGGAGTACGTCCAGGCCGCCCGTCTGATCGGCATTCATCCGGTGATGATCATGCTGCGGCACATCCTGCCGAACACCATGGGCCCGGTACTCGTCATCGCAACGATTCACCTGGCCGTAGCCATCATTACCGAGGCCACGCTCTCCTTCCTGGGAGTGGGCGTGCCGCCGACGGAGCCATCGCTCGGGACCCTGATCCGAATCGGCAACGACTTCCTGTTTTCGGGCGAATGGTGGATCACGATGTTCCCGGGGGCGGCGCTGGCCATTCTCGTTCTCGCAGTAAACCTGCTTGGTGACTGGCTGCGCGACGCCTTCAATCCGAAACTGCGGTAACCGTGGCACTGCTCGAAGTCGACCGACTGCGCGTCGAGTTCCCGACGCGCCGCCGTGCGCTCGTCGCGGTCGACGACGTCTCCCTGGCGATCGAGGCGGGTGAAGTCCTTGGAGTGGTGGGCGAATCGGGCGCCGGCAAGTCAGTAACGGGAGCGGCCATCATCGGGCTCATCGAACCGCCCGGGAGGATGGCCGGTGGAGAGATTCGATTTGACGGCCGCCGGATCGACCATCTTTCGGATGAAGAAAAGCGCCGAATCAGAGGGAATGAAATCGGTTCCGTCTTCCAGGACCCGCTGACCAGCCTCAATCCGCTCTTCACCGTCGGCCAGCAGCTGGTCGAGACGATCCTCGCGCACTCCGATCGATCCGCTGACGACGCCCGCCGGCACGCGCTTCGCCTACTGGAGGACGTCGGAATCCCGGCCGCCGCACATCGGATCGATTCCTATCCGCACGAGTTCTCAGGCGGAATGCGCCAGCGCGTCGTGATTGCCTTGGCGGTTTGTGCGGGCCCCCGTCTCATCATTGCGGATGAGCCGACGACCGCGCTCGATGTCTCGATTCAGGCCCAGATCATCGCACTTCTCAAGCGCCTGTGCCGCGACCAGGGCACTGCGATCATGCTGATTACCCACGACATGGGCGTGATCGCGGAAACCGCGGATCGCGTGGCCGTGATGTATGCCGGGCGAATCGTCGAGGTCGGGCGTGTCCGCCAGATCCTGAGAGCTCCCGCCCATCCGTATACGACAGGCCTGATGGATGCCATCCCGCGGCTAGGGCGCGACGATGCGGACCTGGCGCAGATCGACGGGGCCATGCCACGACTGCACGAAATCCCGGAGGGATGCGCATTCCATTCCAGGTGCCCCCATGCGTTCGATCTTTGCCGTCGGAGGCGGCCGGTTCTGCAGGCCACGGGGGATGCAGCAGCAGCCTGCTTTCTGATCGACCAGGAGCGTTCAGATGACTGACGCCACTGGACCTCTTATCGAAGTACACGACCTGGTGAAGACGTTCGACGTTTCGAGACCCTGGCTCGCGCGGGTTCTGGAACGGCTACCGGTGCAAACCCTCAAAGCGGTCAACGGCGTGAAGTTCACGATCCGGCGAGGCGAAACCTTCAGCCTGGTCGGCGAGTCCGGGTGCGGAAAGTCCACCGTAGCGCGCCTGGTGGTGGGCCTGGACCGGCCGACCCGGGGAAGCGTCGTCTTCGATGGGACTGATCTGGCGGGCCTCCGGCGACGGTCCGACATTGCGCCGCTCCGCCGCCGGATGCAAATGATCTTTCAGGATCCGTACGCGAGCCTTAACCCCCGCTGGCGAGTGGAAGACATCGTGGCGGAACCCGTCAACGCCTTCAGGCTGGTGGCCAACCGGTCCGAGCGGCGCAGGAAGGTGGCGGAGTCCCTCCGGCAGGTGGGCCTTTCACCGGAAGACGCGCGCAAGTTTCCGCACGAATTCTCTGGCGGGCAACGCCAGCGCATCTCGATTGCCCGCGCGCTCGCCGCGAACCCCGACTTCCTGGTGTGCGATGAACCGACCTCGGCGCTCGACGTGTCTGTCCAGGCGCAAATCCTCAACCTCATGAAAGACCTGCAGAAGCGGTTCGGCCTCACCTACCTGTTCATCAGCCACGACCTCTCGGTCGTCTATCACGTGTCGTCCCGTATCGGGGTGATGTATCTCGGACGGCTATGCGAGATTTCGGCCGCGAAGGATCTGTTTCGCCAACCCCGGCATCCGTATACGCGCTTGCTGCTCGACACGATTCCCGATGTCGAGATGACCGGTCGGGAGCGCGTGTCCGTGCCAGGCGAGGTTCCCGACCCGATTGATCCGCCGTCGGGCTGCTCCTTCCATCCGCGGTGTCCGTTCGCGAACGAACGCTGCCGGCAAGAACTTCCGACCCCACTGCAACGTGGCCAGGGCATGGTTGCCTGCCACGCCGTCGAGGAGGAGCGGCTGCCGCCGTTCAAGCGATCGGATCCGGGGCAGTGAAACCGCGTACGGAACGGTTGCCGCCTGGGGGAGTGGGCCGACTCGGGCCATCCGTTCGACACCAGTGCCGGCGGAACCGCTCCTTGACACCTTGAGGAACACAGCCGGCCGCCCGGCGCGAAGAGTGGCCGAGGAACGGAAACGGATGGCAGGTGTTCGATGGGAATGGTCGAGACCGCCGACGAGCCGAGTGAGATCGCTGGCACCCACTGGAACTTGATGGGTCGAGAAGCGGAGAATGCGCGGGCCGGATGCCCGCTGCCGCGTGGTAGCAGGCGTTGCAACGTCTCTGATCGAGAGACCTGTCGGCGCTGATACCGTCACGCTACGCCACCGCCGGCACACGCTCCGACCGTGATCGCGATGGTCTGACCGCTTGACGCCCGCCCGGTGCCGGAATCCTGTCAATTCTTTGCACATTTGCGCTTGGCGTCGCTGGCCGGCAATTGTGGCGCCGGGCCGCAACAGCCATGATCTCGCGCCTGCAGTAGTGCCAAATCAATGACCAGTAGAGAGATCTGGGCGATGAAAATTGGTGCACTACTTGCACCGGCTTGCCGGAAAGACGAGAGGTTGCTCGCCTTCAAATGGGCCTCACCGTCTTGTCAGGAATTCCAACCAATTTCAACCGCGGCCGACATCACCTCAAGGTCAACGGTGACTGCGGCTGGGTCAAAGACGCGCCGATGCCCCAATCGACAGCAACTTGAGGATCGACCGGTTGCGGTGAGTTCCACCGCGTGGCTCCGGCAAGGGTCGCTTTCGCGCTTGGAGCAGCCATACCGCGCAGGCAAACGACCATTCCTCGTCAACGCGGGTGTGCCGCCCCGCCGTTCCGGACCGTGCACGGCGCGGCCGGATTGCCGTCCCCCCGTTCGTCCACGACGCACCCCGGGCCTCGCCCGCGTACATGCGTGAACACGAGAGCGGAATTTCCCACCGGCTCTAGCAGCCGGTAATCGCGCCGCTCGTTTCCTTTCCAGCTTCGTCCGATCTGATCCGGCTGAACCCGGAAACGGGGGGTTTCGTCCCCTGCCTCAGGAAAACAGGATCATCATGCGTAAATCAAGAAGGCACTTTCTGGCCGCTGGAGCGGCAGCAGCATCGGTCGGCGCGCTTTCGGCCTGTGTCGCGCCCCGGGTGGCCACATTCGGGCATCCGTCGTCCTACGCCACCCAGGTAGTACGGCCGAGAAACTGGAACACCGTCTTCCATTGGGTGGACGTGGCGCTTCAGCAGGTGCGGGATCAGCGGGTCCTGGTGCCCCGGGCCGCTTACAATTTCGGACTGGCGATGTCCGCCGGATTCCTGGCGGCGAACAGCATTGTCCAGGCGTACGACGAACCCTTCGGTGTCGGCGCTGGCCCTCGTGGCGCCGACCCCGAGGTCGCGTACGGAATGGCTTTCGCCACCGCGGCCGCGGAAGCCTTTCAGCAGCCGTTCTTCTTCGAGCGAATGGCCTTTCTGAGCCGCTTTCCAGCGAGCGAAGCCAAGACCCTGGGGGCCGAATGGGGTCGAGCTGTCGGACGCCACGTGGTCAAGATGAGGGTCGACGACGGATCTGAGCCGAGCGAAGTCAACTATTACCTGGACCGTTACCAAAAACGGTCGGACGCGCTGCGATGGCTGCCGACGGGTCCGTTCTACGGTGCCCAACCCGGACCGGCGTTCGCCTCGTTTGATCGAGGTCTTTATCCGGGACAGGGTCAGATCAAACCGTGGACGATGGCCAGCGGATCACAATTCCGGCCGGCCAGTTTCTACGACCCGGCGAGCCCCGAGTTCGCCGAGGCGTTCGACATGACTCGCCGGCTAGGAGGCGTGGACAGCACCGTTCGAACCGCCGACGAGTCGGAAATTGCGCTGTTCTGGGAAGACGGTCCCTGGGGTGTCACCCCACCGGGGCATTTCGTCTGTGTCGCGATGCAGATCCTGCAGGATCGTGATCTCAGCTTCATCGAGCTTGCACGTGCATTCGCACTGATCGGCATGACACAGTGTGACGCGTCCATCTGCGCGTGGGACTGCAAGTACCACTACGACATTGTCCGTCCGGAGAGCGCGATACGCGTGCGCGCACCCGAGTTCGAGAATCCGGACCCACGGATCGCGCTGGATCCAGGCTGGCGCAGCTATATCCCGACCCCAGAGTTTCCGTCCTTCACCTCAGGCCATTCCACGTTCGGCGCCGCGGCCGCCGAGCTGATCGCACTGGTCTACGGCCGAGATGACGTTGTGTTTTCCGGCCAATCGCCGGACGCAGTCCTGTGGCCGCAGCTGAACGGCGTCACGCGGCGATGGACCAGCCTGTCGCACATGGCGGAAGAGAACGGCATGAGCCGGCTCTACGGCGGCGTGCACTGGGAGATGGACCACACCGCCGCCATGAAGGCCGGCCGCGCGATTGCCCGGCAGGCCTTCCGTACCACCTTTCCGGCCAAGGTCTAGGGCGATGGCATTGCAATCCCTGCACCGATCTCTTCTCGGTCTTGGCGTCGCCTCGGTCGTCCTCGCCGCGGCAGGCGAGTCAGCGACCGCACAAGACGTCTCCCTCAACTACGAGAGCCTGTCATCGCTGGAGGAGCCGCTCGCGACCGAAGTCGGCGACGTCACCCTAGTGCTGACCGGTCTTCTCGATACCTCGCTGTCCGATGGCGCTGAGGACGACAGCACCTCCGACACCGGCCTGATCGGCAACGCCCAATTGGCGATCCTGACGCAGTTGTCGAACAGCTGGCGGGTTTCCCTGACTTACTTCGGCCAGTACGCGACGGAAGGCACCGCCGGGTTCCGTTCCAACGAACGAACCACCGGCAACGGCGCAGTTTCCGTCGGCGGCGCATGGGGAACGATACTGGGTGGTGATGTCTCGGGGGTCGTTCGCGAACAGACTCGACGGCATCGTGGCGTCGGCAACGGTGTCCTGGCCTTCGACGACGTCATGGGCCAGCTCGATGAGTTCGGAGGCGCCTACCTGGGCCGGTTCGGGCCTTGGGTGGTGAGCGCCGTGGTGGACGGGGACGGGAATCTGGATGCCGGCGCCATGTTCCAGCGGCCGGCCGGCAATCGCGACTACCGCATTACGTTCCGCGCCACAGACGGCGTCTATCGCACTGCCTCGGAACGCTTCGATACCCGGGCCGCTGCAGCGGTCGTCGAGATGATCTATGGCAGCACCACTCTCGATGCCGGCGTCGGCCTCGAACGCCTGGCGTCTACCGGACGGAAGGCTGACCGCAGGTTCGTGTCGGCAGGCGTGCGTACCAAGGCCGGCGTGGTCGGGTTCTCCATCGGCGCACACTTCGGACGCATCGAGGGACAGGATGAGCAGTCCGCTGCGCTGGGGCTTCAATACGACCTTGCCCGCGGTCTGTCTGCGAACCTGGGTTTGAATCGCAGGCAAGCCGACGTCACCGTGGATGGCGCGACGTTCCTGCAGGTGGAAGAAACCGAAGCCGTTGTTTCGATACGGTACAGCTTCTAGCCGGCTTCAGGCGGGTTGACCGTCCCGCAGGCCAGGCGTACGCGGCCGGCCCGACGTGATCGGACGGGGTCAGGCACCGGGGGGCGACGGATTGAACAGGCAGCCGTCTCTCAGATATACGTCCGCACGACCCCGCCGTCGACGCGCAGGGAAGCGCCGTTGGTCGCCGATGAAGCCTTGCTGCACACGTAGCAGATCAGGTTCGCCACTTCGTCGACCGTCGCGTAGCGCTGCAGCAGCGACGACGTGCGCCGCAGCCGGAAGGTGTCGCCCTGCAGATCCTCGATGGTGCGGTTCTCGTCCTTCGCCCGCTTGCCGAGGCGCTCCTCTTGGGTCTCGACCCAGGTCGGGCCAGGCAGCACGGAGTTGACGGTCACTCCTGTCCCCGCCGTGGTCTCGGCAAGTCCGCGTCCGATGGCCAGCTGGGCCGCCTTCGAGAAGCCGTAATGAATCATCTCGGGCGGGATGAACACCCCGGACTCGCTCGAGATGAACACCACGCGGCCCCAATCCTTTCGACGCATGGCGGGAAGGTAGTGGCGCGCCAACCGGACCCCGCTCATCACGTTGATCTGGAAGTAGTCAAGCCACGTGGCATCGTCGATCTCGTCAAACGGACGCATCTCGTAAATGCCCATGTTGTTGACCAGTATGTCGGCTTCCGGAACTGTCGCGAACACGCTGGAACAGCCCTCGACGTTGCCAAGGTCACCAGCCACGCCCTCGCCAGCCGTACCGAGCGCATCCTGAAAGCGTTGAAGTCCCCTAGCCACCGATTCCTCGGTGCGCCCGTGCAGGACGACGCGGGCTCCCATCCGGGCAAGCCCCAACACCGTGGCAAACCCGATTCCCCGGGTGGAACCTGTGACGAGCGCTGTCCGCCCTTGTAGATCCAGATCCATTGATACGTTTCCTCCGCGGTCAAACGTCGCTGATGGCAGTCCTGCGCTCGTCACGCTGGCGAGCCGTCCGGCAATGCGGCCGGCGGAGCAACGGCAACCCGCCGGGCGCCGGCCTCACTCGGCGAACGGGTCGCGAACCAGAATCGTGTCCTCGCGCTCGGGACTGGTGGAAAGCAATGTGACCGGCACCCCGATCAGCTCCTCGATGCGGCGGATGTACTTGACGGCCGTCGCCGGCAGATCCGCCCATGAACGGGCGCCGCGCGTGCTGTCTGTCCAGCCCTCGAGTTCCTCGTACTCCGGCTCGATGGATGCGCGCGCAGTCTCCCCAGGCGGGAAATAGTCGAAGGTTTCGTTCCCGGCCCGGTAGCGGACGCAAACGCGGAGCGTCTCGAAACCGTCAAGCACGTCGAGCTTGGTCAGGGCAATGCCATCGATGCCGGCCACCCGCACCGCCTGACGCACCATGACGGAGTCGAACCAGCCGCAGCGCCGCTGTCGGCCAGTGACAGTCCCGAATTCGCGCCCTCGTTGCCCGAGGGTCCGCCCGACGTCGTTTGCCTGCTCCGTCGGAAACGGCCCCTCCCCGACCCGAGTCGTGTACGCCTTCGTGATGCCAAGCACGTAGCCCACGCTCGCGGGGCCGGTGCCGGCCCCGCCGGCGGCCTGTCCCGGAACGGTGTTCGACGAGGTGACATACGGGTACGTGCCGTGATGCACGTCCAGCATGATCCCCTGCGCCCCTTCGAACAGGACCGTCTGACGGTTCCTGCGCGCCTCGTCCAGCAACGCCGCCGTGTTGGTGACGAACGGACGCAACTTCCCCGCGACATCCGTCAAAGAATCAAGCAGTTCACTCCCGTCGAGAAGGGTCCGCCCGAGACCCTGGCGCAACGTGTTGTGGTAGTCGAGCGCGGTTTCGATCCGGCGGTGCAGACCTGGCCGGTCGTACAGGTCACACACGCGGACCGCGCGCCGCCCGACCCGGTCCTCGTAAGCGGGACCGATACCGCGTCGGGTCGTGCCGATGGCACGGTCCGACGCATCGTCCTCCCGAAAGCGATCCAATTCCCAGTGGTAGGGCAGGATCAGGCTCGCGCCTTCCGCCACGCGCAACACGTCCGGCGTGATGTGCAGTCCCTGCTCCCGGACGGTAGCGATCTCGTCGCGAAGCGCCCACGGATTGATTACCACCCCGTCACCGATGATGGAGAGCTTGCCCCGCACGACGCCTGAAGGCAGCAGGCTCAGCTTGTAGGTCCTGCCGTCCACCACCAGGGTGTGACCGGCATTGTGACCGCCCTGAAACCGGACGACCACGTCGGCCCGGTGGGACAGCCAGTCGACGATCTTGCCCTTGCCTTCGTCACCCCACTGCGCACCGACGACGGTGACGTTCGCCATCAGTCGTTGTCCGGTGCCAGCGGGACCGGCGTGCCGTCTTGCAGCACGTGGCTGCACCGGGCTCTCCGTGCCGCCTCGGCATCCCCCGGCCCCAGGAGATCCACGATCGCAACCCAGCCGTTGCGGCGCAGCGCAGCGGCGGTTTCCGGATCCTGTCCGCGGGGCACGAGAACCTTGCGTGCCGACGCGGGATCCGACGCCACCCTGAGCAGTGCGTCGGTGAAGAACGAGACTCCGAACGCCGTCTCATCATCGCTAATTCGGTAGCGGCCGCCGAACGCGATTTCCCGGCGGGCGCCCGGCGCAAACACCGCGAACCCGACGCCTGCGTAATAGCCGAAGCCCCGATTCTCGACCGGATCCAGCGTGAGCGCGACACCGGCTGCCTGGGCACGCAGCCGCTCGAGTACATCCAGCGCGCGATCGCGGACCGCAGCCGCCTCCGCCGGCAGTTCGATCGATCGAAGCCGGCCTTCCGACTCCTCGACCGGACCAGCGGCAGCTGCCAATTGCGCAAGAATCCGTGGTGCATCGCCGGACAGGTTCTCGAGCGCGGAGGCATTCTTCCGGCGAAGCGCGTCCCGGATTTCCGACTGCAACGCGGAGCTGAGCGCGAACGACTCCATGACCGCCGGCACCAGATTGGGGCTCGTCAGGTCGATCGTGAAGTACTCGACACCCAGCGTCCCCAGCGCTTCGATGGTCAGGAGCAGGATCTCCACGTCCGCATCCGCGCCCGGGCAGCCGATCAATTCCGCCCCGATCTGTCGGACCTGGCGTTCCCCGCCATTGGCGCTGGCGTTGACCCGCAGCACATCCCCGGCGTAGCAGAGCCGGAGCGGGCGATCTGCCGAGGCCAGCCTGGTGGTGGCGATGCGGGCGACCTGCGGCGTGATGTCGGCCCGGACTCCCAACATCCGCTGCGAATGCGGGTCCATCAGGCGAAACGTGGACCCCGCGCCCGCAGCGCCCAGACCGGCGGTCAGCGTGTCCTCAAACTCCAGCAGCGGCGGGCGCACCGATTCGTAACCGTGACTGCGGAAGACATCGACCAGCGCGCGCGATGCGGCTTCCTCTCGTTCCGCGTCTGGCGGCAGCAGGTCCGCCAGCCCCGCCGGCAACAGGACTTGGTCGTTAGAGGTCATCTCGCTTCAATCTAGCACGCGGCCGGGCTGGCAACCGCGCGCAGTTTCCTCAGAAATGAAGGACGCGGACGCTCCGCACATTCGGCAATTTGGCCAGTTCCTCGGTGAGTTCTGGCGAAACCGGCTGGTCCACCTCCACCAGGGCCAGGGCGTCTGCTCCGGGCGCGCTGCGCCCGAGATGGAACGTCGCGATGTTGACGCCATTGTTGCCCAGGGCGGTACCAACCGCTCCAATGAGACCAGGCTCATCGGCATTGGTAATGAAGAGCATGTTCGGTCCAAGCTGGGCCTCGATGTCGATTCCCATGATGCCGATGATGCGAGGTTCGCGCCCCAGCAGCGTCCCGGCGACCTCGCGTCGCTGCCGCTGTGTCTGTACGGCGAGCCGAATCTCCGTCGCGTAGTCACCCGGCGATTCACTGGTCGCGGTCGTCACCCGAATATTGCGGCTCTCGGCGATCAACGGGGCGTTGATCATGTTCACGGAATCAAGCTGCGGGCTGAGCAGCCCCGCCAGAGCCACGGACGTCAGGGCACGAACGTTCAGGGTACTGGCCTGGCCGCCGAACTCGATATGGACGCTGCGAAACCCCGTTGCGGCCACCTGGCCCGCGAGCCGGCCAAGCTGGTCTGCGAGTCGCATGTACGGATCCAGCTTCTTCGCTTCCTCGGCGGTCACTGAGGGAATGTTCAGCGCATTGGCGACCGCACCCGTCCGCAGGAAGTCCGACATCTGCTCGGCCACCTGGACCGACACGTTCTCCTGGGCCTCCTCCGTCGATGCGCCGAGATGCGGTGTCGCCACCACCTGCTCCAGACCAAACAGGGGATTCTCCCGTGCCGGCTCGTTCTGGAACACATCGACCGCTGCTCCGGCCACACGGCCAGCCTCGATCGCTGCCCGGAGGGCCTCTTCGTCCACCAGCCCCCCGCGGGCGCAGTTGATGATCCGTACGCCCGGCCGGCAACGGTTGAGGGCCGCCGCGTTCATCATGTTCCGGGTCGAGTCGTTCAGCGGCACATGGAAGCTGATGAAATCCGCCTGGCCGAGCAATTCATCGTACTGGACCACCTCGACGCCCAGCTCGGTGGCTCGCTCCTCGGCAAGGAACGGGTCGGCAACGATCACGCGCATCCCAAGCCCGAGAGCCCGATTCGCAACAATCGCGCCGATGTTGCCGCAACCCACGAGCCCCAAGGTCTTGCGATAGAGCTCAACCCCTCCGAACCTCGATTTCTCCCAGCGGCCCGCATGCGTTGACGCGCTCGCGGCCGGGATGTTGCGCGCGAGCGACAACATCATGGCGATCGTGTGCTCGGCGGTCGTGATCGAGTTGCCAAACGGCGTGTTCATCACCACGACACCGCGGCGCGTGGCGGCCGCCACATCGATGTTGTCCACCCCGATCCCGGCACGGCCGATGACCCGGAGGCGAGGAGCCGCCTCCAGCACCGCCTCGGTGACTCGGGTCGACGATCGCACAGCAAGCCCCGCGAATTCGGGGATGCGGCCGATCAGGCCTCCCTCGTCGAGGCCTGTGTCAACGATGGCCTCGAGACCATGGGCAGCAAACACCTCTTCGGCGCGCGGGCTCAGGCGATCGGCAATCAGGACCCGGTCAGTCACGACACGGCCTTTCGCTTGATTTCCGCGAACGCGTAGTCGAGCCAGGGAAACAACCGCTCGAGGTCCGACGTTTCGACCGTGGCGCCGCCCCACACGCGCAGTCCCGGCGGTGCCTCGCGATAGGAAGCGATGTCATAGGCGACTCCCTCGTCTTCCAGCAGTCCCACCAACGCGTCGACACGCGCGCGTTGAGCGCCGGCATCGAGCCCCGCAAACCATTCATCGGTGATCCGGAAGCACATCGACGTGGAGGAGCGGATTTCGGGCCGGACGGCAAGGAAGTCCGCCCACCGCGAACCGTCGATCCATCGCCTTGCTGCTTCCAGATTGGCCCGGCTTCTGGCTCTGGTTTCGGCTTCCCCGCCGATGGCGCTGATCCAACGCAAGGAGTCGAGGGCGTCCTCCACGCAAAGGAGCGACGGGGTGTTGATGGTACCGCCTCGGAACAGCGCCTCGTCGACGCGACCCCGCTTGACCATGCGAAAGATCTTGGGCAGCGGCCACGGCGGTTGGTATGACTCCAGGCGTTCGACGGCACG
>VXPW01000096.1:56540-65950 GCA_009839325.1 Rhodospirillales bacterium
GCTCCCAGGAGAGACCACAGCGCCATTTCCATCGCGCCCGTGTCGGAAGCCGGAACCAGTGCAATCCGGTAGTCCACGGGGAGTGACAGCAACTCCCGCGTACGATTCAGCACCTCGCGGATCCGATCCAGGGCGATGGGCGCCCGATGCGACCTGCCGAGACGGGCGTCACGGAGTACGTCGGGCGTCCAACCAGGCCGCTTGGCGCACGGCCCTGACGAGAAGCACGGATTATGCGGGCGCTGTGCAGGAATCATGAAGCCGGATACGGGGCAGGGAGAGGCCGGCTGAAGAAACCGGCAGCGGGCCGCTTATACCAAACCAACGGCGGGGGCGGCGATCTGCGGATCGAGATCACGCATGCGGCACATGCATAAAATGCATGATGCCGGGCGCTCGAAGGCCGCCCGCGACGGCCACTCTCCGGACCAGTTTCCCGACCGCGACGGAATCGGCAGCCCCTCAGTCGGACATGTAGCTCCGCGACAGCGGCAGCGCGTCCACCTTCTTGGCCATCTGAATCTGGAACACGACCATCCCGCCGTGGCGAAATGCGGCCTCGCTGCCCGAGAGGTAGAGTTCCCACATCCGCAAGAACCGCTCGTCGGCAATTTCGAGCACTTTGTCGCGGGCTGCCAGCGCCCTTTGCCGCCAATGGCTCAACGTGTACGCGTAGTGCAGCCGCAGCACCTCGACGTCCGTGACCTGCAGACCCGTCCGCTCGATGACGGGCAGCACTTCCGACAGCGCCGGTATGTACCCGCCGGGAAAGATGTACCGGCGGATGAATGGATCCGTCACGCCCGGGCCCGCAGACCGGCCGATGGTGTGGAGCAGCGCGATGCCGTCGTCGACCAGGCAGCGCCGGATCGTCTCAAAGAACGCACGGTAGTAGGAAAGTCCCACGTGCTCGAACATCCCGACCGAAACGATTCGATCGAACCGGCCCGACTCGTTTCGGTAATCACCGAGTTCAAATGCCACCTGCCTGGAAAGGCCGTCGTCGGCGGCCCGTCTTGAGGCGATCTCGAACTGGTTGGACGAGAGCGTGAGCCCCTTCACGGCAACCCCGTGAAACTTGGCGAGATGAAGTGCGAGGCCGCCCCAGCCACTGCCGATATCCAGCACCCGCTGGTTTTCCTGCAACTGGAGCTTGCTGGCGATGCGCCGCTTCTTTGCCTCCTGCGCCTCGTCCAGCGTCATGCCCTCGCGCGGGAAATAGGCGCAGCTGTACTGACGGTCCGAATCCAGAAACAACTCGTAGAGTTCGCCGGGAATGTCGTAGTGATGCTTGACGTTTCGCCGGGCACGGAACGTCGTGTTGTGTTGCCAGAACCGTCGCACCGGAAACATGATCTTCCGTAGTACCCGCGCCGGCCCCGTGGCCTCGGCATCCACCTGATTCGCATACAGGAAATCGACCAGTTCGTGCAGGGACCCGTTCTCGACCGTCATGCGGCCAGCCATGTAGGCCTCCGCGAACGCCAGCGTCGGCTGGAACGGCAGTCGAAACAGGTCCATCCAGCTCCGGAAACGGATGCGAAAGCGTGACCCGTCGCGCCCCGAGGCGGCAATCTCCCGGCCATCGGGCAAGACCACCTCGACACCGCCGAAGCGGACCAGTCGATGGAGCACGCGTTCGGCAAACACGTCGTCTGCCCAATGGTGGCTAGCTACGTGGGCTCAGGCTTCTTCGCCAGAAGCCGGGTCCGGAACGGCCTCCGGGTCCGGAGATTCCGGGGGCCTGTCGCCGTCCAGAAGCTGGTCGACCCGGTCGGCCTCGGCTTCCGCCGGGTCCGGTTCGTCGGGTATCTCTTCTTGCACCCGTGGCCGGAACTGGGTCGGATCGTTGAACATTTCGTCCACGCTTGCCTCGTCGCCGGCCTCGGCGTCGGAACCCAGAGCCAGGACGTCCTCGCCGCGCGCATAGCGTTCTGCCTGAAGAACGGCCTCTTCTTTGCTTCTGGCGACGTTGACCGTGATTGGAACCAAGATTTCGGGATGCGGCGCAATTTCCACAACGTGGACGCCCAGCATCTTGATGGTGCCCTCGGCGCGCACCATGTGCCGGTCGATCTTGCCGGCCTGTCGACCGACCTCCTCCGCAATGTCCCGTGCGTTGACGGAACCGTAGAGAACGCCCCGCTCGCTTGCCTGCCGGATCACGACAATCGACAGGTCTTCCAGGGTCTTGGCCGTCGCCTCGGCACTTTCGCGACGGGCGGCGTTGGCAGCCAGGATCTCTTCGCGTTGCTCCGCGAAGCGGCGGACGTTCTCGGGGGTCGCGCGCAGCACCTTACCCTGTGGCAACAGATAGTTCCGCGCATAGCCAGCCCGAACTTCCACGGTGTCACCGAGATTGCCCAGGTTGCCAATTCTTTCGAGCAGTATGACCTGCATGATTCACTCTCAAACAAGATGCGGCCGACGAAATCGACCGAAGTGCTCGATCACTCCGAGCGCTGTGACGAGGGCCCAGGCCAGGGGGGCGAACGGCCAGATCAAGGATCCGTAGCAGGCGAAGAGCAGGAGCCTGCGGCCCGGCCATGAGCGGCTGACCGTATGGATGACGGCCAATCCCTGCAAGAGTAACGGGGTCCCGAAGAGCAATGCAAATGACCCTGCCACCGAGGCGACGTTGCCTCGCAGCAACGCGGCCGGAAGCAGTGTCACCAGGAAAAGCCCCACCAGCCACACCGGCACCTCGAACGCCCGGTACGGGGGGGTCGGGAAGCGGGCCATGCCGAACCGGCGAGCAGCCGCCTGCGCCAGCACGGCGCAGACGACGAGCGAGAGCAGCCACCAGACGGCGACGAAGCCGGGGAAATAGCGGACCAGCTCCGTGACGAACGCCTCGCGGGCGTCAGCCGGCACGTCCGGGGCGGCGGCCCCGAGCAGCTTGCCGAAGGCGACCGCGATGTCTTCGGTCAACCGGGATACGTCAAAGGCGGCGCCGGCCAGGACGATCAGCAGGGCGACCGCCGCGAGGACCGTGAGTTCGCATACCAGTCGGCCGATGAAGCCGGGCGTATCCGGGCTGCGCTTGGCAAAGTGGAGCCGGAGGTAAATCAGGCTAACGGGCACCAGATGAATGCCCATGTAGATCAATCCACCGTAGAGCCCGGCACCCGACCCGACAGCAACCCCGAGCACCCCGGTCGCGCAGGCTGCGGCGAACGGGGCGGCCCCCAGGCTCACGCTGGCAAACAGGATCGGCAACGACGTGAAATGCACCGGAAAGACGGCGGCGAGGCCTCCCGAATCGGCCAGGGCGCTGGCGAACAGGGCCGCGCTGAGCGCGCCCGCTACAACACCGAGCGCGAGGTGCTCCGGCTTGCCCAAGCGGCTCAGAAGCCAAACGTCCTTATCGAATCACGAACGGGAGCAACGCCAGGATCCGCGCCCGCTTGATGGCACGTGCCAGCTGCCGCTGTTTGGGGGCCGACACTGCACTGATCCGGCTCGGCACGATCTTGCCGCGCTCGGAAAGGAAACGCTGCAGCGTCTTGACGTCCTTGTAGTCGATCTCCAGGCCGTTGGGCCCCGAGAACGGGCAACTCTTGCGCCGCCGGGAGAACGTCCGGCGAGGGCCGCCTGTCGGTCGCGCCGCAGTCGACTGGTCCTCGCTCATTGCTCCTCTCCTTCCGATTCGCCGCTGGGCGCGGCGCTGGTCTCTGGCTCCGCGCCGGCAGCACCAGTCTCCGGAGCCGGCTCAGCCTCCTCCGGCCCGCCGGCTTCCCCGCCCGCTTCGGCTTCCCCGCCCGCTTCGGATTCCGCTGCATCGGTTTCGCCGCCTGCCGCGTCCGCGGCCTGCCGTTCCGCTTCTCTGCGCGTGCTTTCCTGGTCCCGCCGTTCCTCGCGCTCGGCCCGTGCCTTCATGATGATCGACGGGCCCTCGGGCAGCCGATCAAGGCGCATCGTCAGGTAGCGAACGACATTCTCATCGATGCGGAGCTGACGCTCGAGTTCCTGAATCGCGGGCCCCGGTCCGTCCACGTGAAACATCAGGTAGTGGCCCTTCCGGTTCTTGCGGACGCGGTAGGCCAGCCGCCGCAGTCCCCAGTACTCACGCCGGACGACGCTGGCGCCTTCCTTGCTCAGGAGCTCTTCGTAGTGTTCGCCAAGCCGCTCGGCGTCGCCGCCACCAATTTCCTGCCGAGCAATCAGAACGGATTCGTAATACGGCATCTGCCATCCACCGGGCACGCCCCCCGCCCGTAAAGGCGGAGTCGAAAACGTGTCCACCGCAACCCGAAGGTGCGCCGCCCGACCATAAACAGACCCATTGCCGCTGGCAAACGCCGGGTCCCCGCGTGCACGGGCCGAGCCGAAGCGGTTCGCGGCCTCGGTCAGGGCGCAGGGAGCGCGCCCGCGACCCGTGAATATCCGTGAGCCCATCGGCCCGGCCATCCGAGCCGGAACGCCAGGTAGCGCATCGCCTCGATGTCAATGCGTCGCGAAGTCGAATTCGCCTTGCTGAGAGAACGCGCCGCTGCGGACAATCGGGGCCAGTTCCGGCCCGCTCGGGGCGCCCCCTTTCGCCACCGCCTCCCGGGGCCGGGAAACGGTCGATTCATGCGCCGGTTCCCCGTCCCAGGCGCGCCACGTGATCGGGCCGCCGCAGCGGCGGCAGACGGCGCGGCGGCGGCGGCGATGCGCCGAGCGCGTACAGCAGCCGGCGGCGCAGGCCACGATCCACCGCGGCGGGCTGAACTGCAGCGTGTGGCAGCGGTCCCCCGAGCATCCGATGGCACGGGCCTGGGCTCGCCATGTCGCGTCATGGTGGTGGTGCGGGCCTACCAGCGCATGGGCGATCTCGTGCAGGATCGTGTCATCGAGCTCCGGCTCACTCGCCACCCGCACATAGAGCCTGGACAGCAGGATGCACTTCTTCGTGAAGTTGCAGGCACCTGCCCGGGATCGCGATTCGTCAAGCCTCGCGGTCCATCCAGCCGGGCTGAGGCCGTGCAGGCGCATGAGCTCCCGACAGCGCCGCAGGGCGCGGCTCTCCGCGGCGGAATGGTCCGTGCCAGGACCACGCGGCCGGACGCGGCCGTAGGGGACTCGGTACTGCTTGCCGCGATCGCAGCGGACCACGGCGCATTTCCGTCCGAGCGACACGACGCGCCCGGCGATCTGACTGTTCCTGTATGAGAATTCTACGGGGTCGCCCGGTGAAATCCGGGCCTTCAAAGCATCAATCGTATCCATTGCGTGCGGAACGCACCTTTCGAAATCAAATCGTAACCTTCAACCGAAAACTGACCTATGCATCGTCGGTAATTGACGTGTTGTGACCACTTGTAACGCGACTACCTGACCGTCCTTCCACTGCCGATGACGGGGTTCCTCGATTCGCGACGAGTGTACATTGCTCCCTGCCTCGTGCAACGGACCCGACTCATCGAGTTCCGAACAGTCCCCATCGCCGCGACCCGCCTGCCGTTCTCTCGCGGCGGATCGGACCGCGCGCAGCCCTGCCGACGGTCGCCCGCCTTGCCGCCGGGTCACCGGAAACAATTTCCCCCTGTATCCTCGCGACCCCGCCAGCTCAATCGGAACCGCAGCCGAAGCCATGTCAACTGCACGCGCGTTCGTTTTTCCCGGCCAAGGATCGCAAACGCCCGGAATGGGGCGCGCAGTGCGGGATGCCTTCCCGACCGCCGCCGAAACCTGGGAAGAGGTCGATGACGCGTTGTCGTTCGCGCTGTCGCGACTCGCCTTCGAGGGACCTGAAGCCGACCTCACCCGAACCGAATTCGCGCAGCCAGCGCTGCTGACCCATTCCCTGGCCCTGCTGCGCGTGATGGAGCGTGAGGGCGCGGTGAGCATCGCCAGCGCCGCCAAGTACGTGGCCGGTCATTCCTTGGGCGAGTACACCGCGCTTACCGCTGCAGGCGCATTTCCACTTGCGGACGCCGTGCGGCTGGTCCGGCGGCGCGGACGGGCCATGCAGGCGGCAGTCCCCGTCGGCGAAGGCGGGATGGCGGCCCTCATCGGCGGCGACCTCGCGGCCGCCGACGCGCTCATCGCTGCGGCCGCCGACGGCGACGTGCTGGAAATCGGCAACGACAACGCGCCTGGCCAAGTCGTCGTTTCCGGAGCCGCAACCGCCGTTGATCGGGCCGCCGCACTGGCCCGGGAGCACGGTTTCAGGCACGCCATCCGCCTGACGGTGAGCGCCCCGTTCCACTGCGCCCTGATGGAGCCGGCCGCACAGGAGATGAAAACGGCCCTAGGCGACCAGGCGATCCGTCCGCCAGCCGTCCCGGTCATCGCCAACGTCAGCGGCGAACCGATGGACGATCCTGCATCGATACGCGAACTCCTGGTCGCCCAGGTCACCGGCCGGGTGCGGTGGCGGGAATCCATGGAGCGGTTGCGACAAGACGAGGTCGGTACGCTGATCGAAGTCGGACCAGGAGCGGTACTCGCCGGATTGGCCCGGCGAATCGATCGCAGTTTCGAAACGATGAATGTGGCCGAACCGGAGGACCTGGAGGCCCTGTTGCGCGTCCTGTAAGGGAGCGGAGGAACCGCAGATGTTCGATCTCCACAATCGGGTCGCGTTGGTGACCGGTGCCTCTGGCGGCATTGGTACCGCCATCGCCCAGGCCCTCCATCGTGCTGGCGCGGCGGTTGCCCTGAGCGGCACGCGCGAGACCACCCTGCGCCAGCTCGCCGATCGCCTCGAGGAGCGTGCCCACGTAGTCGTGGCGGACCTCGCGGGCGGCGGCGACGCCGTCGCACTGGTGAAGGAAACCGAAACTGCACTCGGTCCCATCGACGTTCTGGTGAACAATGCCGGCATCACCCGCGACGGGTTGGCAATGCGAATGAAGGACGATGATTGGCAGGCTGTCCTCGACGTAAACCTGACCGCCGCATTCAGGCTTACTCGGGCCGTGCTCCGCGGCATGATGCGCCGCCGTTCTGGGCGAATCATCAATATTTCGTCGGTTTCTGGCCTGCTGGGCAATCCAGGCCAAGCCAACTACGCGGCGTCGAAGGCAGGTTTGATCGGGATGTCGAAGGCGCTGGCCCTTGAGGTCGCGACTCGCGGCATCACGGTGAACTGTCTCGCGCCGGGATTTATCGAGACCGCCATGACCGATGCCTTGCCGGAAGCGGTCCGCGATGACGCCCTGGCGAGGGTACCCATGGGCCGCTTCGGTTCGCCGCAGGACATTGGCGCTGCGGCGGTCTACCTGGCGTCGGATGAAGCCGGCTATTTGACTGGTCAAACGCTGACCGTCGCCGGTGGCCTGGGTTGATCACCGGTACCGGGCCGTGCGGGGCGCGGTCCTTCCTGACCGTAGCGCCGGCGCCGGCAGGATGCGCGGGGTCGGCATGCGTCCCCGGGGGGCCCGGTTCGGGCCCTGTCGGCCCCGGTGCTTGCATCCCGGCGGAAGTATGGTAACGAGGCGATGCTGGGCTCGGGCTCAGTGGGCTGGCGCTGATGCGCCAGTCGCGCTATGTCCTCTTGTCCCCAACCTCAACCCACCTGACGGATTTTTGCTATGAGCGATATCGCGCAGCGCGTCAAAGACATCGTCGTCGAAAATCTCGGCGTCGAATTGGAGCAAGTCACCGAGAATGCAAGTTTTGTCGATGACCTGGGTGCTGACAGTCTCGACACGGTCGAGCTGGTCATGGCATTCGAAGAGAAATTCGGCTGCGAAATTCCCGACGATGCGGCAGAGAAGATCGTGACCGTTCAGGACGCAATCCAGTACATCGAACAACAGGTGAGCTGACCGCTCTCGCGGGACACCCGCATGAAACGAGTTGCCGTCACCGGGGTTGGCCTGGTCACGCCACTGGCTGTTGGAACCGAAGCCAATTGGCGGCGGTTGCTGGCGGGTGATTCGGGGCTCGGCCCGATGACCGGCTTTGAGACCGACGACCTACCGTGCCGGGTCGCCGGACAGGTACCAGGAGCCGACGCAAGCGACGGCCTCGACCTCGATGCCCTGATGCCGGCTCGGGACCGGAGGCGCGTCGATCAGTTCATCCTCTACGCCATCGCGGCGGCTGACGAAGCAATCCAGGATTCCGGCTGGGCGCCGGAGGAGGAGGCGACCGAAGCGCGCAACCGGACCGGCGTCATGATCGGGTCCGGGATCGGCGGCCTGCAATCGATCTACGAGGCGTCGGTCGTGCTCGAACAAAAGGGACCGCGCCGCATCACGCCATTCTTTATTCCTTCGAGTCTCATCAATCTCGCATCAGGGCAAGTATCCATCCGCCATGGCTTTCGGGGCCCGAATCACTCGGTGGTGACGGCCTGCGCAACCGGCATGCACGCGATCGGCGACGCCACCGGGATCATCCGCGCGGGAAGGGCAGACGTCATGGTGGCAGGCGGGGCGGAAGCATCGGTCTGCCGGCTGGGCATTGCCGGATTTGCCGCCATGCGGGCACTCTCCACCAATTTCAACGATGCGCCGCAGCGCGCCTCGCGCCCATGGGATGAGGACCGTGACGGGTTCGTCATGGGAGAAGGCGCCGGCGTCGTGGTGCTCGAGGAGCTCGGCCACGCGCGGGCGCGCGGGGCGCGGATCTACGGTGAAATCAAGGGCTACGGCCTGTCGGGGGATGCGCACCACATATCGGCGCCCGCGCCCGACGGGGACGGCGGATACCGCAGCATGCAGGCGGCGTTCGAGGACGCGGACATGACGCCCGCGGACATCGATTACCTGAACGCACACGGGACGTCGACCCCATTGGGTGACGAGATCGAACTCGGAGCCATTCGACGTCTGTTTGGCGACCGGGCCGCTGACGTATCGATCAGCTCGACCAAGTCCTCCATCGGGCATCTCCTGGGAGCAGCCGGCGCCGTCGAAACGATCTACGCCCTGCTTGCGGTGGTGCACGATGCCGTCCCGCCCACCCTAAATCTTGACCGCCCGTGCCCCGGAGCCGAAGGGCTTGATCTGGTGCCGCATGCAGCAAGGGGCCGCCCGGTGCGGGCCGCGCTGTCGAACTCGTTCGGGTTCGGCGGGACCAACGCATCACTCATCGTCGGCCGCGCCGACTGATCTCATGCCGGGCCGATGGCTCGTCTCTGCCGGACTGCTGGCCCCGGTCCTAGCGGCCGCGCTGTTGTACTCGGCCTTTCAGATCGACGGGCCACATGTCGAACCCACCACGGTAGTGGTAGCTCCTGGCACCTCGCTGAACGGGATCGCGGCGCGTCTCGAAAGTGCCGGCGTCATTCGTTCGGCCATGCTGTTCGAAGCGGGCTTACGCCTGACCGGGGTCGGGCGTCGCCTGCAGGCCGGCGAATATGCCTACCCGGCTCGCGCATCGATGTGGCAGGTTGCCGACGCCATGGCCCGCGGCCAATCCGTGCTGCATCGGATCACGTTGGTCGAAGGCATCACGGTTCGCGAGGCGGTGGC
>VXPW01000096.1:66050-71353 GCA_009839325.1 Rhodospirillales bacterium
GCGCCCGGCGGCGACCGACGACCTCTATTTCGTCGCCAACGGCTCCGGGGGCCATGCGTTCGCTACGACGCTTCGACAGCACAATCGGAACGTTGCGCGCTGGAAAGCTCTTCGCAGCCGTATGCAAGAGGCTTCGAACGCCACAGAGTAGCGGGCGCGCCGAAGCAGCCGTGGGCTGTTCAGGAGCCGCACCGGCAACGACTGCGTCGCTGCGAAGACCAACTGGAGCCCCGACCCTTCGGCAGCCGAAACGATCGATGCGATACGGGCTGGGCCGGCGCCAGGAGGCCGGTCATACCTGAAAGTACTGCCCAGCGCATGATTCGCGGTCGTCAGGTCGCTAGCATCACCCGCCCGAGCCTTCCGGACTGCTGGTCCCGACAGCCGGGAGACCGGCATGCGATGGACCGGACCTGTCCCAGGGCGGCCGAGAACACGCGATACTGCAGCTGCAAATGGATATCCCAAGACTTTGCCTCACGCTGCAGGCGCTTGCGCTCGCCGCGCTGTTGACGTTTGCCGGCGGTGCTCACGTGTACGCGGAAGGTTCGGAGGAGGATCAGCCAGCGCCCCTGCCGTCGGTCGCAGAAACCATCGACGAGGCGCGTCTCCTGCTCGCGATCGGCCACTTTGACGAGGTGCTTCCCGTGCTGCGCGCTCACCTGGAAGCCGGCTCAAGCGACACGGACCTTTTCTTCCTTCTTGGCTTAGCGGCGGCCGGGAAGGTTCAGTCTGTGCAGGTACCTGCGCCAGAGCGACAGGCGCTGCTCGACGAGGCCGTCGCGGCTTTCGGCGCGGTCCTGGATGCACGTCCGGATTACGTGCGTGCCCGGATCGAACTCGCCACGACCTTTTTTCTGATGGAGGACGATCAGACGGCAAGGAGACATTTCGAACTGGCCCTCGCAGAGCAACTACCCAGCTGGGTAGCCGAACACATACGCCTGTTTCTCGCGAAGATGGACGATCGCCGACGCTAGCCGGGAACTGTCCCCGCGAGGGACCGGGCCGAATTTCAGCGCCGATACCTCCGCCCTTTCCGACCACGGTCTGCGCGAAACCCCCGGGCTGCAGCGGGCGTCATGACCGGCCGGGCAGGTAACGCCGTTCCAGATGCCGCAGGAACGCCCCGGTATCGAGCGGGCGGCCGGTAGCGTGTTCCAGCAGCGCGTCCGACGACGGGTCGAAGCAACCCCGGCTGTGCACGTTCTCCCGCAACCAGCCGGCAAGCGGCGCGAAGTCGCCCCGCGCGAGATCGCCGTCGAGACCCGGCAAGGCTGCCCACATGGTCTCGGCCAGTTGTGCGGCCATGAGGGCTCCCAGGGCGTAGGTCGGGAAGTACGCCCATCCCTCCACGAGGGTCCAGTGCGGATCTTGAAGGCAGCCTTCACGCGGATTCCCGGGGCGGATTCCGAGCAGCGCCGCCATGGCGTCGTCGAAGGCGTCCGGCAAGTCGGCCGGGTCGAGCGTGCCATCGAGCATCGCGGTTTCACAGCGGTAGCGAATGATGATGTGCAACGGGTAGGTGACCTCGTCAGCCTCGACGCGCATGAAACCCGGCTGGACATGGGTGAGCACCGCGTGCAGTCGGTCCGGATCCCACGCACCCTCTTCGCCGAACTCGTCCCGGAGCAGCCGTGCGTAGTGGACGGCGAAGCCGCGCGACCGGCAGGCGAGCATCTCGATCAACAGGCTCTGGCTCTCGTGGGCGGTCATGCCCCTGGCTGCCCCGACCGGCTGCTGGCGCCACGCTGCCGGCAGGCCCGCGATGTACAGCGCGTGACCGCACTCGTGGAGCACCGCCATCAGCGCTTCGCCCGGAGCTCCGGAATAGCGGGTCGTAATACGAATGTCTTCGGGGCGGCCAGCGGTGAACGGATGGGATGATGTGTCCAGGCGGGCATGGGTCGTGGGCAGGCCGATCATCGTCATCATCCGACGGGCGACCCGCTTGAGCCTTTTCTTCTTGCCGGTCGGCCCGGCCGGCTTCGGTCCGCCCCGGACCCGGTCGACGATGCCCGGCAGGACGGTTTCCAATTCTCCGAACATGCTCGTGATACTGGCATTCCGCCGGCCCGGATCGTGCGACTCCAGCAGCGCATCGTATGGCGACAGTCCAAGGACCTGGCCTTGTATCCGAGCCCGGTCGCGAACGTGCCCGAGAAACTCCTTCAGGGCTGGCAGAAACGCCGTGAAATCCCCTTCCGGCCTCGCCCTCTCCCAGACCAGCTGGGCGCGGGAGGCCGCCAGGGCCTGGGCCTCCACGAATTCGGCCGGAAGTGCCGTGGCAAGGCGATGTTGGCGGCGCATCTCACGTAGATTGGCGGCCTCCCAGGGCTCGCGCGCCTCGGCCGCTGCGAGATCGTCGGCGCTCTTGGGGCCCACGAGGAGTTCATGCGCCTGCCTTCTGAGCGTCGCGATCTGGCTTCCCAGCCCCGGCTGCGCAGCTTTCGGGGCCTTGGTCCTGGCATACCAGTCCAGGGTATTGGCCGCGGAATTCAGATCCTGGATGGTGGCGAACTGTTGGACCAACCGCTGGTAGGCATCGTTCTCCATCGCTTCCCGGCTCCTCCCGTCCCGTATTGCGCAGGTTCACACCGGCGCGGCCCCCGGGCAGCCGAGCCAGCGTCAGGCCCGCACGCGCGCATTCGTGAAGCTCCCGACCCGTATGAATGCCCAAGGGCATTTGTCCGTGGCTTGGCACGGCACCACGGCCTGGCTGGCGGCGCCAATGGCGATGGCGATTCACACGCCGCCTATACTACGGCGATGCTCCCAGAGCCAACGTGACCTGCGGCCTTGCGCGCGACTTCAACGGATGAATGCGCCCGAAACGAACGCCACCCGGCCGCCCAATGCCCGGCTGGACGCAACGCGCGACGGTTTGGTGCTGGTGCTGTCGGCCGCCTCGGGATCCGGCAAGACGACGGTGCTTCGCCGGCTGCTCGAGACCGAACCACGACTGGCAATGTCGGTATCGGTGACCACGAGAAAGCCGCGTGCCGCAGAGCGGCGCGGCGACCACTATCGGTTTGTTGGCGAAGCTGACTTCGACCGACTCGTGCAGTCGGGCGAGCTCCTGGAGCACGCTGAAGTATTCGGCAGCCGGTACGGAACCCCGCGCGGTCCCGTCGAAGCGCGTCTGGCGCAAGGCCTGGACGTGGTCGCCGACCTCGACTGGCAGGGCGCCGAGAGCATGCGATTGGCATTGGGCAACCGGTGTGTCTCGGTGTTCATGTTGCCGCCTTCCATGACGGAACTGGAGCGACGAATTCGCGCACGCGCCCAGGACTCAGACACCACCATCGAACGCCGCCTGGCCAAGGCCGAGGAAGAGATTTCGCACTGGCGCGAGTTCGACTACGTCATCGTGAACCACGACCTTGATGCCTGCGTCGAGGAAATCCGGTCCGTGGTTCGGGTGGAGCAGATCCGCCGGAGAGGCAAGAGCATCGGCAGCTTCATCGAGACGATGTTGCGTACCTGACCCCCCGCTGCCCCAACGCCTTCGCCAGCCGGGCGAACTCGGCAACGGAAAGCTCTCCGGCGCGACGATCTGCAGCAATCCCGGCCTGCGCTAGCAAGGCTTCGGGGTCGCCAAGCGCCGCGAGCGACGACCGCAGCATCTTCCGCCGTTGCCCGAAAGCCAGTCGTACAACTGCGCGAAGGTTCTCCACCGTGGGCCCGTCCGTTTCGGTGGAACGACGCGGGATGATTTCCACGACGGCCGAATGCACCTGCGGCGGCGGCACGAACACGCCCGGCGGAATTGAAAACAGGATCCGGGCCGTCGCCGCCCATTGCACGAGAACCGACAGCCGGCCGTAGGCCGACGTGCCGGGAGCGGCAGTGATGCGTTGCGCGACCTCTCGCTGGAACATCAAGGTGAACCCCTTGACCCCGGCGTCCGCGGGGAGCCAGTCAACCAAGAGCCGCGACGCGATGCCGTACGGCAGGTTGGCGACCACGCGCACGGGGGGCTCGCCGCAATCTTCGAGCCGACGGCCGCGAGCGTCTGCCTCGATCACCGACAGCCGCCCGGGAGCGGCCTGGATCAGTCCCTGCAGCGCGACGACGCAGCGGGCATCCCGTTCGATCGCAACCACGCGTTTGGCACCGGCAAGCAGCAACCCCCGCGTCAGGGCGCCCGGTCCGGGACCAACCTCCACCACGGTCCCCGACGAGAGGTCTCCGGCCGCCCGCGCGATGCGGGCCGCCACGTTCAGATCGAACAGAAAATGCTGGCCGAAGGACTTGCGGGGCGCGATGCCGGCAGCCGCCACGACATCACGAATTGCCGGCAGGGCCGAAATCGTGGCGTCGGCACCGCCCATGCGTCAGAGGCGGCGGTCGATCAGGGCACTCGCGCGCAGTTGCCGCACCAACGTGCGGTCGGTCGTCAGGGCGTTGCGCCTGAAGACGAGATCTTCTGCCTGCCGGCGAAGGCCGGCCTCATCGTCCGGCACGGTCACCGCTCGACGATCCAGCAACAGAACGAGATAGATGGCTCCAGCTGTCTCCACCGGGTCCGACACCGCGCCCTCCTCCAGCCGGGCGAGCACCTCCGCCAGGACCGGATCAACGGCGTCGCCGCGCACCCAGTCGCCGCCTGGCGAATCCGGCAGTCCCTCCGAGTGTCGGAGCGCAAGCAGCTGAAAGTCTGCACCCGCTTCCAGTTCATCGCGCAGCCGGGCCGCATCCTCCCGGACTCGTGCCCGATCGCGGTCGCCGTCGGCCAGGAGCACGATCCGGCGAATCCGGTACTCCGGCTGCCCCTCGGCGGCGCGAATGCTGGCGACCTCCGCTTCTACCGCATCGGGCGCCACGACCACCTGACCCCGGATGATCCGGCCCCATCGCAAGTCCGCGTCGATCTTTGCCCAAACGGTAACCTCCGAGATGCCTTGCTGTCTCAGGGTCCGGGTGAACGCGTCGGGATCCATGCCGAACGTTCCCGCGTACCGCCCGAACGCAGCTTCGGCTTCACTGCCTCGTATCTCGACGGAGAGGCGCTCGGCGGCTTGCACCTTGAGGCGCTCGTCGATCAGGGTCTCCAGCACTTCCTGCACCATGCGCTCCCGTTCGCCCTCGTCTTCAGGAGCGCCGATCGTGGCAACCGTGAAGCGGACCCGAGCCGCCAGGTCGAGGATCGAAATCGGTTCGTCGTTGACGACCGCCACGACGCGGGTGATCTCCTGCTCCTGCGCCACGGCCGGGCCTGTCGAACAGGTGAGCATCACACTGCACAGCGCCACCAAGCGGAACGGGATGTACCGCGTACGGGGCGCACGAAGCAACGTCAG
>VXPW01000089.1:0-62507 GCA_009839325.1 Rhodospirillales bacterium
CCAGCAGGAAGCAGTGCTCGAACGCTTGCGCGCAGCCGAAGCACGGAGCCGTCGGGCGTTGAGCGACACCCAGATCCGCGCCGCTTTCGATGGCTATCTCGCTCAGGTGTCGGGTGACCTGGGCCAGCAGGTCAAGGCGGGAGAACGCATCGCTCGGCTGATCGACACGGCTGTGCTTGAAGTCCGGTTCTTCATTCCCGAACGTCAGCTTGCCCGACTGGTCGAGATCGCCGACCAAGGCATTGGCGCCATCTGCGTGGTGTCGTGGCGAACGGAGGCGGGCGTCCGGACGTATTCGGCGCGCGTGACCCGCATTGAGGGCGAAATCCAGTCCAACAGAGCCGGCGTCAACGTGTATGCCCGCATTTCCGATGCGGACCTGGACCAGGATCCGATCCGGCCGGGGGCCTTCGTTGAAGTCGAACTCTTCGAGGAGACCCACGTACGAACATTCCGGGTCCCGTCGGAGGCGCTGCATCCGGGTCCAAGCCTGCTGGTCGCGAAGGACGGGATCGCGGTTTCCCGGACGGTCACGGTGGTGGCCCGGGCAGGCAACACGGTGCTGCTGCGCGGCGACCTGCTCCCGGGCGAGGCGGTGATCGTGACCCGCTCCGGCGAACTTCACCCCGGGGATGCGATCGCGATCGTCGCGGACGAGACGCTACGTGGACAATAGATCGAGGCTGGTCCCGCGCCGGGGCCTGATCGCCGCGTTTGCCCGCCACCCGACTGCGCCCAACATCCTGATGCTGATCCTGTTGGCGCTGGGCATCGCGTCGATGGATCGCCTCAATCGGCAGTTTTTCCCCGACTACTCGATCGACTATGTGAACGTGGAGGTGGTCTGGCGGGGCGCCAGCGCCGATGAGGTCGAGCAATCGGTGGTGGCCGCCATCGAACCGGAGGTTCGTTTCCTCGATTCGGTCAAACGTGTCACCTCCACCGCCCAGGAGGGCTACGGCGGGGTGCTTGTCGAGTTCCTAGAAGGCACCGACATGCAGAAGGCGCTCGCTGATGTGGAGACGGCCGTGGCCAGGGTGACGACGCTGCCCGAGACGGCCGAGCGCGCGACCATCACGCGGATCATCCCGTTTGAGCAGGTGGCGCGGATTCGTGTCGCCGGGCCGTACGACGAGGCCCAGTTGCGGAGCTACGCCAAGATCCTTCGCGACGGCCTGCTTGCTGCCGGAGCCGACAAGGTCACCATCTCGGACCTTCGTTCACCGGAACTGGTGGTCGACGTGGAACCGGCCGCGCTCCTCGCGCTCGACCTCAGTCTGAACGACGTCGCCGACCGGATCGCTGCCCAGTCGCGCGACATGCCCGGCGGCGACACCAGCGGTGCGGCCGAGCTGCAGGTGCGCATGCTTGGAGAGCGCGCCACCGCGCGGGAACTGGCGGCGCTCGAAATCGTGTCCGATTCGTCCGGCCGCACGTTCCGGGTCGACGACCTAGGGACGGTGTCCGATAGGTTCGCCGAAGGCATGGCGAGCGGCCGGGCGGGGGGCCGCCTGGCGCTGTCTCTCCTCGTGAGCCGTTCGGAGACCAGCGACATCCTGGATATCTGGAAGGACATCCAGACGTATCTCAACGGTGACCTGGAGGGGCTCCCCGACAACCTGGAACTGACGCTCTACCGGATCGAGGCTGACGGCGTGATGAGCCGGCTCAACATGCTGGTCCGGAACGGGCTGAGCGGCCTCGTGCTCGTCCTGATCATCCTGTTTGTGTTTCTCAGTCCCCGGACGGCGTTCTGGGTGGCCGTAGGAATCCCGACCGCCTTCGCGGCAACGTTGTTCGCGATGTACATCACCGGGCAATCCATCAACATGATCAGCATGTTCGCCATGATCATGATGCTGGGGATCGTGGTCGATGACGCGATCGTGGTTGCGGAACACGGACAGATGCAGTGGGAGCGCGGCGTGCCGCCACTCAACGCGTCGGTCATGGGTGCCAGCGCCATGCTCTGGCCGGTGATAGCGGCATCGGCCACGACCGCGTGCGCCTTCATGCCCGTGTTCTTCACGACCGGCCTCGTCGGCCAGATCGTCGGCGCGATCCCCTTCGTGGTGATCGCGGTCCTCGCGGCCAGCCTGTTCGAGTGCTTCCTGGTGCTGCCGGGCCACCTGCGCCACGCCTTTACGCAAAGGTCCGGCCGGCCCCGCGAGGCCAGGGGGTTCCGGCGGTGGTTCGATCGGGGCTTCGCGGCCTTGCGCGACGGGGTCTACCGACGCTTCGTCGCCTGGGCCCTGACCCGCCGCTACCTCATGGTGGCGATCGTGGTGGCCTCGTTCCTCGCGGTCGGGGGGTTGCTGGCAGGGGGAAAGGTGAAGTTCGTCTTCTTCCCCCAGCTGGAGGCCAACGTTGCGGAAGTCACATTCTGGTTCCCGGCCGGTACGCCGAGGAGCACCACGGTGGCCATGGTCGACGAGCTGGAACGCGCTGCCCACGTCATCGACGACGCCGGGTTCGTTGAGACCATCTACGGCTACGTCGGCCGGACGCCCACGCCACGGGCCGGACTCGCCGGTGACCATGTCGGCGGGATGACCCTGCAGCTGATTCCGATCGAGGACCGGAACATTCAGCTGCAGAATGTCATGGACGCCTGGCGGGCCGAGATCCGCCCCCTGCCGGGGCTCGAGAATCTGGTGATCGCTCCGCCGCCGCGTGGCCCGCCGGGCAAGGAGATCGACATCCGTCTCTCCGGCGCCGAGCCGGCGGCGCTGAAGGCGGCTGCGCTCGAGGTCCGGTCGGTGCTCGCCGGGTACGTCGGCGTGAACGACATTCGCGACAACCTTCCGTACGGCAAGCGTGAACTCGCGCTCACCCTGACCCAGCGCGGCCGGGCGCTCGGGTTCACGACGGCCAGTGTCGCCCGCGAAGTACGGGGGGCGTTCGAAGGCATCATTGCGCAGCGCCTGGCGGCGGCGGACGAGGAGCTGGTGGTCCGGGTCCGGATGCGCCCGGACGCCATGGAAGCGCACGCGCTCGGGACCCTGTTCGTGCGGAGCCCGGCCGGGCTTCAGGTGCCGCTGTCCGAGGTCGTGGACATCACGGAACAGCAGGGTTTCTCGGTATTCCGGCGCGAAAACGGCGTGCGCGAGGTTGCCATCACGGCCACCGTGGATTCGAGCCGCGCCAACGCGAACGAGGTGCTGATCCGGCTCGCGGACGGACCTCTCGCCGAGGCGGTCGAGCCGCACGGCGCCCGCTGGCGGCTGGCGGGCCGGAGCGAGGAGCAGCAGGAAACCCTCCGCGAGATGCGGCTGGGCGCCGCCCTGGGCCTGCTCGCGATCTACCTGACGATCGCCCTCGTGTTCGGGTCGTACACCCGTCCGATCATCGTCATGGTGGTGATCCCGTTCGCCACCGTGGGAGCGATTCTCGGGCACTGGGTGATGGGCTACGACCTCACGATCATCTCCCTGCTCGGCCTGCTCGGCCTCTCCGGCATCGTGGTCAACGGGTCGATCATCGTGGTCAATACCATCGACCGGCACGTGGGCGCGGGTGAAGACCTGCTGGAGGCGGTGGTCAACGGGAGCTGCGAGCGGTTCCGGGCGGTCATCCTGACCACGGCCTCCACGATCGGCGGTCTGGCGCCGCTGCTGCTGGAGACGAGCTTCCAGGCGCAGTTCATTCAGCCCATGGTGGTGACGATCATCTTCGGGCTCCTGGCGACGACGCCGCTGGTCCTGGTCATCGTGCCGAGCCTGTTCCTGGTCCAGAACGACGCCGGGAGGTTGATTCGGTGGCTGCTCAGCGCCGCCAGAATCCGGGAGCGAACATCACCAGCGCCGTGAGGAACTCGAGCCGGCCGAGGATCATGCCGACGGACAGCGCCCACTTGGCGGCATCCGGCAGGGGTGCGTAGGACCCGCCCGGGCCCACGATCGGCCCGAGCCCGGGGCCCACGATGGCGACTGCCGAGGCGGCGGCCGACAACGACGTGAGGCGGTCTAGGCCGAGGACCGAAAGGAATCCGGCCAGCACCGTGACGGTCACCAGGAACAGCGCGGCAATGCTCAGGACGGGGCGCAGGTAGTCCTCGCTGATCGGCTTGCCGGCCAGCCGGGGCGTACTCACCAGTCGCGGCTGCGAGACCTTCCTCAACTGCGCCGCGACCAGCGCCAGCATGACCTGGATCCGGAAGATCCGCAGGCCGCCCGTGGTGCTCCCGCTGCACCCGCCGACGAACATGAGAAGGAACAGCAAGGCGGTCGTGCCGCCCCCCCAGCCGGAGAAGTCCTCCGTCGCGTACCCCGTACCGGTCAGGACCGAGATCACGTTGAAGGCCGAGCGGCGCAGGGCGTCGAACGGCCCGGTCCCGGTGCCCAGCCACAGCCAGAGCATGACGACGCCGACCGCTGCGCCGACGACGGCGAAGAAGGCCCCGACCTCCGGATTGCCGGCAAAATGACGCCAGTTGCCCTGCGCAATCTGGCGGTAGCCGATGAACGGCAGGGACGCCGCCAGCATGCCCAGGATGACGACCGTCTCGATCGCGGGACTGTGCCAGGCACCCACGGATCCGTCCCGCGTGGAATAGCCGCCGGTCGCAATGGTCGTCATGGCATGGCAGAGCGCGTCAAACCAGTCCATGCCGGCGATGCGGAGCAGCACCACCCAGACCGCGGTGAGAATCAGGTAGATCCTGACCAGCAACAGCGCCAACCGCGCGTCGCTCAGTTTCCGCCCGCCGCTCAGGTTGTACTGGTCGATGCGGATGACCTCCATGCCGCCGATTTCCCGGAACGGCAGCATGACCAGCGCCATCACCACGATGCCGAGGCCGCCGAACCACTGCAGCATGGCCCGCCAGAGGAGGACGCCCGGCGGCCGGTCCTCGAGACCGGTGAACACCGATGCACCGGTGGTCGTGAGCCCGGATGCGGCCTCGAAGAACGCGTCCGTGTAGTTGATGCGCTGGTCGGCAAAGTAGAGCGGCAGCGCCGCCAGCACGATGGCGAGCAGCCACCAGAGCGTGATCAGCGCCAGGACCTGCCGCGGGTCATGGTTGCGGCCGAAGTTGCCGGCCAGCGTGCCGCTTCGGCAGGCGAGGGCCAGGGCCACCCCGACGAACGCGGTCGCGGCCCCGGTGCCGGCGAAGGCCAGGGACGACGGTTCGCCGGCCAGCAGGTCGGCCGCCGTGGGGATCAGCATCGCTGCCCCCACCGGGAGCATCAGGATCCCGGTGAGGTACAGAACCGGCCGGATTCGGAGCATTCGCTGTCCGGGGTCCTAGCGGGGTCCCCGATCGATCAGATACAGGAATTCCCGGCGCGTGGAGGGGTCGTCGCGGAAGGCTCCCGTCATGCGGCTGGTCACCATGATGGCGTTGCGCTTGTGCACGCCGCGCGTCGCGACGCAGAAGTGCTCCGCCTCGATCACCACGCCGACGCCGCGCGGGCGCAGTTCCTCGGTGATCGTATCGGCGATCTGGGCCGTCATCTTTTCCTGGAGCTGCAGCCGCTTCGCGAACACGTCCACGAGGCGGGCGAGCTTGCTCAGCCCGACCACCCGGCGGTCCGGCAGGTAGCCGACGTGCGCATTGCCGATGATCGGGGTGAGGTGGTGTTCGCAGTGCGATGAGAAGGGGATCGACCGCAGGGCGACGATTTCGTCGTAGCCCTCGGTTTCCTCGAACGTTCGCCGCAGGACGGCGCCCGGATCCTGCGCATACCCGGCAAAGTGCTCGTCGTACGCGCGGATGACGCGGCCCGGCGTAGCGACGAGGCCCTCGCGATCGGGATCTTCGCCGATCCAGCGGATCAGGGTGCGTACCGCCGCCTCGGCCTCCGCCCGCGACGGGCGTTCACTGTCCATTAGTGGAGCGTGCGCTGGGACCAGGGACTCTCGAGCGGGAACGCCGGAATCTCGACTTCGAACGTCTGGCCGTCCTCACCCTGCATTGAGTACGTGCCGCTCATGATGCCCGACGGCTCGGACAACGGGGTGCCGGACGCGTATTCGAACGTCTCGCCGGGAGCCAGCACCGGCTGCTCGCCGACGACGCCCTCGCCCTTCACCTCGATCGCCTGGCCGCGACCGTCGACGATCCGCCAGTGGCGCGTCATGAGCTGGACCTTGCCGGCGCCGCGGTTCTCGATGCGGACCTGGTAGGCCCACAGATAGCGTTCTTCGTGCGGCACGGACTGCTCTTCGAGATAGAACGGGCGAACCCGGACCGTGATGCCGCAACTTTCCTTCTGGTACCAGTGTCCCTCGTCTTCGTCTTCTTCGGGCTCAGCCACGTCAAACGGGTCTTCATTCATGATCAGCTCGCCGAACAGTTGGCGCCGCCAAGGACGCAGAACTGCGCACAAAAGGGGTGGTTGAGCGCCACGCTCTGGTGGGCGTCGGAGAGTTTGGCGCCCAGCTCCAGGGCCTCGTCGTAGGGCAGCAATGTGCACGGGACGACCGCGGGGGCGGGCGCCCCCTTCCGCCGCACCACCATGCGGGACGAGGCGCACATCATGGTATCGGGGTCCACGTCGAGAATCTGCCAGCAGGACTGCGTGATCTCCGGTACATCGCGGCGACGGTCCATCACCGGAAACAGCACGAGGCGAGCCGGATCGAAGGCATCGACGCTGAGATCGAGTTCGCGGAACAGCCCGGCGAAGCCGGCGCGCATTTCGGTTTCGGTTTCGTCATCCAGCAGTCGGCACGCGATGTCGATGTGGAAGCCGTGGTCGCGCAGCCAGCCGAGACCCCGCATGGCCGGAGCCCACGACCGGGCGCCGCGGATAGCTTCGTGCAGTTCCGCGCGGTAATGGTCGAGGGAGACGCGAATGATCAGGCTATTGCACCCGGCAAGGACGGCCAGGGCATCGGCCTGCTTCTCCATGGGTCGCATCGCATTGGTCAGCAGCAGCACCTGAAACCCGCGGTCGAGGCAGCTCCCCAGCATGCCGACCAGCTCCGGATTCATGAACGGTTCGCCGCCCGTGAAACCGATCTGCCGGGTCGCCAGACCGGTGGCCCGGATTTCGTCCAGATAGCCTTCGACTTCCTGCAGCGATAGATACTGCAGCCGGTCGTTGGTCGGGCTCGACTCGATGTAACAGCCCTGGCACGCAAGGTTGCAGAGGGTCCCCGTGTTGAACCACAGCGTATCCAGCCTGCGCAGCTTGACCCAAGCCCGCGGGCTGCCGTCGAGCGTGAAATCGGGGTCGACGTACTTGGCCGACTTCACGTCGATCATCTGCAGATCGGTGGGGGCGCAGTCGTCCATGGGCAGTTCCGAGCAGGGATTGCCCCGGGAACGGGCACCAGATCAAGATAGCGTAGGGGACTCGGGCATTCCACACCGGGAGCCGGTTTTCCCCTGCGCGCTTAGGGTGTTGCGGGCGCGTCCCGCGGGGCCTGCGGCGCGGGTCTTTGACCGTCGGCGGGGCGGCGGATACCTTCAACGCCAGCGTCGGATGGATGCTGTTGTTCGCGCGGGCGTAGTTCAGTGGTAGAACGTCAGCTTCCCAAGCTGAATGTCGCCGGTTCGATCCCGGCCGTCCGCTCCAGTGCCGTCTGACGGCTTGGCGCCCTTTCGGGTGACCGTATCCGGCCTGCGCACGGTCCAGCGATCCCGCTTCGGCCGTCCCGGCCACGTGGTTTCCATTCTCGATCCCGGCAACCAAACGCCTGTGCCGCTCCGGCGCGGCAACGGCGGGCGGGTGACCCGGATGGCGTTTCACGACGCGGTGCGGCCGACCCGGGGCAAGCGGCTGCCGTCGGCCGCGCACGTGCGCCGACTGGTCCGACTCGGGCAGCGGCTGGCGGTCGCAGGCTGCCGGCACGTGCACGTGCACTGCTACCAGGGCGTCTCCCGATCCACGGCGGCAGCCTTGATCGTGATGGCAGCGGGCAGCGGCGGGGGGTCCGCCGATGGCCTGCTGGAGGAACTGGACCGGATCCGTCCGAAAAACTGGCCGAACAGCCGGATGGTGGCGCTCGCCGACCGGCAGATGGGTTATCGTGGACGGCTGACGGCAGCCCTGCGGGCACATCAGCGGCGCAAGGCGCATCGGGATCCGACGCTCGCGCGTTTGATCCGGTCGCATTCGTTCGGACACCGCCGCCACGAGGTCCCGGAAGGCGTGTAAGGCCGGCCGCCGTGGCGGTGTGGCAGGCGCGTTGGGCATGGCGGAGAGGGCGCGATGCAGAAAGCGACAAGGGACGAGAGCATCAGCCCGCTGAGCGAACTCGACGAGCGCTCGCAGGAGATCTTCCGGCAGGTTGTCGAATCGTACCTCGAGGGCGGCGCTCCGGTGGGGTCGCAGACGGTGGCCAAGGAGCTCAACGGCACCCTGTCGCCCGCCTCCATCCGCGCGGTCATGGCGGAACTTGAGGGTCTGGGGCTGCTGTACGCGCCGCACGTCTCGGCGGGGCGGTTGCCGACCGAGCGCGGGCTCCGCCTGTTCATCGATGGGTTCCTCAAGGTCGGCGAGCTGCCGGTGTCCGACAGCAGCCGCATCGAGGCGCTCTGCGCCGGGGCCGGCCGCAATTTGCGGGAAGTGCTGCGCGAAGTCGGCGAAGGGCTGTCGGGCCTGTCGCAGTGCGCGTCCCTGGTGATTACCCCCACCCAGGAGCAGCGCGCGATCAAGCACATCGAATTCGTGCGGCTGGACCCCGGGCGGGCGCTGGTGGTCATTGTTGACACCCACGATCTCGTGGAAAACCGCCTGATCGATCTGCCGCCGGGGCTGCCGGCGCATGCGCTGATCGAGGCCTCGAACTACCTCAATGACCGCTTCGCCGGACGTTCGCTTGAGGACGCCAGCCGCGCGATCGAGGCGGACATGACCGTTGACCAGGCGGACCTTGACGCTGAGACCCAGAGGGTGATCGAGGCAGGACTGGCCGTCCGTACCGCGGCCGACGGCGATCCGTCGCTGATCCTCACGGGTCGGGCCCGCACGCTGGAGGGGGTACAGGAACGGGCCGCCATGGAACGGGTTCGGCTGCTGTTCGAGGCGATCGAGCGCGGCCGTACGCTCCGCCGCCTACTGGAATCGACGCTGGACGGATCCGGCGTGCACGTGTTTATCGGGGCCGAGACCGAACTCTTTGCCCTGTCGGGATGTTCGATGATCGTCGCGCCGATCATGCAGCACGACGGCGGCACCGGACCCCTGGGCGCGATCGGCGTCATCGGGCCCACCAGGCTCAACTATGCCCGCATCATCCCGATGGTGGATTACACGGCGCGCGCCGTCGGCCGCCTGCTCGCCTGAACCATGAAGAACGGGACAGCGACGGGTCCTGGCCCCGACTCGGCCACCCTCCTGCAAAGCGAACTGGACTCGGCCGGGCGCATCCTGATCTTCACCGGCGCCGGAATCAGCACCGAGTCGGGCATCCCGGACTTCCGCAGCCCGGGCGGCGTATGGGACCGCAATCAACCCATTCTCTTCGACGACTTCCTGCGTTCCGAAGCGATGCGGCGGGAAAGCTGGCGTCGGAAGCGCGAGACCGACCGGTCGATCGGGCAAGCCACCCCCAACCGCGGGCACCGGGCGATCGCGGAGTTGATGCGGCGGCATTCGGCGTCCGTGGTCGTCACCCAGAACGTCGATGGCCTGCATCAGGCATCCGGGGTGTCAGCGGAGCAGCTCGTGGAACTGCACGGCAATGCCACCTATGCCGCCTGCTGCGACTGCGGACTGCGGCACGAACTGGAAGACATCTTTCGCGAGTTCGACCGCGACGAGACGTTGCCGACCTGCCGGGGTTGCGACAGCCCGTACGTCAAGAGCGCGACCATATCGTTCGGCCAGCCCATGCCCGTCGAGGCGATGCGCCGGGCCGAGGAGGCAGCTCGGGCGTGCGATCTCGCGATCGCAATCGGGTCGTCGCTGGTCGTCTACCCGGCGGCGGACGTTCCCCTGATGGCGAAGCAGCACGGTGCGCGCTACGCGATTCTCAACCGCGAGCCCACTCCGCAGGACGGCTACGCCGACCTGGTGGTCCACGGTGAAATTGGCTCCGTGCTCGGGGATGCTGTCGGCATCGACTGACCCGGGACCGGCCTTGAGCTCGATGACGTTGCGGTCGCGGCCGTGAACGAGAAGCGGGAAGGACCCGGACACTCCCCGTCCGCGCCCATCAGAATGTGCGCATCCGGTGGATGTCGGCCGGCCCCTGCGGGTTGAGCTGGCGCCGGAGGGAGGGCGCGTGTTGCGCGGGTGGCGCCGCGGGCGACCAGTGTCGGAGAGGGCCCAGGAATCGAGCCGCTCCTGATCCGCGACGGACCCCCCGTGGCGGACCCGGATGCCGAGCGGCTCCGCCGCCTCGATGACGAGCACGCCCGCGCGGCGGCCCCGTGCTGCGAGACGGTTCGACCGACAGGGAAGGTCCCCGGTTTTGCGGTGGCAAGATCGGGAGCAGCGGGCACTGTTTGAAGAGAAGGGAAAGGGGGCGTCGCATGGCGTTTCTTGCACAGGTTGCGATTTTCCTCGCCGCCGCCGTGGTTGTCGTCCCGCTGGTGAGGCGGGCCGGGCTGGGCGCGGTCCTGGGTTACTTGCTGGCGGGCGTCATCGTCGGGCCGTGGGTGCTGGACGTGGTTCTGGACGAACAGGAGGTCCTTCACTTTGCGGAGTTCGGCGTCGTTCTTCTGCTCTTTGTCATCGGCCTCGAACTTCAGCCGCGCCGCCTTTGGGCGATGCGCCGGGCGGTGTTCGGGCTGGGCGGCGGACAGTTCGTGCTGACCGCCGCGGCGATTGGCGGCCTCGCCCTCGCGTTCGGCCTGCCGCTCGAAGGCGCCGTGGCTGCGGGGCTCGCGCTGGCGCTTTCGTCGACGGCCTTCGCCTTGCAGGCGCTCGCGGAGCGCAACGAGCTCACCACCCGCCACGGCCGGTTGTCGTTCTCGATCCTGCTGCTGCAGGACCTCGCAGTGATCCCGATCCTGGCCCTCCTGCCCCTGCTGGCGCCCGCATCCGGCAGCGCCGATGGCGAACTCCTCGGGCTCGGCATTGCCAAGGCGATCGGGATGATTGCGCTCGTTGCCTTCGGCGGGCGTTACCTCCTGCGCTACCTCCTTCGCCTCGTGGCGCGGTTCGGCACGCATGAAGTGTTCACGGCCACGGCCCTCTTCACGGTAGTGGGCGTGGCGCTGCTGATGGAGCTCGTCGGCCTGTCGATGGCGCTTGGTGCGTTCCTGGCCGGCGTACTGCTTGCTGATTCCCAGTATCGGCACCAGCTCGAAGCCGATATCGAACCCTTCAAAGGATTGTTTCTCGGCCTGTTCTTCATGGCCGTCGGCATGAGCGTCAACATCGGGCTGGTGATCGAGACGCCGCTCATGGTGCTCGGTCTCACCCTCGGTCTGATCCTCGTCAAGATGCTTTGTCTGGTCGTCGTCGCGCGCGCCGGCACGCCGAATTGGCGGACCGTCCGCGGTACGGCCGTGGCGCTCTCGCAAGGCGGCGAGTTCGCCTTCGTCATTCTTGCGCTGGCAGTGTCTTCCTCGCTGATGGACGAGCCCACTGCCGACATGCTGATCGTCGCGGTGACGCTTTCGATGGCCGTGACGCCGCTCGCATTCAAGGCGGGCGACTGGATCAATGCGCGCTTCGACCGGGAGCCGGAACCGGAGTACGAACGGCACTTCGAAGAGGAGAACCAGGTGATCATCGCCGGGTTCGGCCGGATCGGCCAGATCGTGGGCCGCATCCTCCGGCTGCGGCGCATCGGCTTCACCGCCCTCGAGAGCAGTGCCGAGCAGGTCGATTTCGTGCGCCGATTCGGCAACAAGATCCATTACGGCGACGCGAGCCGGGTTGAGCTGTTGCGCGCCGCGAAGGCCGACAAGGCCGTACTCTTCGTTCTTGCGATCGAGGATGTCGAGCGCTCGCTCGCGACGGCGCGAGCGGTGCGCCGGCACTTCCCCCAGCTCACGGTCTTCGCCCGGGCGCGCAATCGCCAGCACGCCTACGCGCTGATGGACCTCGGCATCGACCACATCGTGCGCGACACCTTCCATTCGAGCCTTGAGCTCGCCCGCGATGTCCTGATGGAGCTGGGCCTCGGCGACTTCGAAAGCCGGCACACCGTCGAGACCTTCCGCGACCACGACACCGCGCGGCTGATTCACCAGCACCAGATCGCGCACGACACCGACCGCCTGATCGAAGAGGCGAAGCATTGGACGCGCGAGCTGGAAGAGATGTTCGCCGAGGACGAACGCGAGGCCGCAGGGGAACGGCCCTAGCCTCGAGGATCGACCTGCTCTCTCCGTGAAGCCGTGGGTTCCCTCCCCGGTCGAGACCGGGTGGGCAGTATCCCCTCAAGGAGGGCAGGTCATGGGCAAGCGTGACTCGCGGGCAATGCCAGGCTGACGGTCACGCGACGCCGCCCGGTCGGCGCAGCACGCTCGCAAACATCTGGAATTCCTTCGCTCGCAACGACGTCCGGCGCCATGCCAGTCCGATCTGTCGCGACGCGGGCGCAGCGAGCCGGGAGAGCGAGATGTCCGCTCCCAGCGCAATCCGGGCGTCGACTGCGAGCCGGGGCACCAGGGTGACGCCGATGCCGGCCGCCACCATCTGCACCAGCGTGTGCAGGCTGCTGGCCTCGAACTGTGCCCGCGCCCTCCGGTCGCCTAGCCGGCAGGCATCAAGCGCGTGGCCGCGCAGACAGTGGCCCTCCTCCAGCAGCAGGAGCCGTTCGCCGGCAAGCGCGTCGAGCGACACCTCGCGTGCGCCGGCCAGCCCGTGGGCGCGGTCACAGGCGAACAGGAACTCGTCCTCGAGGATGACCTCGGTGGTGAGGTCGCCGACATCGTAGGGCAATGCGATCAGTGCCACGTCCAGCTCCCCGTCCTCCAACCGGGCGAGCAGCGGGGCAGTCTGCTCCTCCCTGAGGTAAAGGGTCAGCTCCGGGAACCGCTCGCGCAGCGCCGGCAGGACGCGCGGAAGATAGAATGGGCCGATCGTCGGAATCACTCCGAGCCGCATTTCCCCCGTCATCGGCGAGTGACCGGCTCTCGCCATCTCCATGACCTCTTCGGCGTCGCGCAACAGCGCCTTTGCCCTCTCGGCAATTTGCGTGCCGACACGCGTGATCAGCACGCGCCGGTTCGATCGCTCCGCGACGGCCGTGCCCAGCACCGATTCAAGGTCGCGAATGCCCGCGCTTAGCGTCGACTGGGTGACGTGACAGCGCTCGGATGCGCGGCCGAAATGTCGGGTGTCCGCCAGCGCCGCGAGATATTCGAGCTGTTTCATCGTGGGCAGGCGCTTCACCCGGCGCCCCTAGGATGGAATATTCGTAACATACGATCATTGTAATAAGTATTCATCGTTATGCACGAAGTCAGGTAGCTGCTAGGCTCATCCATGCCGTCGTACCTGATGTCGTCAGACGGAGTGCCTTGGCCGTGGATCCACGCAACGCAGTCCGAGTCGGTGAGAAGGTCCGCCACGCGGTTGCGGCCTCGTTCCCACATCCGCCAGCCCATGATTGACAGGGCTGACGGTGGACACGAGGCGCACCATGGTGAAGCGGCGGCACGCGGAACGCGCCAAGGCCGTTGACGATGTCGCGGTGGGCGATCGTTCCCGAAGCGTTGCGGCGCGAGGCCCGAATCGGCCGGCCCCGAATCGTGGTCTCCGCAGACGCTTCAAAACGCTGAACATGTAGAGGAGAGAAGCATGAGCGAAGGCAAGTGCCCGGTCATTCACGGGGCTCGCAAAAACGCCGCCGGGGGCGGCACGTCGAACCGGGACTGGTGGCCGAACCAGCTGCGGCTCGACGTCTTGCACCAGCAATCCGCCCTGTCCAATCCGATGGGCGAGGCTTTCGATTACGCCGAGGCATTCAACAGCCTCGACCTCGACGCGGTCAAGAAAGACATCTGCGACCTGATGACCACGTCGCAGGACTGGTGGCCGGCGGACTACGGCCACTACGGGCCGCTCTTCATCCGGATGGCGTGGCACAGCGCCGGCACCTACCGCATCGGCGACGGTCGCGGTGGCGCGCGCACCGGCACGCAGCGCTTTGCGCCGCTGAACAGCTGGCCCGACAACGGCAACCTCGACAAGGCGCGCATCCTGCTCTGGCCTGTCAAGCAGAAGTACGGGCGGAAGCTCTCGTGGGCCGACCTCATGATCCTGGCCGGCAACTGCGCCCTGGAATCCATGGGGTTCAAGACATTCGGGTTCGCCGGTGGGCGCGAGGATGTGTGGGAGCCCGAAGAGGACATCGACTGGGGTTCCGAGGGCGTTTGGCTCGGAGACGAGCGCTACACCGGCGACCGGGAGCTCGACGATCCTCTTGGCGCCGTCCAGATGGGCCTGATCTACGTGAATCCGGAAGGGCCGAACGGCAATCCCGACCCGGTCGCCTCGGGCCGGGACATCCGCGAGACCTTCGCCCGGATGGCGATGAACGACGAGGAGACCGTCGCACTAGTTGCGGGCGGGCACACCTTTGGCAAGGCCCACGGCGCCGGCGACACGGCCCATGTCGGTCCCGAACCCGAAGGCGCTCCCATTGAGCAGCTGGGCCTCGGCTGGAAGAGCGGCTTCGGCAGCGGCAAGGCCGGCGACGCGATCACCAGCGGCATCGAGGGCGCATGGACCCCCACCCCGGTGACGTGGGACAACAGCTATTTCGACACCCTGTTCGGCTACGAGTGGGAAGTGACGAAGAGCCCTGCCGGCGCGTGGCAATGGGTGCCCAAGGACGGCGCCGGCGCGGATACCGTGCCGGATGCCCACGATCCGTCGAAACGGCACGCCCCCATGATGACCACGGCGGACATGGCCATGCGGATGGATCCCATCTACGAACCGATTTCGCGGCGCTTCCACCAGAATCCGGACGAGCTCGCGGATGCGTTTGCCCGGGCCTGGTTCAAGCTGACCCACCGCGACATGGGTCCGCGCTCGCGCTACCTCGGCTCGGAAGTTCCCGACGAGGAGCTGATCTGGCAGGACCCCGTCCCGGCCGTCACGAGCGAGCTGATCGACGAGCGTGACATCGCCTCGCTGAAGACCGAAATCCTCGCTTCAGGGCTCTCCGTCTCCGAGCTGGTCTCGACCGCCTGGGCTTCGGCGTCGACCTTCCGCGGCTCCGACCTCCGCGGTGGGGCGAACGGCGCGCGCATCCGCCTCGCGCCGCAGAAGGAATGGGAAGTCAACGAGCCCGCCAGGCTGGCATCCGTGCTCGATGCCCTCGCGGGCATCCAGCGGACGTTCAACGACGCGCATGCCAACGGGAAAGGTGTGTCGCTGGCCGACATCATCATCCTCGGCGGGTGCGCCGCCATCGAGCAGGCAGCGAAGGATGCCGGGCATGCGGTGGAGGTGCCGTTTACGCCGGGCCGGACGGACGCGTCGGAGGAGCAGACCGACGTCGAGTCCTTCGCGGTGCTGGAACCGCGTGTCGACGGTTTCCGCAACTACCTCAACGGCCGGTACGCCCTGTCGTCGGAACAGCTGCTGGTCGACCGTTCGCAGCTGCTGGAGCTGTCGGCACCCGAGATGACAGCGCTCGTCGGCGGCATGCGTGTCCTGGGCGCGAATGTTGGACAGTCCCGGCATGGGGTGTTCACCGAGCGGCCGGGGGTGCTCACCAACGACTTCTTCGTGAACCTGCTCGACATGGGCACGACCTGGGAGGCGGCCTCCGAGTCGGCGGACGTGTTCGAGGGGCGGGATCGCGCGACCGGCGATCTCAAGTGGACCGGCACCCGTGTGGATCTGGTCTTCGGGTCGAACTCCCAGCTCCGGGCGATCGCGGAGGTGTACGGGTCCGAAGACTCCGAGCAGAGGTTCGTGAACGACTTCGTCGCCGCCTGGAACAAGGTGATGAACCTCGACCGCTTCGATCTCGCGTGATCGCTGGAAAAGGTCCACGGCGGGACACGCCGTGGACCTTTTCCGCCCCCGGCCCATCGGATCCGGTTTCCGCGCGGTCGACGGCCGGTGAGTCGGGGCCCGGCGCGGGTTGCAGCGGCACGGTTCGCTCCGCTGAGCCGCGCCGCGGTCGAACGCCAGGACCCGATCCTCGCACGCGCCTCGGAGCGTAATGATGGCGGTGCAGTCACGCGGCCGTGGCAGGATTCGCCGACCGGCATCAGCTGCGCGTGTCGGCGGTTCCTGACCGCAGGAGACGGCTGACCGAGGGATCTATTGTCGACGAACCGCGTAGACTTGGGGCGCGTTGCCATTCGGCCTCGATGCATTCGTGCATACGCCCGTGCAGCCGCACCCGACCGAGCGAGGGAAGCCCTTGCATCGGAACACAGGTACCACCATCTGCTCCACCTGCCTGCATGGGGGACCGGCCTTGACCGACCAGGACGACGCTAAGCCGACCGCGACTGACACACCGCCAGGTCCCGATGTAACGGCCGAACCCCCGGCCGAGGGTGCGCCCGAGCAGGATTCTGAAGGGGCGCCGCCGCCCGAGCCGGAGTCTGAGACTGCCGACATCGAGGCCAGGATCGCCGCGCTCGAGGAAGAGGTGGCTGCCGAACGGGACCGCGCGCTTCGTGCACGAGCCGACGCCGAAAACACCTCGAAACGCTCGGCCCGCGAACGCGCAGAGGCCGTCAAGTACGGGGCGTCGGGCCTAGCCCGCGATCTGCTGGAGATCGTTGACAACCTGGAGCGCGCCCTAGCGAGCATCCCCGAAGACCGGCCGGCCAAGGCGAAGGACGTGGGGACGCTGCGGGAGGGTGTCAAGCTGACGCTGCAGGAGCTCAACGCAAAGTTTCGCCGCCACGACATCCAGCGCATCGCTCCAGCTCCAGGGGATCCGTTCGATCCCCACTACCACCAGGCCGTGACCCAGTTGGCTCGACCAGATTTGCCGGGCGGGGCGGTGGCCGAACTCCTGCAACCCGGATACCGGCACCATGATCGCCTGCTGCGCGCGGCGGTCGTGGCGACCGTCCTGAAGGAGGCCGCTGCTGCGGCGCCTGAAGCCACGTCCAACGGTGCCGACGACGCAGGGCCCGAGGAACCGGGTGACGGGGACCAACCGGCCGAGCCGGACCCGGACGTCACCGACGCGACGGCCGACACAGCACGAGCCGACGCATGACGGACGGGCAGCCCCTGGCGCTCGGCGACGGGGCGGCCCAACTGACGCTGCCGGCGGACTGGCGTCTTCGCGAGGTCGAACGGGATCGGGCCAAGGCGACCTTTCCGTTCGGCGACTATCCGGTACTCGGAATCAGCGTGGTGTCTGTGGACGACCCCGACGCGGTGGCCCAGGGCGAGCCCGGCGAGTACCTGCACGGCGGTGACGCCGGACTGATCGCCGCCGGCAACCCTGCCGCCGGCTGGAGTCTGGGTTACCGGGCAGTTCTTGACGACACCGAAGAGGTCCGGATCTGGCGCCGGGCAGCTGTCTTCGGTACGCGCCATTTCCGGATCGTCACGCTGGCGCTGGCCCATCCGGCCACCGACGAGGCCCGGGCCGTTGTGGACGGGGTGGTTGATGACATCGAAGCGGTCGCCGCCGGCGTCTCCTTCGGTGCCTCCGAGACGGCGCTCGACCGGGAAGCTCGGGCGGAACGCCGGGCCAGCGCGGTTGTGCTGGACCGTACGACACCCTGGCCGGGCGTCGCCATCAGCCTCCCGGCCGCCTGGACGAAGCATCCGGAAACAGGCGAGCGGGTGCTGGTGCTGGAAGCGCCGGACCTCCCGGGCACCTGCTTCGTGCTCGAGGGCGACGAGCGAAGTCTCTCCCAGACCCCCCCGGACGCCGAGGCGATGGTGCAGCTCATGCACTCGATCGCGGAGTCGAAGCAGGCGGGCGACATTCTGATCCGGAGCGGTCGCGAGGGTGAGTACATGCTGTCGTGCAACCGGATCAACGAGGATCACCCGGAGGCGGGCCCTCTTCGCGAACGCTTCTGGCACCGTTTCCTGTTCACGCCGGGGCGGCTCACGACGCTCAACGCGACCTTCGTCTACCCGGAAGCCACCGACGAGCCGGAATACCACGCCGCCCTGGCCCGGGTGCTGTCGCGCGCCATGACCGAAGCCGAGGTCGCGATCCCGGTTTCGGACTGAATTTCACCGGCCGTGCCGTCTTGCAGGGGGCGCGCCTCGTTCCCATATACCGTTCCTTGCCCAATAAGAATGTCCGCCGCCGCTGAGGGCCGCGGGTCCCCAGGGAGAATGCAATGGCCAAGGTGATCGGGATCGATCTCGGCACCACGAACTCCTGTATCGCTGTCATGGACGGCAGCAGTGCGCGCGTGATCGAGAATGCTGAAGGTAGCCGGACGACCCCCTCGGTGGTCGCATTTGCCGAAGATGGCCAGACCATGGTCGGTCAGACCGCGAAGCGGCAGGCGGTCACCAATCCCGAAAACACGTTCTTCGCGATCAAGCGCCTCATCGGCCGGAACTTCAGCGACGAGAAGGTCACCAAGGATCGGGAAATGGTGCCCTACGAGATCGTCAAGGCCGACAACGGTGACGCTTGGGTGCGGGCAAGTGGCAAGAGTTACGCCCCGAGCCAGATCAGCGCGTATGTGCTGCAGAAGATGAAGGAGACGGCCGAATCGCATTTCGGCGGCGAGATCAGCCAGGCGGTCATCACGGTGCCCGCCTACTTCAATGACTCCCAGCGTCAGGCGACCAAGGATGCCGGCCAGATCGCGGGCCTCGAGGTACTTCGGATCATCAACGAGCCGACGGCTGCGGCCCTGGCCTACGGGCTCGACAAGCGCGAAAGCGGCCTGGTGGCTGTGTACGACCTCGGCGGCGGCACCTTCGACGTTTCGATTCTCGAGATCGGCGACGGTGTGTTCGAGGTCAAGTCCACCAACGGCGACACCTTCCTCGGGGGCGAGGACTTCGACATGCGCGTGGTCGAGTACCTCGCCGACGAGTTCCAGAAGGACAACGGCATCGACCTCAGGGAGGACAAGCTTGCCCTGCAACGCCTCAAGGAGGCGGCCGAAAAGGCCAAGATCGAGCTATCCAGCACCGGGCAGACCGAGGTCAATCTGCCGTTCGTGACGGCGGACGCGAGCGGGCCGAAGCACCTCAACATGAAGATCACGCGGTCCCAGCTCGAGAAGCTGGTCGACGACCTGATCCAGAGCACCGTGGTGCCGTGCCGCAAGGCGCTCGAGGACGCCGGGGTCAGCGCCGGCGAAATCGAGGAAGTGGTCCTGGTCGGCGGCATGACCCGGATGCCGAGGGTCATCGAGACCGTCAAGAATTTCTTCGGCCGCGATCCGCACAAGGGCGTGAATCCCGACGAGGTGGTCGCCATCGGCGCCGCCATTCAGGGCGCGGTCCTGGCCGGTGACGTCAAGGACGTTCTGCTGCTCGACGTGACCCCGCTGTCGCTCGGCATCGAGACCCTGGGCGGCGTGTTCACGCGCCTGATCGACCGCAACACCACCATTCCCACCCGCAAGAGCCAGACGTTCTCGACCGCCGAGGACAATCAGACGGCCGTGACGATTCGCGTGTTCCAGGGCGAGCGCGAGATGGCATCCGACAACAAGGCGCTTGGCCAGTTCGATCTCGTCGGCATTCCGCCGGCGCCGCGCGGCATGCCCCAGATCGAGGTCGGATTCGACATCGACGCCAACGGCATCGTCAACGTGTCGGCCAAGGACAAGGCCACGGGCAAGGAGCAGCAGATCCAGATCAAGGCGTCCGGCGGGTTGAGCGAGGATGACATCAACCGGATGGTCAACGAAGCCGACCAGCATGCGGCGGAGGACAAGGCGCGGCGGGAGGCGGTGGAAGCCCGGAACCAGGCTGACAGCCTCATCTACGCGACCGAGAAAAGCCTCGGCGAGCACGGCGACAAGCTGGGCGAGGACGACCGGACGGCGATCGACACGGCGCTTGCCGACCTCAAGACGGAGGTCGAGAAGGACGACGCGGATGCCGCTGCCATCGCCGCCAAGACCGAGGCGCTCAACAAGGCCTCGATGAAGCTTGGCGAGGTGATGTATGCCCAGGCAACGGCCGAAGCGGCGGGAGCCGGGGCCGAGGGCGCCGCGGCCTCCAACGGAGCGGCAGCAGAGGATGCCGACGACGGCACCGTCTACGATGCCGATTTCGAGGAGGTGCAGGAGGACGACACCAAGGACCGGCCCCGATCCTGAGAGAAGGCGCCGGCAGGCCGCGGGGCCGTCCGTGTTCATTCCGCCGCTAGCCGGCAGGGGTCCGCATGCCTGACTTCTACGAAGTGCTCGGCGTCGAGCGCAATGCCGACGCCCAGGCCATCAAGAGCGCGTACCGACGCCTAGCCAAGGAGCACCACCCCGACCGCAATCCGGGCGACAGCAAGGCCGAGCAGACATTCAAGGACGTCAACCGCGCCTACGAGGTCCTGAAAGACCCGGAACGGCGCAGTGCATATGACCAGATGGGGCATGCGGCCTTCGAGGAGGGACTCCAGGCCGGCTCGGCTGGCGCCGGCGGGTTCGGCGGCTTTGGCGACATCTTCGACAGCATCTTCAGGGATTTCATGGGTGGTGGCCGACGTACTACCCGCTCGGCCCGTGGCGCCGACCTCCAGTACGCCTTGGCGGTGACCCTCGAAGAGGCCTACCACGGCGCGAACAAGACGATTCGTTTCTCGGCCGAGGAAACCTGCGAACGCTGCGGTGGTTCAGGGGCGGAGGGCAACCGCCTGGCGACCTGCAGTACGTGTAACGGTTCCGGCGAAATGTCGGCGCGGCGAGGCATGATGATCTTTCAGCAGACCTGCCCGTCATGCCGCGGCCGGGGCCAGGTCATCGAAGTCCCCTGCAGCGCCTGCCATGGCGGCGGGCGGATTCGCCGCTCCCGGTCCGTCGAAGTCAAGATCCCGCCGGGTGTCGATGACGGCACCCGCCTCCGGCTTACCGGCAAGGGCGAGGCAGGTGCCCCCGGGGGTCGCGCGGGCGACCTCTATGTCTTCATGGAGATCGAGCCGGATCCGCTCTTCGAGCGCGACCGCGAACACCTCCAGATGATCGTTCCAATTTCATTCGAAACGGCGGTGCTGGGCGACGAAGTGGTCGTGCCTTCGCTGGATGGGGGGCGCGTGAAACTGGCGATTCCGCCTGGCGCACAGAACGGCCAGAAGTTCCGGCTCCGCGGCAAGGGCATGCCCCGTCTGCAGCGTTCCGGACACGGCGACCTCTACGTGCAGATCAGCGTCGAGATACCTTCGAAGCTGACGCGTAAGCAGAAGCAGGCGCTGGAGGCATTCGCCAACGACATGACGGACAGCAACTACCCATCGATCGCCAAGTTCCGGGCTGCCGTCCGTCGCAGCGCAGCTTCGTGACCGCCCCCGTCCGTATCGGAGTCATCGGCGCCGCCGGCCGCATGGGGCAGGCCTTGGTGCGCGCGGTGGCCTCGGGGAGCGGTGTGCTGACCGGTGCGCTCGAACAAACGGGTCATGCGTCGGTCGGGACGGACGCGGGACGCATCGCCGGCCTGGACGACGTGGGAGTTGCGATCACCGACGTGGCCGACGCGTTCTTTGCGAAGGTCGATGTCGCCATCGAATTCACCATTCCCGAAGCCACGGTTCGACACGCGTCCGCCGCCGCCGAAGCCGGCACCGGCATGGTGATTGGAACGACCGGCTTGGATCGCGCACAGATGGAGGCGCTACGCCACGCGAGCACGCGCGTGCCAGTGGTGTGGTCCGCCAACATGAGCCTCGGTGTCAATTTGCTGTCCCATCTGGTGGAAACTGCTGCGACGGCGCTCGGACCCGAATGGGATATCGAGATCATGGAAATGCACCATGGGGCCAAGCGCGACGCACCGTCAGGGACGGCGTTGGCCCTCGGCCAGGCTGCCGCGGCCGGTCGAGGAGTCGATCCCGAGGCATCCGCGGTACGTGGACGGGATGGCGATACCGGCCCTCGGCAACGTGGCACGATCGGTTACGGCGTGCTCCGTGGCGGCGACGTCGTCGGTGACCATACGGTGGTATTTGCCGGCGCCGGCGAACGGCTGGAGCTCGGGCACCGGGCGCATGAGCGCGCCATCTTCGCGCGCGGTGCAGTGCATGCCGCTGCGTGGGCAGTGCGCCAGCCGCCTGGCTTTTACGGTATGCGGGATGTCTTGGACCTGCCCAAGTGAGCGGGGACGGGTCCCCCGTCCATGTTGCGTTCAACGGGGTCATGGGTGAGGGCTATGCGGAGTTGCTGCACGCGAGCCTGACACTGCCGCATGTGCTGCGGTGTGCGGGTTCCGACCCGGATGCCTGGGCGGAGGCGCTCGCAACCGCTGAAGTCGTCGTCACCATGGATTGGCCGGCGACCAACCCACCGGCGCCCAAGCTGCGCTTGCTGCACCTGCCGGGCGCCGGCACCGATTCCGTCGATGTGTCTGCGCTTCCGGCCGGTTGTGCCGCCTGCAACGTATTCGAACACGAAGTTCCGATTGCCGAGTACTGCATGCGGGCGATGCTCGAGCATGCGATCGGGGTGACCGCGACCGACCGGCGATTCCGATCCGGGGACTGGTCCGACAGCCTGGTTGCCGGCGGGCCTACGCATGGGGAATTGCAGGGCCGAGTGCTTGGAATCCTTGGCTACGGCCGGATCGGGAGAGCCTTGGCGAAGCGTGCCGACGCCTTTGGCATGGAAGTCCGGACGGTGACGGCACATCCTGCTCTCGAACCTCCGCTCACCCAAGCGGTCACGCCCGATGGCCTAGTTGAGGACGCCTCCCGGTACGATTACCTGGTGGTTGCCTGCCCGCTGACCGCGGCGACGCACGGGATGGTCGATGCCCGGGTCTTCGCGGCGATGAAGGCAGAAGCCGTGTTGATCAACGTCGGGCGAGGACTGGTGGTCGACGAGGAAGCGCTGTTCCGGGCCCTGGAAAACAATGCCATCGGCGGCGCGGTCATCGACGTCTGGTACCAGTACCCAGGTCCTGATGGACCATCGGATGTACGGCCCTCGCGATTCGACTTCGAGGGCCTCCCCAACGTCTGGATGACCCCGCACACATCGGCCTGGAGCACCCCGATGCTGGAGCGGCGGTTCGCCGTCATTGCGGACAATATTGTCCGGATGCGTGAAGGCCGGCCTCTTCTAAACCGTTTCGCCTGACGGCTGGTCAAGCATCACCGCGACGGCGCAGGGATTGTCCGGGATCGACTGCAAGTCAAGGGTGGCTTGGCCCCGGACGCTCTCCCCGACGAAGCCTGAAAGATGAAGACCACGGATCCAGCCGCCCGGCGCTGAGCTCCGGTACCGCGCCCGTCGCCCGAAGGACGTTGATCCGTCGGCGCGCAACTCAAGCCCGTGGTTGTTGAACTGTCGGGCCTGGGCCCGGTCCGAGGCGATCAAGGATTCGAAGGCTGGCCCGCGTTTCCTGGCGACGGCCATTGAATGCCCAACCAAGCTCATTTGCCGTTGCAGCCGCAATCCGCGCGGGTTCCCCGCAAACGTGTATTAATAAGAATATCTGATGATGACTATTATTAATCGGTATTGGCCATTATCGATAACTATAGCCAATATTATTGGCAGCACCGATTAGGCAGGTGCTCTGAAGTCAGCCGGCTTCGGGATGTTGGAACAGGAGACGATCATGGGTGATCAAGCAATGACGGTAGTCGACGACAGCATGCCTTCCTTGGATCAGGCGGACGTGCTCGAAGAGGCCGAACAGGGCGAAGTCGCGGGCGGCATCGGGGCCAATTGCGAACAGGGACCGCAGAACACGTCTGACGGTTCGGGTTCCGGTTGGTGGAACGGTCCCAGCTGCTGAAGCCAAGTTTCCGGTCGCCGAACGCCCACGAAGACGGGCACATAGCGCGGCGGGGACGCTGGCGGAGCCACCGGTAGTGGCCGCGCGTTATGTGCGGCGAGGGCCCGAAACCGTATTCGCGGACGGGCTGAAATAAGAGCTTTGCGGCGGACTGTGAGAGCGGCGCCGCCGCGATGGGAAAGGAAGAGGACGTGAGGGTAACGTTACGCCAGTTGCGGTATTTCCGAGCACTTGTCGAGCATGGCTCGTTTAGTCGCGCGGCCGAAAGCGTGTTTGTTTCACAGCCAGCGCTGTCACTGCAGATTCAGGAACTGGAAGGCATCCTCGGCGGTCCACTGGTCGAACGTGACCGCCGCGGAATCATTCTCACGCAGCTGGGCCGCGATGTGCATCAGCAGGCGTTGAGAGTCCTGGACGAGACGTTGTTGCTGGAAACCTTGGGAAAGCGGTTCGCGGAGACTTCGCTCAGGGTCTCTGTCGGCATGGTTTCGACGTTGGCGCCCTACCTGCTGCCGGGAGTCCTTGAGCGTCTCCAGTCCGCGTCACCGCGGATCGAGCTTGACCTCAGGGAGGCTTCGGGTCAGACCCTGGTGTCCGATCTTCTCGCCGGCCGCCTCGACGCCGCCGTCGTATCGCTGCCGCTGGGGGTACTCGAACTGCCGGAGCGGGAGCTGTTCGAGGATCGCTTCCTGCTGGCCGGGCGCCCTGAGCGCCTGGCTGCCGTCACGCACGCGTTTGAGGGCGCGCCCCGCCCGCCGGACCTGTCTCGAGCCGACCTCGGTCCGTTGCTCACGCTTGACGAGGGGCACTGTCTGGGCGAACAGATCCGTGGGGTCTGTGCAACCTGGCGACTGCAGGAGGTGCGTCGCGGCGCCGGGTCGTTGGCCACCCTGAGCAGGCTCGTGGCAAGCGGTGCCGGACTGACTTTGCTTCCGGAGACGGCAATCATCACCGAGCGCAAGAATTCTCCGGAACTGGGCCTCTTCCGTTTCGCCGCTCCGGAGCCCTCGCGGCGTATTGGTCTGGTGCACCGCGTGGCATCACACGGTCAGCACTGGATCGACGTGTTGGGAGACGCGGTAGCTGAGGCCGGCCAGGCGCTCGTCAACGATACCCGCGCGATGATCCAGTCCGGTACTACAGCGAAGGCGGCATGATGCAATTGGTCCGGACCGGGCAGTTGCTGGCCGGTCCGGAAGGGGCGGTGCGCCGCGCTGTCCGGAAAGACGGTGGCGGGCGACGAGGACTGCCGGTCCGCCGTGAGCGATGCGGTGGTGGACGAGATCCTCGCGGCGATCGGCCGCGGTGGGGTATGGGCCAGGCCGGCCATACGCCTTGACAAACGCCCCAATGGCGCCTGCGGCGATGGGGCACACCCCGTAAACGAGGCAGGACTGAACTCCGTCTTCCGGCCCTGCCCCGCCCGCCGTGTCGACGTGCCCGCGACCGATTCAAGGGCACGCCACTGAGAATCGTCCCACCCGCCTGGCGCGGACCGCGCTGGCTGAGGCCGACGACAGTGGTAGCGTATCGGGATAGGTGCCGGCCGAGAGACAGCCTGATGACGGGCAGACGGCGAACGGCCTTGATGCTCTTCTGCACGAGATCTCCAACGTCAAGATGGATGTGATGATCGACGGTGTAACGGCGGCATGGAAGGATGCGCACGTATGCGGATCGTGAGCTGGAACGTAAACGGGATTCGCGCGTGCGTTCGGCGCGGCTTCATGGATTTCCTGGCGAGATCGGATGCCGCGATAGTGGGGATCCAGGAAGTCCGGGCGCTACCCGAACAGGTCCCCGAGGCTGCCCGGTCACCCTCCGGCTGGAACGCCGTGTTCGTACCGGCGGAGCGCCGGGGCTACAGCGGCGTCGGGATGTATTCCCGCATCGAGCCGGATCGCGTGGACACCTCGCTCGGTGAACGCCGCTTCGACGTCGAAGGCCGGTACATGGCTGCCCACTTCCGGAGCCGCGGCAGCAGGTTTGCCGTGGTCAACGCCTACTTCCCGAAAGGCAGCGGGAAAGATCGCGACAACAGCCGGGTTCCCTACAAACTCGATTTCTATGAGGCGGTGTTCGAGCGCATTCAGCGCATGCGGCGCCGGGGCCCCGTGTTCGTGGTCGGCGATTACAACACGGCCCACTGCGAAATCGACCTGGCCCGCCCGAAGACCAACGTGAACAACAGCGGCTTCCTGCCCGAGGAACGGGCAGAACTCGATCGCTGGGTGGATGCCGGTTGGGTGGACACGTTTCGTGCGCTGCATCCCGACCTCCCGGGGCACTACACCTGGTGGCGCCAATGGGGCGGCGCGCGCGAGCGGAACGTCGGCTGGAGAATCGACTATGTGCTGGCGTCGCCAACGGCGATGAAGCGGGTCCGCAAAGCATTCATCTGGCCCGACGAGCACGGCTCCGACCATTGCCCGGTCGGTGTGGATATCGACATCTAGCGTTTGGTCGGGATGGCGTTCAGAAGGAGGAGCCTTCGGTCTTGAGGAAGGCGATCTCCTCCGGTGTGGAGGGACGCGAAAGCACAGCGTTCCGATGCGGATAACGCCCGAAACGATCGATGATCGCCTTGTGCTGAAATTCGTAGTCCAGACTGTTCGCGTCTCCGAGAGCTTCGAATAGCGGTACGGCGGCCTCGTGGACGCGTGCCGATTCGCTGTGCTGATAGGGCATGTAGAAGAACACCCGCCGGTCCAGCGGGACCGCCTGGTCAGCACTGGCGCGCACCGCCTCCTGCGCCAGCACCAGCGCCATGCCGTCGTACGCGAAGGCACGTGCGTCGTCGCGGTAGAGATTGCGGGCGAACTGGTCCAGCAAGATAATTTCAGCGAGACGGCCATCGGGCGTGGCCCGCCAATGGTCGAGTTCAGCACGGGCGGCGCGCTCGTGGAGCGTACCGAACTTCGTGCGGATCGTTTCGTCGAACGCGACATCCTTGGCCCACCACTGATCGGGGCCGTGGAGCTCGAACCAGAAATCGAGTACCTGCTGGATCATCCGTTCCTCCGCAGTTGCCGTCGACACCACCATAGGGTCGCCGCAGGCGTTCCAACCGACCATATTCGATGACGCTGTCGCGTGGCCGGCGTTGTCGCCATTGCCGCGAACCAGTGCCTCGATTCTGCACACGACCGCTGTACGCTTGTGCGGTGCCTGGACGGCACTTGGCCTCAAGTGGCGTCGCCGTGAGGCCACGTCAGTGCTCGCGTACGCGGGAGCCGGAGCCGGCAATGCGAAACGCGGTGATCCTCGTGACCATGGTGGCGCTTGCAGGCTCCGTTGGTGCTGCCCAGGCCCGCTCGGTTACCGATTCCGCTGGCCGGACGGTGACAATCCCGGACACGGTCCAGAGGGTCTACGCGGCCGGGCCGCCCGCGGCCGTTCTGCTGTACGTCCTCGCGCCGGACCGCCTCATCGGCTGGCCGAGAGCGCCTTCGCCGGAAGACGAGCGCTACCTGCCGGAAGCGTACCGGGGACTGCCCGAGACCGGCCGTCTCACGGGTCGCGGAAATACTGCGAATCTCGAAGTCGTGCTTCGCACCAAACCCGATCTGATCTTTGACTTCGGGGCGGTACGGCGCGCGCACATCTCGCTGGCCGACCGCCTGCAGGCGCAGACCGGCATCCCGTACCTGCTGATCGACGGACGGTTCGAACACACGGCATCCGCGTTGCGGTTAATGGGCGACGTGCTCGGGGTCCCGGAGCGGGCCGAGGCGCTGGCAGCGCACGTGGAAACACTGCTTGCCGACCTCGAATCCGTCCTCGCGGATATGCCGGAGAGCGGCCGTCCGCGGGTCTATCTTGCGCGGACGCCCTCGGGGCTGGAGACCGGCTTGCAGGGATCGATCAACACGGAAATCATCGAGCGGGCGGGCGGGCGGAACGTGGCCGGCGTCAACTCCGACGAGGCGAGCCGGCGCGGACTCACGCAGATGTCCGTCGAGCAGCTGATTCTCGCCAATCCTGACACGATCATCACATGGGACCGGACGTTCTACGCACAGGTGTGGTCGAGTCGGCTCTGGGAACCCATCGACGCCGTGCGGCAGGGTCGCGTGTTCCTGGCGCCGACGTCCCCGTTCGGCTGGATCGACCGGCCGCCGTCCGTCAACCGCATCATCGGACTGCGATGGCTGAGCGGGCTGTTCTATCCAGATCGGATGCGATCCGACTGGCAGGAAGATGCCCGATCGTTTTACCGCCTGTTCTATCATGTCGATCTGACGGATGAGTTGCTAACCCGATTGACCGATTGAACCCGCCCGGCAATCCGGAACGACCGCGCGCGCGAGCCGCCGGTCCGATCGTTGGCGGCATGGCCGCCGGTCTGCTGCTGCTTACCCTCCTAGCCATCACGGTCGGGCCGTATCCCGTCTCGGTCGTCCAGGTCCTCGACGCGTTGCTCGATTACGCCGGGGGATCGGTGGGCGAAACGGATGCCCAGCTCGAGACCGTGTTGTTCTCGGTGCGCATTCCGCGCGTGCTGGCAGCCTTGCTGGTAGGCGCCGCCCTGGCGGCTGCCGGGACGGTCTATCAGGGCCTGTTCCGGAATCCGCTGGTGTCGCCGGACATCCTCGGCGTGTCTACCGGAGCCGGATTGGGCGCCGCAGTGGGCATCTTGATGTCGATGCCCGTGGTCGTGACTCAGGGCTTCGCTTTCGCGGGAGGGCTGGGGACGGTCGCACTGGTGTACGCCGTCGCAACGGCGGTCCGCGGCCACGATCCGATGCTGGTCTTGGTGCTTGCGGGCGTCGTGCTCGGAGCACTGGCGGGTGCGTGCATTTCGCTGGTGAAGATCCTGGCCGATCCGTACGATCAGCTTCCCGCGATCACGTTTTGGCTGCTGGGCTCGCTGGCCGGCACGCAACCGGGTGACGTCTGGTCGGTATTGCCCTTCGTGGCGGTCGGCCTGGTGCCGCTGGTCCTGCTGCGCTGGCAGATGAACCTGATGACGCTGGGCGACGAGGAAGCAACCGCGCTCGGCATCGACCCGCGCCGGCTTCGCGTGCTGTTGGTCGCGGCTGCAACATTGATGACCGCAAGCGTGGTGGCGATTTCGGGCGTGGTCGGGTGGGTTGGTCTGGTGATGCCCCATATCGCCCGCCTGGTCGTCGGGCCGAACTTCGATCGTCTGCTTCCGGCCGCGATGATCATGGGGGCAGGTTTCCTCCTGATTGTGGACACGATCGCCCGGACTATGGCGGCGACCGAAACGCCTCTGGGGATTCTGACCGCATTCGTGGGAGCCCCAGTGTTTCTCTGGCTGCTCGCGACCGGACGGCGCAGCTGGTGAGCGTGTTGCGGGCCGAGGGACTGGGGTTCGGCTATCCCCGGTTCCCCGTCGGGCGGGCGGTCGACCTGACGCTGCAGGCAGGCGAAATCATGTGTCTGCTCGGACCGAACGGCTGCGGCAAGACCACGCTGTTCAAGACCCTGCTTGGGCTGATCCCGCGCCAGGCCGGACGGGTCCTGGTCGATGATCGCGACATTCTTTCGCTTGACCGCCGGCACATCGCCCGAGCAATGGCGTACGTTCCGCAAGCCCACGCGACGGTCTTCCCGTACGCCGTGGGCGACATGGTCCTGATGGGACGGACCTCCCACCGCGGCACGTTCTCCGGTCCGACCCGGGAGGACCGGGATCGCGCGACCGCCGCGCTCGCCCAGTTGGGAATCGATGATCTGTCCGAGCGGGACTACACGCAGATTTCCGGGGGCCAGCGGCAGCTGGTCCTGATTGCCAGGGCGCTGGCCCAGGACGCTCAGCTGATTGTCATGGATGAGCCGACCGCCAGTCTCGATTTCGGCAATCAGATTCTGGTGTTGAACGAGGTAAGGAAGCTGGCAGCGGCCGGTCTGGGCGTCGTGCTTTCGACCCACAATCCCGATCACGCGTTCACATACGCGACCAGCGTCCACCTGCTGGGCGATGGTACCACCCAAGCCGCGGGTCACCCCATCGAGGTGCTGACGCCGGAGGTCCTGTCCAGGGTCTACGGTGCGCCGATTGCCGTCGAACGCCTGCCGAGTGGTTACAACGTTTGCGTGCCGACTAGCCTCGCATCCGCGTCCTAGTATCTTGGATGGACCTGCCCTCGAGGTAGCGCTGCCAATCTCGTCTCCGCGGGCGGTGGCAGCCAATTCACAGTGAGTGCGGGCAGGACCGCCACTTTCGCGCTACGGGGCTCGCCGCGGTCTTGGGCCGGCGCGGACAGCCCCGTGGCGCCAAGGAACACCGAAACGCACTTGCACTTGACATACGACCGGGCGATGCTCCAATATCCGGTAACGTTACCGGAAGAAAGGGGCTGCCGTGAACCCGGCAAACCTGAAGACTCAAGGGGCTTCCCGCGTCTCTCGTCACCGAAAGAGGATCAGGACCAGTGGCGCCAAACGCGTGGAAGTCACGGTTCCCTCCCGAGACGCCCCACTAGTCAAGGCGATAGCCAGTGCCCTGCGTTCAGATGGCCAGGAAGCAGAACGCATTCGTGAATCTCTCCAGTCGATGCTAGCCGTCCCGAGGGCGAAGACTGGCTCCGAGTTGGTTGCCTTCTTTCGTGCCTCGCCTCTGACCGACGCGGAACTGTCGATCGAGCGCGACCGCTCCTCCGGCCGTTCTGCCGATCTCGACTGATGGCCTTTCTACTCGACACCAACATTGTCAGCGAAACCGTCAGGCCAAACCCCGAGAAGGCAGTACTCGACTGGATCGGCGCCCGGGTTCCGACAGATCTCTTTCTTGCTGCCCAAACCCTGGGAGAACTGGTTCGAGGCGCACGGAAGGTTAGAGACCAGGCGCGCCGCGAACGATTTGAAAAATGGATAGAGCAGGATCTCGCCCGCCAATTTGATGGACGCGTCTTGCCATTCGATGGTCGGACGGCTTCGGTGTGGGGGCGCCTTATGGGAGATGGCGACCGTGTTGGGCGGCGGCCTGCCGCAGCCGATGCTCACATCGCGGCATTGGCCCTTCAACATGACCTGATCCTTGTGACCAGAAACGTGAAGGACTTCGTGAATTTCGATGTTCGATTACTCGATCCGTGGCAAAACCCAGGGGGCGACGGATAGGTATCCTAGTAGCCTCACACCGACCCAAGCCCGGAAGCTGCGATCAAGCTTTGACCGGCCTGTCGCCGTCAACCGCCAGCCGAAGCTTGAAATCCTTCAGAGGCGATGTCAGCCCGGCCGGGTACCGAGACGGGGTGTGCCGCTGCGCGAGCTTCTCCCAGGCGATGGCACCGTCCAAGCCGCGAGCCGCCCCATCGAGGTGCTGACGCCGGGGGCCCTGTTCCAGGGTCTACGGCGCGCCGATTGCCGTCGAGCGACTGCCAAACGGCTACAACGTGTGCGTTCCGACCGGCCTGTCATCCGCACACGAGACCTGGCGGCCGGAGACGGGGCCGGCGCCGATCTGCGCCGTGTTGAACGAGGGCTCGACCGCGCATGAGCGCGGGTTCAGGGGCTTCGTCGGGCGGCCACAGCCTCCACTTCGATAAGGAATTCCTTCCGGACCAGTCCGTCGATGATCAGCAGTGTGTTGGGAGGATAGTCGGGCCCGCTGAACAGACTCGGAAAGACCTTTGCGCGGACCTCCATGAAGGTCGGGAGCAGGTTTGCGTCGACCAGATAGGTCCGCATGGAAACGATGCTGTCGCAGCTCTCGCCGATGCCGTTCAATACCGATGCCAGGTTTTCGTAGACTTGGCGGACCTGGGCGGCGAAGTCGTCGCTACCGACGATGGCTCCGTCGCTATCGACGGCGACCTGACCGGCGATGTGGTAGGTGCCAAGCCCGGCCGGCATGAACGCGGCTTGGGAATAGAGGCCCTGCGCCGGAGCGGCGGCGGGCGGGTTGAGAAGTTCGATCTGGTCGGCCACGGTTGCCTCCTGTGCAGGGCGGGATTGTGGAAGATTCAGAGAGTAGATGAGAGCTCCGGGCATTCCGAGTTGACGAAGCCCGGAGATGCCTACCCATGCTCACTGGTATGGCCAATAGGGGTCATATGAAGACGACCCTCGATATTCACGATGAACTTCTCTGCCGCGCCAGGCGCCACGCCCTGGATACCGGTTCCACGCTGCGTGCCGTGGTCGAGGACGGGCTCTGGCAGGTGCTGGACAGGGCGAATCCGCTTCGCGAGCACGTACTTCCCGACCTGCGGGTGGGCGGCCCCGGGAGGCCAAGGGCTCAGCCTCCCGGTTGACACACGCATCTGCGTAAGGCGCGGCGACGAGCGAAGCCGATTGCCCGCCGTCGCCCGGACAGCCGCCGGCAGTGTCTCAGTTCACTGGAGTCGGGCGAGTTCCTTCCACTGTCCGCCTTCGATCACCGAGAGAATGACCTCGTCCGAGCCTTGATGGTCGTCGGCCGAATAGTCGACGTGAGCGTCGAGGATGGAGTCGTAGTAGTCGACGCTCTCCATGGCGTTCAGAAAGCTGTCGACGGTGAGATCGCGCCCTGCCTTCTCGAGCGCCCGGGTCAGCCCGGTCGCCGCGGCGTAGCCGAGCAAGGCGCCGGTTCCCGGAAATTCCCCGTGCGCTTCCGTGTAGGCCGCGATGAAGGCCGCCGGTCCGGGCTGGTCGGCCCGCGCAGCCAGATCGGCCCAGCCAGCGGCGGCGTACATGCCCTCGGTCAGACCGCCGGGCACCTTGGCGAGAAGGGTATGGAAGGTGGCCGACGAACCGACGAACCTGATGTCATCGAAGCCGAGCTTCTTCGCGGTCCCGAGGACCGTAATGGTCTGACGAATGCCGAGCGCCAGCGCCACCATCTCGCAGCCTTCCGCGTTCAGCTTCTGAAGGGATCCGGCAAAGTCGGTCTCATCCGGCTTGTGGGTGGTCTCGGTGACATAGCTCACTGCGCCGTTCGCGGCGGCTTCGTCGCTGACGGCTTCCTGGATCTCGATCCCGAAGTCGGACGGGATGTACATGGTGCAGACGGTCGCGACGTCGTGGTGCTCCACCATGTACTGTGTGGCGAGTCGCAGCTGGTCGTAGTACGTGCTGGAGCCGACGAAGCGCAGGCGAATAGGCTCGTCCAGCAGCTGCCGCGCCGCGGACAGGGGCGAAATGTTCGGAATGTTCTTGGGCGTCGTCAGCTTGTAACCGGCGAGGTTCATGGGTGTGCCCAGCGACAGCAGCATCGCGAACACCTGGTCTCGGTTCACGAGCTTGTTGTACCCCTGCATCGCTTTCTGCATCTGGTAGCTGCTGTCCTCGACGACGAATCGGATGGTCCGGCCGTGAATGCCGCCAGCGGCGTTGACCACGTCGAAATGCATCTGCGCGGCGGTGACCGCGGGCGCGCCGAAGGCCGCAAAGATTCCGGACAGGTCGTTCACGGAACCGATGACGACCTCGTCATCACTGACGCCCTGCTCGGCGAAGGCGGGTGTCGCGACGATCAGCGTTGCCGCCAGAAATTTCAGGAACCTCATGTTCGTCCTCCTTGACGAAGTCAGTACATTTCCGCGATCAACGCCTCGTGCTTGCGCTGCACGAAGTCGCGGCGAAGCTTCATTGTCGGTGTCAGCTCATCGTCCTCAGCTGTGAGCAGGCAGTCGATCAGGCGGAAGTCCTTCACCTGCTCGACCCGCGCGAACCGGTTGTTGACGGCTTCGACTTCCGTACGGATCAGCGCCTGCACGGGTTCCGCAGCGCACAGCGAAGCGAAATCCGAGAACGGCACGCGGCGCTCCTGCGCGAAGCGTTCCACGTTTTCCTGATCAATCATGATCAGCGCCGTGAGGTACTTCCGGCGATCGCCGACCACGACAGCGTCCGCGATGTACGGAGAGAACTTCATCTGGTTCTCCATCGTCGCTGGCGTGATGTTCTTCCCCCCGGCCGTGATGATGATGTCCTTGATGCGCCCGGTGATCCAGAAGAATCCCCGGTTGTCGACCCGCCCCACATCGCCCGTATGCAACCATCCGTCACGAATGGTCTCCGCGGTCTTGTCGGGATTGTTCCAGTACCCCTGAAACACGAGGGGCCCCTTGGCCACGATCTCGCCGTCTTCCGCGATCCGCATTTCCACGCCCGGGACCGCAACGCCGATCGAGCCGGTCTCGTTGCGGTCCGGCAGGTTGACCGAAAGCACGCCCGAGCTCTCGGTCTGCCCGTAGCCCTCAAGCATGACCAGCCCGATCGCCCAGTACCACTTCACCAGGTCCGGCGAAATGGGGGCGGCTCCCGTCGCGACGCGACGCGCGCGGTCAAGTCCGATCATCCGCCGCACGTTGGCCAGCACCAGCCAGTCCCAGAGCCGGTAGCGCGCCTCAAGCCAGTCCGGAACCCGGCGGCCCGTCATCCGGAATTCGGCCCGCTGCATGCCGCAGGCGACCGCCCGGCCGAACGCCCACCGGCCGAGCGGCGTTGCCTCTTCGTTCAGCAGCATGATGCGCGAATAGATCTTTTCCCAGAGTCGCGGCACCGCGGTGAAGAACGATGGCGAGACCTCGCGCAGGTTGTCGAAGACGGTGTCGGGACTCTCGGCGAAGTTGACCACCGATTTCGCGGCCAGCGGCACGAAGGCGGACAGCAGACGTTCGAGCACGTGGCAGAGCGGCAGAAAGCACAACTGCTCGTCCCCATCCTCGACGGGGAGCATGCGGAGGCCCGACTGCACGGAAAAGACGATGTTCTCGTGGGAGATCATCGCCCCCTTCGGCTGTCCGGTCGTCCCGGAGGTGTAAATCAGAATGGCGGTGTCATCGGGACGCGACGCGGCGATTTCGCGTTCAAAGCGCCCCGGGTCCGCGGAGTGGGCGCGGGCGCCCAGCTCGTACAGCTCGTCGAGAAACATCACGGATTCGTCGGCGAATCCGCGCAATCCGTCCCGCTCGACCACGATGCACTTGAGCACGTTCGGGACGCGGTCGCGGATCTCGAGGAACTTGTCGAGCTGCTCGTCATTCTCGACGATCAGGAACCGGCTCTTCGAATCGGCGAGCAGGAACGCCACCTGCTCGGCGCTGTCCGTCGGATAGATGCCGTTCGTGATCCCGCCCATGCACTGGACCCCGAGATCGGCATACAGCCATTCCTTGTTGTCTTCGGAGAGAACGGACACCACGTCGCCTCGCTTGAGGCCGAGCGACGCAAGCCCCATGCCGATTGCCCGGGCGGCGTCGAGGAACCGCGCCCAAGTATGGCTCCGCCAGATCCCCAGCGTCTTTTCCCGGTGGGCGATCCGTTCCTCCAACGTCCGGCAGCGGTGCAGGAACAGCTTCGGCACCGTGTCGCACCCGTCGATCAGGTACGGGGCACTGGGCGCGGCCTGGTCGGCGGGGACCGCCTGGCCGGCCTCCGGCGGCAGGGTTGACACGGAGGAGCTCACCTCCAGGACTTCCGGCGTTTCCAGCGTCGGTCGCCACGCGCGCTGTTCTGGTGGCCGCCAAGGTAGAACTCCTGGATGTCCCGACTTTCCTTGAGGGCCTCCGTGGAGCCGTCCAACACGATGCGGCCGGTCTCCATCACGTAGCCGAAATCCGCGACCTCGAGCGCCAGCCGGGCGTTTTGCTCCACGAGCAGCACGCTGATCCCGCGTTCCTGGTTGAGGCGTCGGATGACGTTGAAGATGCCGCGCACCAGCAGGGGCGAAAGACCGAGGGACGGCTCGTCGAGCAGCATCAGCTTCGGACGCGCCATCAGCCCGCGCGCGACGGCGAGCATCTGCTGCTGGCCGCCTGACAGCGTGCCGGCAGGCTGCGCCATCCGTTCCTGAAGGATCGGAAAATAGTCGACGACCCTGCTGATATCCGCGGCGATGCCGCGGTCTGCACGGCAGTAGGCGCCCATCTCGAGATTTTGGGCCACGGTCAGCAACGGAAAGATCTCGCGTCCCTCGGGTACGTGCACGATACCCCGCCGCACAATCGCGTCGGGCTCTTTGCGGGCGATGGCTTCACCAGCGAACCGCACCGCCCCTTTCTCCGGATTCAGTACGCCCGAAATCGTTTTCAGAAGGGTGGTCTTGCCGGCTCCGTTGGCGCCGAGCACGGTCACAATGGTCCCCTCCTGCACGTCGAGGCTGATGCCACGGATGGCCAGCACGGGTCCGTAGTAGCTCTCCAGGTTGCGGACCTCGAGGAGGGCGCCGCTCATGCCTCGGGCTCCCGGTCAATTCCGAGGAACGCATGCAGGACCTCGGGATGCGACTGCACCTCCGCCGGGGTGCCGAGCGCGATCACCCGGCCTTCGGCCAGCACCAGCACCCGGTCCGAAACGGCGGAAACCAGCCCCATGTCGTGCTCGACCATGAGGATGGTGATGCCGAGCTCCGCGCGGATATCGCTGATCCAGAACTGCATGTCCCGCGATTCCTCTGTGGACAGCCCGGAAGCCGGCTCGTCCAGAAGGACGATCCGGGGCTCCATGGCGAGCGCCCGACCGACTTCCACCACCTTGCGGGTGCCGTACGGGAGCCCGGCGATCCGCTGTTCGCGGGAAGCGTGCAGATCGAGGAAGTCGATGACCCGCTCGACCGCTTCCCGATGGGCGATTTCTTCCCGCCGTGCAGCCGGGCTGAAGACCGCTTGCGACGCGAACGAGGCCCGGCGGCGGGTATGGCGGCCGATCAGCAGGTTCTGCAATACCGTCGACGTTTCGAACAGGTCGATGTTCTGAAACGTGCGGGCGATACCGAGCGAGGCCATGTCGGCGGGGCGCCGGTCCAGAATGCTGGCTCCGTCGAGACGCACTTCCCCGGCTTCCGGTTCGCAGAAGCGGGAGATCAGGTTGAAGAGCGTCGACTTGCCCGCGCCGTTCGGCCCCACGATGGCGAAGATCTCGCCGGGCTCAACGCTGAACGAGACGTTGGCGAGCGCCGTGACGCCGCCGAAACGGATGGTGACGTCGCGCACATCGAGCAGGCTCACCGGATGCGCTCCGTCTTCAGATACGACCGCTGGCGACGGAACAGGTCGCGGCGGTAGAACGGAAACAGCTCGAAGTAGATCCTCCACTTCGTGATTCTGCCGTGGACACCCTGCGGCTCGAAGAGAATGAAGAGGACCAGGATCAGGCCGAACACCCCGGTCTCGAGCCCGGGAATCGCAACCCCGCCGGTACCGATGACTTGCGTGATCCAGTCCCGCCCGATGTTGATGGCTTGGGGAATCATGCCCACCACCAGCGCACCGTAGAAGGCGCCGTGAATCGATCCGATCCCGCCAATGACGATCATGAGCAGCAGCTGGATCGAGACCACCACCGTGAAGACTTCGTGGTTGAAGGTGTAGAAGAAATGCCCGAGCAGGGCGCCGGCCCAGCCCGTGATCAAGCACGACAGTCCGAACGCGGCCGCCTTCGTCCATGCCAGCCGGACCCCCATCGCCTGGGCGGACACCTCGGAATCGCGGATCGCGACAAAGGCTCTTCCGAGCGGCGCACGGAGGATGTTGCGATATCCAAGCGTGATCAGCAGCACGACCGCAAGGCACAGCCAGTAGAACCGGTCCGGGGAACCGAACCGGTCCATGTCGATCCCGCCGATGGTGATGGTCGGCGCGGTCAGACCGATTACCCCTCCCGTCCACGGCTCGGCCAGGACAATGATGTCCTCGACCAGCATCGACAGGGCGAGCGTCGCGATGGCGAGGTAGATGCCGTGCAGCCGGAACACGGGAATTGCGATCAGCACGCCGACGATTCCCGTAAGGACGCCGGCGAGCGCGAACGAGGCCAGGAACGGGAGGCCGAAGCGGTCCATCAGGATGGCATGGGCGTAACAGCCGACGGCGAGAAAGGCGGCGTGGCCGAGGCTCACCTGGCCTGCGTGGCCGGTCAGCAGCATGAGGCCCATGCCAGCGATGGCCCAGATGAGGACGCCCGTGACCTCCCCGATGAGGAAGTCGTCCAGCACGAACGGCAGCCCCACGGCGAGCACGACGAGAGCGGCGTAGCGACTGGCCTGATAGCCGTCGGCGAACAGCCGGATGTCGTGGTTGTAGCTGGTCTTGAAGGAAACGCGCATCGCTTCAGAGCTTCTTGCCGCTGACCTGGGCAAACAGGCCGTGCGGACGGAAGATCAGGACGAGGATCAGGACGGCATACGGCGCAATCTGCGCATAGCCGGCCGCGACGTATCGAGCGGCGAAGGGCTCCACCAGGCCGATGATCAGGCCGCCCAGCAATGCTCCCGGCAGCGACCCAAACCCTCCGATGACCGCCGCCGCAAACGCCTTGATCCCGAGCAGACCAGCGCTGGGGTCCACCGATCCCTTGGCAGCAAACAGGATTCCTGCAGCGGCGGCGGTAGCGCCGGCCAGCATCCAGGTCAATCCGTGAATCCGCTTGACGGGAATGCCCATGTAATAGGCTGCCAGCTGGTTCTGGCTTGCTGCCTGCATGGCAATGCCAAGCTTGGTGCGGCTGAAGAACAGGTACAGCAGGCCGGTCAGCAGAACGGTCACGGCGATCACCGCGATTTCGTCGGCACTCAGGACGACTGGGCCGAACGTGACGTGGGTTCCCGCGATCGGATGGTCCATGACTAGTGGATCGTGGCCCCAGATGGCGCCGGCGATAAACCGCAGCACGAAACCGAACGCAATCGTCAGGATGACGACGGCGATCTGTGACTGGCCGAACAGTGGGCGTAGCAGCGTCCGCTCCATCGCCATGCCGAACGCGGCCATGATCACGACGGCACCGACGCAGGCCAGCCAGAACGGCAGGCCGCCGTGGGATTCGTTGCCCAGACCGATCGCGATGAAGGCGCCGAGCATCATCATGTCGCCCTGCGCAAAATTGACCTGCTCGGTGGCTTTGTAGATCAGCACGAAGCCGAGGGCGATCAGGCCGTACACGCAACCGTTGGCAAGACCGCCCACCATGAGCTGAAGATCTTCCAAGCGCCCACTCCGATAGCACGTCCGCCGATTGACATGGATGTGCCCCCGATAGTTTCACCGGCAGCCGGGTGTGGTCAACTGCTTGCGTCGTCGGGCGGCAAGGATGGAAGAGCCGATGCCGCGCTGACTTCGCGTGTCGCGCCGGCCCGGCGGTGATCAGTGCGTCTGGCGCAACCCTCAGCCCATACTGCGTTCGTCAGGAACCATGCGCCTCAGGGGCCGCTGCCGCGTGTCAAGGTCCCGGTGCGGGATACTTTCCGGGGTATCCGAACGAGGATATTGGGGGGCGGTCTAGGACGGGGAGACGACACTCGGCGGCAGCGACCGCCAACGCTGGATGCCGTCGCGGAGGAGCTCCGCGCACTTGGCGCGCTCCTCGGGTGCAAGGAATGCGCCGATCACGAGGCTGCGGCCGTGCGACGACAGCCGAAGCTGGTCGGCGCTGTCGCCGGAATCGTCGAAGTCGATCCGCAGCCAATGGGGCTGGAACGTCCAGGACCGGGCCCGGCCGTCCGGGCGCGTTTGCACGATCTGGAGTGCCTCCGTGTCGAGCCGTATCCGTTCACGTTCGCGCGCGCTCCGGTAGCTCCACCGGAACGCCATGTAGACGAGGACCACGTCGAGCCCGAGAAACGCGAAGACGGGCCACGCTCCCAGCGAGGCGAAAAAGATTCCGATTGTGAGGCAGAACGCCGCGACCGTGCCCATGAGCAGACGGAAACCGGTCGGTCCAAGCGAGCGGTGCGGCAGGAGCACGGTGTCGAGGAGGACCGTTCGCTCGCGGACGGCAAGTGTTTGGACCGGTGCCATGACGGAAGAATAGGAGAGTTTCGGCGCCGGGGCAGCGACTTGCCGCAATTTCCGGGCACCGTGCCCGATCATCGTGCGCCCCGGACTTCCGAACTGTTCTGCAGTTTCGCTTGTTGATCCTTCCGGTTTCCCCTTGTATGTCCTCGCAAATGGTGACGTTCAGCGGCGCATCGGCGGTCCTGCTTGCCAGCCGGATGGCTTGGGCAGCCGCGACTCCCGCGGTTGGGCCGGTCCTACGCGCACGCGTCCGAAGCGGGCGCGAGGATCCCAACCGCCTCGGCGAGCGGCTCGGCTACCCGTCCGTGGCGCGCCCACTGGGTCCGTTGTGCTGGGTGCACGCGGCAAGCCTAGGCGAAGCGCGTTCGGTGGAGCCGATCATCCGCCGCCTAGTGGACGATCACGGGATGGACGTGCTGATGACCACGGTGACCGTGACGTCCGCCCGCGTCATGGCGCAGGCGCTACCGCCCCGGGCCCGCCACCAGTTTGCCCCCCTGGACCGGCGTTCGGCCGTGGACCGATTCCTCGAGCATTGGCGACCGGACTGCGCGCTGCGCGTGGAATCGGAGATCTGGCCGGAAACGCTCAGCGCGCTCACCCGTCGGCGCATACCCCGGGCGATCGTGCAGGCGCGCCTGTCCGCTCGTTCCGCGACCCGCTGGCGTTGGCTGGGCGGAGCGCTCCGACAGCTGCTGGACGGGTTTGATCCCGTAATCGCCCAAACCACGGTCGACCGGAAGCGTCTCGCGAACCTCGGCGTGGCCCATCTGCAGGGGCCTTTCAACCTGAAGGCCGACGCGGGCGTCCCGGAATCGGATCCGGCGTCGCTGGCGGCCCTGCGGAACGATCTCGGTCAGCGCCCGCTCTGGCTGGCGGCAAGCACGCACCCAGGCGAAGAGACCATTGCCCTGGACGCGCACGCCCGGCTTTCGCGGCGCTGGCCGGACCTGCTGACCATTCTGCTGCCGCGCCATCCCGACCGGGGCGATTCGATCGAAGCCCAGGTGCGAAAATGCGGACTCACGGTCCGGCGCCGAAGTCTTGGGGTAATGCCAGGTGACGCGAACGTCTACGTTGCTGACACGCTGGGGGAGACCGGGCTCTTCTACCGGCTGGCGCCAGTTGCCCTGGTCGGCGGCACGCTGGCCCCCAGGGGAGGCCACAACCTGCTCGAACCCGCGCAACTGGATTGCGCCATCTTGCACGGACCTGACGTCGCGAATGTCGTCGACGTGGCCACGGAACTCAAACAGGCGGGCGCGGCGACCGAGGTGGTGGACGCCGATACGCTGGCCGGCGCGCTATCGCACCTACTTGAACAGCCGGCGGCGGCCGAGCGCATGGCCTCCGCCGCGAAACAGGTGGCGGCCCGGTCGCGTGGCGTCACCACGCAGGTGACCGAGCTGCTCGGACCGATGATTGCGGCAGCCAAGGTGGCGCATGCGCGCACCTGAATTCTGGGCCCGCCAGGACAGTGTCGCGATGCGGGCCCTGGCACCCTTGGCGGCTTTTTGGGCATGGGGGGCTAGGCGGCGCCAGCGCCGCGGGCAACCGCGGTCCTGTGGCGTACCGGTCCTCTGCGTCGGCAACCTGGTGCTTGGCGGAAGCGGCAAGACGCCGGTGGTGCTGGCTTTGGCCGAGCGACTGCAAAACTCGGGCATCGAGGTCCACATCCTGTCCCACGGGTACCGCGGCCGGCTCAAGGGTCCGGTTCGGGTGGACCCGCGCCGGCACACGGTCGGCGACGTCGGCGACGAGGCATTGGTGGCCGCCCGCACGGCGCCGACTTGGGTGGCCCGGGATCGGGTTGAGGGTGGCGCCGCGATCGCTGCGGCCGGTGCTGACTGCCTGGTCCTGGACGACGGTTTTCAGGATCCGGCGCTGGCGAAAGACCTGGCCCTCCTGGTATTCGACGGCGGGCTCGGCGTGGGGAACGGCCGTACCCTGCCAGCCGGCCCACTGCGGGAGCCGTCCGACGACGGCTTTCGGCGCGCCCACGCTGCCGTCCTGATCGGCGAGGACACGGTGAACGTGAGAGCGGTGCTACCCGCAGCGCTCCCCTGCATACGGGCTTCCATGCGACCTGCGCCGGAACTCGACGCGCTGCGGAATCGGCGCGTCTTTGCGTTCGCCGGAATCGGGCGTCCCGAGAAATTCTTCCGGTCCCTGCGGGAGCTTGGTGCCGACGTCGTTGGGACCCGTCCGTTTCCCGATCATCATCGATACCGACCGCGCGATCTGGAGCAGGTGCTGGAAGCCGCCAGGGCGGCGGCCGCGGTACCGGTGACGACGACCAAGGACGAGGTTCGCCTGCCCGGAGAGTTCGCCGCGCGGGTGATGGTGGCGGAAGTGCGCCTGCGCTTCGATGACGGCGGCGCGTTGGACGGACTTCTGGCCCGGGTGGTCGGCGTCAGGGAGCCAGGATGAGGCGCCGCACGCCGCTCCGGCGATTCCGCCACGCCGTGGAGGCGATCGGTCTGCACTCCGCAATGGCGGCTTCGCGCGCCCTGGACATCGACCGGGCGTCGGCCCTGGGAAGCCGGCTGCTCCGGACGCTGGGCCCGCGTATGCCGCTGCACGCAACGGCGGAGGACAATCTCCGTCGTATCCTGCCGGAACTGGATGCGGCGGGACGCGACCGCGTGCTGTCCGGCATGTGGGACAACCTGGGTCGGCTGGTATTCGAGTTTCCTCATCTGCACCGGCTGGACCCGTTCCGCCCCCAAGTCGCGCCCCTTCCGGATGGAACTCCGCGGTTTCAACTGGAGGGTCTGGAGGTGGTCGAAGGGCTGCGCGCGCGTGGCCAATGCGCGGTATTTGCAAGCGCCCATCTCGCGAACTGGGAAATTGGGGCGCTGGTGCTCACCCGGGCAGGGATGCCGATGACCTACGTCTATCGACAGGCGGACAATCCCTGGGCGGACGACGTCATCCAGAGCTACCGGCTGGAAGACGCTGAGTTTGTCCGCAAACGCCACGCAGGTAGGGCCCTGCTCGATGCGCTGCGGCGGGGCCGCTCGGTCGGCGTCGTCAACGACCAGAAGCTCACCGAGGGGCCGTTGGTCGATTTTCTCGGAGTCCCGGCCGGTACGGCGCCTATGGCCGCATCGCTGGCCCTGCGGGCCAGTCTTCCGGTCTTCCCACTACGCGTTCAGCGGACCGGCGGCGCGGCTTTCCGGGTGACCATTGAGCCAGCCCTCCCGACGCCTGCTGAGCGCGGGACGCAACGGGAACGTAGGCTGGCCCTGCTCCGGTCGCTCAACGAGCGGTACAGCGATTGGATCCGCGATTGCCCCGAACAATGGCTCTGGATTCACCGGCGCTGGCCCGCCTGATTCTAGCCCTGGGTCAGGTCGACACGGTCAAACGGTCCGAATGCGGCTGCCGCTGTTCCCGTGGTACGCCCATGTTTCCAGTCTTCGAGTGCCCATCGGACGGACGGGAAGGCGAGATCGTCCCACGGCACTTCGCCCCAGGAGAACAGTCGGACCTCGAGGCTCTCGGCTCCCGGCGCAATGTCGGGATCCATGAGCTGAGCGGCAAAGATGAGCTGGATCAGCGAGATGCGGGGAAGCGAATAGATGCCCAACGGCCGCTCGATGGCGATGACCGCGCCGGCTTCCTCCTCGGCCTCCCGCCTGGCTCCCGCCGCCGCAGTCTCGCCGGTTTCCAGGTAGCCTGCCGGCAAGGTCCAGAAACCCGTGCGGGGCGGAATGGCGCGCCGGCACAGCAGCACCTGCTCGTCGTACTGAACGACCGCTCCCACCACGATCCGCGGATTCAGATAGTGGATGAATCCGCAGTCGGTACAGACGTTTCGCTCGCGGTTGTCACCCTCCGGCACCATGCGGACGACGGGACCACGAAGCGGCGCGTCGCTCACCGGCTGGCCGGGGGAGGATTCTGATAGGCCGGAAGAGCGCACACCCAGAGGAGTCCCTGCTGGGCCGGCACGCGATACTCGGCAAGCCCGATTTCCATCCCGGTGTGACCGGCGCTGGGCTCGGCGCGGAACGTGCCGAACAACCGGTCCCACCATGTGACGCTGAACCCGAAATTCGAATCGGTTTCGGCCCGGATCGTCGAATGATGCACCCGGTGCACGTCGGGGGTCACGATTGCCAGTCGGAGCACCCGGTCTACGGCCCGAGGGAGAGCCAGGTTCGCGTGGTGGAAGAGGGAAGTGGCATTCAGCAGCACTTCGAAGGCCACGACGGCCGCTGCCGGTACGCCAAGCAACGTGATGGTGGCGAACTTGATCAACATGGACAGCACGATTTCACCGGGATGAAACCGGACTCCGGTGGTCACATCGACCTCGAGGTCGGCATGATGGACCCGGTGGAAGCGCCACAGAAACGGGATGTGGTGGAAGGCTGCGTGCTGGGCGTAGATGACCAGATCCAGCAGGGCAATTCCGACCAGGCACGCGGCCCAATAAGGAACGCCGAGGATCGGTGCGAGGCCGATGCCGTGGGTGGTCATCAAGGCTGCCCACTCGACTGCGAGCAGCGGAAAGAGCAGGCGGAGTGTCACCGTGTTGATGGCGGTCAGCGCCAGGTTCACCCCCCACCTTCGGGCCGTCGGTGCACGCCGCTGCCGCCGTGGAAACAGGTTCTCGAGAAGCGCCATGACGGCAAGTACGCCGGCGAAGGAAAAGAGGCGTACCTGATCTTCGTACAGGATCAGAAATTCCAACGCGGTATGTCCCCGGTCATGCGCTATCCAGTATAAGGGGCTGTCCGTTTCCGGGAATCGGCGATGCGAAGCATGGTGGTCTCAACACTTGGCGGCCCCGAGGTCCTGCGCCTCGAGGAGGGGCCAGGTCCGGCGCTTGAGCCGGAGGCCGTCCGGATCGAGGTGCACGCGGCCGGGGTCAACTTTGCGGACTCCCTGTTGCTACGCGGCCGATACCAGGTGCGCCCGCGGCCGCCCTTCGTTCCCGGTCTCGAGATCGCTGGTGTTGTGCGGGAGATAGGTGCCGGAGTCCGGGCTCGCACCGTCGGAGAGCGGGTACTCGGCGTCATGCGCTACGGGGGTTTTGCCGACGAGGTGGTGATGCCCGAGGAAAACACGTACCCGCTGCCGGCTGGAATGGATTTCACGACAGGCGCCGCGTTCCCGGTCGCCTACGGAACCGCGCACGGCGCGCTTTCGTGGAAGGCGGCGCTTGCGGCCGGCGAAACGTGCCTCGTGCTCGGGGCGGCCGGCGGTGTGGGGCTGGCGGGCGTGGAAATCGCCGCGGCCATGGGGGCGCAGGTCGTCGCGGCCGCCGGCAGCGACGAGAAGCTGGCGATCTGCCGCGAACACGGCGCGACGGCGGGCATCAATTACCGGACCGACCGGGTGCGGGCCCGGTTGCCAGACCTGGCGCCCGGCGGCGTCGATGTGGTGTTGGACACCGTGGGAGGAGACGCTGGCGACGATGCCCTGCGGCGACTCGCATGGGACGGCAGGATGGTGACCGTGGGGTTCACTGCAGGGCGGATTCCGACCTTTCCTGCCAACCGGTTGCTCCTGCAGAACGCCGCGGTGCACGGCCTCTACTGGGGTGAAGTCGCTGCACGCGATCCGCAGCGGGTCGGAAGGTCGTTCGAGCGTCTCGGCGAGTGGTATGGCGAGGGACGCCTGCGCCCGAGGGTGGCGACCGTGTTGCCCCTCGACGAAGCGGCGCATGCGATCGAACTGCTCTTGTCGCGAGCTGTCACCGGTAAGGTCGTGCTCGACTGTCGACGTTGAGCGCACTCGCTGCGGCCCGGCAACTCGACCCGGCAATCGGACGATGAATCCCGACAGCCTCGGTGCTTAAGGCACGGACATGCTTGAACCGCGCCTACTGACGGAGGCCCTAGGCAGCGGGGCCGCGTCCCGATGACGTCGCGGCCGTTGCCGCGGGACCTGCCGATGTGGCGGCTGGCCCTGCCGATGATTCTGTCCAATCTCACGGTGCCATTGGTCGGCATGGTCGACACCGCTGTCGTGGGCCGCATCAGCGTTGCGGACATTGGCGCGGTGGCAGTTGGCGCCACGGTGTTCTCCTTCCTGTTCTGGACGTTCGCGTTCGTCCGCATGGGAACGACGGGTTTCGCGGCTCAGGCGCACGGGGCGGGCGATTCCCAGGGATTGGCTGGCGCTGGCGTTCGCGCCTACGCGATGGCGATCGTGATCGGCTGCGGGATGTTGATCCTGTCGATGCCCATCCGCTGGCTCGGGCTTTTGGTCGTTGGGCCTTCGGAGGCAGTCGCCCCGTTGGCCGACACGTACATAGGCATCCGCATCTGGTCGGCTCCCGCGACATTGGTGAACTTCGTGGCCGCCGGTTGGCTCCTCGGCGTGCAGCGAGCGGACCTCGTCCTCGTCCTCCAGGTGTTCATCAATCTGCTCAACGTGGCGCTCGACCTGTTGCTGGGGGTCGTCTTGGGATGGGGGCTGGTCGGCGTCGCATGGGCGACGGTGATCGCCGAGCTGAGTGGCTCCGGGATCAGCCTTGCACTGACCGCTCGCCTGGCGGCCAAGCGAGGGGCTCCATTTCGGTTGGCGGCCGTGCGGGATCTGCAGGCCTTTCGACGGATTGCCTCGGTCAACACCGACATTTTCCTGCGCACCCTGATCGCGGTTTGCACGATCACGTCGTTCACGGCGGTGGGTGCCCGCATGGGCGAACTGGTCCTGGCTGCGAACGGCATCCTGATGTTGCTCCAGACCTTTGTCGCCTACGGGCTCGACGGTTTCGCACATGCTGCCGAGGCTCTGGTAGGCGGTGCGGTCGGGCGACGCGACCGGCGGGCGTTTCGGGCGGCCGTGGCCGCGACCAGCCGATGGGCAGTCCTGGTCTCGGGGTTTTACGTGGCCGGGTACGCGCTGTTCGGAAATCAGATCGTGGGCCTTATCTCGGACCTCCCGGAAGTACGCCAAATGGCGAGCATCTATCTGCCCTGGTCGATCGTGCTGCCCGTCGTCTCGGTCTGGAGTTTCCAGCTTGACGGCATCTTCATCGGAGCGACCCGAACGCGGGCCATGCTTGTGGGCATGGCGATCAGCGGCGCCACGTTCTTCCTGGCGATGGCAGTGCTTGTGCCGCTGTACGGCAATCACGGGCTTTGGGCCGCCTATCTGGTGTTCATGGTGGCCCGGGCGGTCACGCTTGGCGCAGCGTATCCGGCGCTGGAGCGCACGCTGCACAACTGACAACCGCATATCCGTGACCCGGGGCCGGGCCATAGCCGGCCGAATGCCGTGGAGGCGGCCAACACCAGCTGGGACCTTCGGGGGCGTCCGTCTGCTGCGGCGATCCGGGTCGGCAAGTGCCAAACTGTCCCCCTGTCGGGGGAAGCGACCCCGTTAAGGAGGCGGCAGGGACTTAGACGTGCGAGGAGGCGCTTGGCCGCATCCGAGGGGCACAGGATCGCGCGGCCCCAATCTTGTGGATGGCGATTTCGGAACTTGAGCGCAGTGCCATACGTTGCTGAATGCGTGGTGAAGACGTGGAAAACTGGCTGGGCGCGTCCGAGCGTCCAGTTGCGTGCTTTGTCCGGTGAACCGCGGCTCTGATCACGGAGTCTCTTGGGACAGGCCGTCGTCGGAAGTTGAACGCCGCCGTCGCTTGGAGGCCCACGCTTCGACATCGGCACGCAGATAACGCACCCGGTTGCCGAACTTGTGAAACTCCGGGCCGTCTCCGCTCACGCGGTATCGGTCCAGCGTGCGCGGGGAAAGGCCCAGCAGGGCCGCCACCTCGCGCGTGCTCATATACTGATGGGGGGTGTCCGTCATGCCGTGACCTCCATTGGCTGCACCTTGCGGCTTCGATTCCTGTCCGGACGATGCAGCGCGAACCGCCCGACGTTCCGCCTCATTTGAGTGCTTTCTCATCCATGCACGCGCCTTGTCTACCGTTGCGAGACGAGGCGACGCGCCGTGGCGAAGCTGTGTGACGAAGGAAGGACTACCGGTTACGCCTCGACCAAACTCCGACGACTTGACCCGGGTGACTGACAGGAAAGCCTCGACCTCGCGTCGAAACGCAGGTCCCATGGGTTCAAGACCCATGAATTCCAACACTCTGTCGGCGGTGTTGAGCTGCGGTGACCGCCCGAGTTCCAAGTCAGCGACGAACGACGGATCGCCCACTGCTGCCTCGCCGAACGCCGTGCGCGTCATGCCGCGTCGTCGGATGAATGCGTCGATAGCGAAACGGAGTGTCTTCTCCCAATTCATTGTTGCCACAAGTAGTTGGATTAACCTCATTTGACAATAACTTTTGTTATTTAATTGACTAGTCATGACGACAAAAACGCGAGAACATGCGAGAAAGCGCGACTGCATATGAGAAAAAAGTCCGCAATTTTCCGAATGTTAGGTGACCCCTGTCGGTGATTGGGTAGGACCGCGCTCACCAGCGGAGTACTAGGGCGTAGGAGGCGTCCGTGAACCGGCCCGGACCGATTCAACTCGGTATTTACATTCGTACCAGATAAGTAATGATATTGTAATGTTTGTTCACTATCGGTTCAACTTGATAACGGATGCGTAATCGTCCAAAAGATGGCTGCAAAGCAATTGAGCGAGATTTATTCTTAACTTGCTAACGATTTTATAGGCTTTCTAAGTTAGATCACAGTCAATGCTGAAGTCTGCTTGCAAGGTGCCGACTTGCAGTTCTCTTAGGGGCGGCTGCACCGGTGGTGAACCCTGCGGGTTGGGCCCTGGGCCATCGTGCTTCCGGTCCTGTCAACCTGGCTGATCCCGAAGCGCCACCCGTGATGCTTCCAGACTGGAGGCTAAGCGCGCCCTTGCTCGCGCAGGCCCAAACTGGGCGAGCAGTTTCGGGGGTGACGCTTGCTGTCACCTTGGGCCGGATGGCAAGCCAGTCGGTTTCGGGACCGGAGGGAGCAGCTTCATCATCCGGCGGAGGTAACCTGTACGGAAAGGTTTGCCGTCGCGATCTGCCTGCCGGTTCGCCGTTCGGCATCAGGATGCGAGTCCGTCCGCGCCGCCTGACATCCGCACTCCCTGGTAAGCCTCGGTCAGGCGGACGATGGGCCGTGCGAAGGGTCCGGTACCCGTAGCAATAGAAGCGCGCCGACGACCAGGAACGGAATTACCGTTGCCAGGCCCCACCGCTCGCTGTCCGTGGCGAGGGTGACGACACCGACCAGCCAAGGCCCGACGAATGCGGTGACCTTGCCCGACAGCGCGTACAGACCAAAGGCTTCGGCTTCTTCCCCGACCGGGACCAGACGAGCCATCAGGGATCGGCTGGCCGACTGGACAGGACCGAAAAAGATCCCCAGAACCGCTCCGACGGCGTAGAAGAGGACCTGGGTGCTGATGAACAGGATGCATGTACTGAGGACGACGATTGCCGCAAGTCCAATCAGAATCGTCGGTTTTGCGCCCAGCCGATCGTCCACCCGACCGAACACAAAGGCGCCGATACCCGCAGTGACGTTGATCAGGATCGCAAATTGGACGACTTCGCCGACGGTCATCCCGATGACGGCGGCAGCGTAGATTCCGCCGAACGCGAAGACCGTGTTGATTCCGTCGGTGTAGACCATGCGGGCGACGAGGTAACGGCCGACCACCCGCCGTTCCGGATCCGCCAACATGCCCGAGAGATCCCGGTAGAGCTTGCCGAGTCCCGTCCTGATGGCCGCGGGTACCGACATGCGACCTGCCGGGACATCTCGCGTCCAGAGAAACAGGGGGATGCAGAAGACTCCCATCCAGATGGCAACGAGTGGTCCGGTAATGCGGACGTGCTCGCCCTGTTGCGGATCAAGGCCGAGCGGTGGGGGATCGGCAAGGACGATTCCGAAGAGTGCCAGCGCCAGGCAGGCCATGCCGCCCATGTAGCCGGTCGCCCAGGCTGTACCCGAGATCCGGCCAAGGCGATCGCGGGGTCCCAGGCTAGGAAGCAGAGCGTTGTAGAACACCAGCCCGAGTTCGAAGGCCACCACGCCGACGCCGGAGCACCACAGGATCCAGGCTGCCGATTCGGGTCCCGGTTTTCCCCACCACAATAGTGCGGTCGCGACGATCAGGACGGCGGCGCAGATGGCGATCCAGGCTTTCCGTCGTCCAGTCCGATCGGCGACGGAGCCGAGAATGGGGCTCAGGACCGCCACCACGAACGATGCCGTTCCGACCATGAAGCCCCATTCGGCCTGCGCGGCGGCATCGTCGGAGAGGATTGCACTCGCAAAGTAGGCCGGGATGACGAACGTCAGGATGATCGCGGCGAACGGCGAATTTGCCCAATCGTACAGGCACCAGCCAGCGATGCTTGCCCGGGTGGTGGCGGGTGAGGTCTGTGGCACGAACTGGATTCCAGCGGCTCGGGAACGGTTTCGAGTCCGATATCACACTAGCTGGTATTCTCGGAGCGAGTGCTGGCTTGAGGAGGCCGAACGACGCCGACTACTAGCGGAGTGGGGAGTCTGCCATGTCGAGATCGCAAATGGATCTGGACCTTCGGCATCGGTTGCGCGCGGCCGGTGTCCGCTTGACACGACAGCGTCTGCAATTGGCACGAATATTGTTCACAGGCGGAAACCGGCACGTTACTGCGGAGGTCCTGCGTCACGAAGCCGAGCAGGCCGGAACACCGGTCGCAACCGGCACGGTCTACAACACCCTGCATTGTTTTGCCCGAGCTGGGCTGCTGCGCGAGATCACCGTCGATTCGGCGTGCAACTGGTTTGATACCAACACCGATTCCCATCATCACTTCCTGCACCAAGGAAGCGGCGAACTCGAGGACATTCCGGAGGAGGACATTCGCGTCGCCGAGGTGCCGGAGCCACCCGCCGGAACCCGGGTGGCTGGTCTTCACGTACTGGTGCGGCTGGAGGAGGATCGCAGCGTCCGTTGAATCTCAGCCCGTTCCTGGTCTTTGTGACACCTTCGACTCCGTCGGAAACCCGTGCAGGTGGTTTTTGTGTCCCTGTCAGCCGGATGCGGCCAGCCAGGCCCGTCGGTGAGCGGAGCGTGTCCCTGAGCGACAGCCGGACCGGACTGAAATTCGCCGTTGCGTTTGCCCGTGAATCACAGGCGGACCACCGCAGAACTGAAGTCCAGAGTCGCTTGGGCGACTTCGATGAAACCGCGCGGATGGCAGTCGGCGGGCATGCCGAGTATCAGCACAAGGCGGTACTGTAGGAATCGCCGGGGCGGCCCTCAGCGGGGACTTCACTCGGGATCCGTAGGTCCCCACAGGGTGGTCCGCGCGATGTAACCCTTCCAACCTCCAGCGGTCACCCGGCACCAGGTGGCCCCACAGGTGTCAAGCAGGTCGACGACGGCGCCGGCCCTGACCTCGGCGAGCACTCCGCTGTTTTCGCTCGGACGCCGCCGCAGCACCGTGTTCTTCTCGGCCAGTGCGGTTCGTCGCCAGGACAGCAGGCTGTGATGCATCCAGCCTGATTCCCCATGGGGCAGGGTTACCGCACGCCAGTTGTCGTGCCGATCCGTGATCATGACTGGCAGGCTTGGCGCGGTGAACACCCATTCGATCGGGAAGCGCTTGCCGGGTCCGGCGCGCAGGTGTGCACGGCTGGCGGCGATGCTGCCCCAGGCCGGAGCGACTTCCTGGGCGGCAGCGATTGGCGCCGTGAGGACAGGATGCAGGAGCATTGCACCCACAAGTAGCGGAATGGTTGCGCGCTTCACGGGTCCAATCCCGGCCGGCCGGCCCTCGAATCGCTTTCCGCCGCCTGCCGTGGCTCGAGAAACGGTGGGGCAGGGCAGGCCACGTTCGAACCTGCGGACGCCGCGAAGTCGCCGGCATGACCATTCGCGATTGGGGTGGTCGGGCAATTCTCCCTCAATTCCATCTGCCTGGCTTGGAAGTTCCTGTGTCCGCCCGTCCGGGATCGTTTTCCGGTCTTCTGCTCGAGGTGGCACATTGCGGAACCGAATTCACGGCGGGTGTCTACGGGCAATTCAGGCCAAGCCGGAGAAATCCCGAGCGTCGGTCCCGGACACCGATTGTAGGCGCAGTGAGCCCCGCGGCGTGTTCTCGTGCTTGACGAGAACGCCACACCATGTGCAATGCCGGCAGGCCGACAACGACCCGGCCCGTTTCGTGCTCAGGCCTGCTGCCACGGCCTCTGCAGGAGAATCAGGGCTCCACTTTCTCGATGTTCCAGAAGAACTGGACCGGGGACTTGATCAGCCCGCGCAACGAATCGCGGTACGCGACCGGGTTTGACCATTGCCCGTAAAGCCCGTGCGTGACGACCTCGAACGCCCGGGCCTGGATCTCCTGGGCCAGGGTCTTCCGGCTGTCGGGGTCGGACGTGCGGGCAAATGTGTCGCGCAGGCGTTCGATCTTCCCGTCGCACGGCCATCCGAACCAAGCCCGTTCGCGGCAGCCTCCGGAAATCGCGATGTTGGCGACCGGGTTGGCGACGTCCACGGCGAGCGCCCAGGTGTGGAACAGGTTCCAGCCGCCTTGCGACGGCGGGTCGGTGATGGGGCGACGCGAAGTCAGCGTGCTCCAGTCCATGGCCTGGAGATCGACCACGAAGCCGGCATCGCGCAGCGCCTGCGCCGTGACCAGGGATGCGCTGTTGAGGATGGCTATATCGGTGGGCTGCAGGATCGTCACCGGCGCACCTTCGTAGCCGGCGGCAGCGATCAGCTCCCTAGCCTTGTCGATGTCGTGGCCCACAAGCGCCTCGCTGCCCACGGTCGACTCGAAGGGCGTGCCGCACGCCAGCATCGCCGGACAGGTCTGGTAGTAGGTCGGGTTTCCGACCGCTGCCCGCATGTAGTGTTCCTGGTCGATCAGCCACAGGACGGCTTCACGAACGCGCGGGTCGTCGAACGGCGGATGGAGATGGTTCATCCGCAGCCAGCCCTGGACCCCGAGCGGATCCAGGTTCTCGATGACAACCCCCGATGCCGTCTCCAGGATCGGCAGCAGGTCGTGCGGCGGCAGTTCGAAATAGTCGACCTCACCCGCCATCAGCGCATTCATTGCCGTCGCTGAGTCCGGGATGTAGTGCCACTCGACACGATCGACATTGGCACGCTTGGCGCCTGCCGCGAAGCTCGAAGGCTCGGCGCGGGGCACGTAGTCCGGATTGCGGACATAGACCACCCTCGCTCCCGGGACCCACTCGTCCTTCACGAAAATGAACGGTCCGGAGCCCAGCGCGTCGGGAATCTGCTCGAACGGATCCATCGAGGCGTGACGCTCGGGCATCATGAACGGCACGTTGGAGCTGATCTTTCCCAGCGATTCGAGCACGAGGCCGTATGGTGCGCCCAGCTCCAGCTCAAAGGTCTTGGCATCGACGACCCGAAGTTCGCGCGTCGCGTCGGCGAGCTTCTGGCCCATGCCGTCGCGTGCGCTCCAGCGCCGGATCGACGCCACGCAGTCGGCTGCGGTCACCGGCGCGCCGTCATGCCATTGAAGCCCGTCGCGAAGCACGAACCGCCAGATCAGGCCGTCGTCGCTGACGGACCAGCGATCTACCATCTGCGGCTGAACTTCAAGGTTCTCATCCAGAGCGAACAGCGTGTCGTAGACCATGTAGCCGTGGTTGCGCGTGATGTACGCGGTCGTCCAGATCGGATCGATGTTCTTCAGGTCGGCATGCGGGACGATCCGCAGGATCGACTCAGATCGTGCAGGTGACGCCAGTGACACTGCCAACAGCAGGCCGGAGACGATGCCAGCGAAAACCGCCCGTACGATCAGGCGTGGCGCCATCGGGCTGTCGTCCGCCGTGGCCATTCTCTAGACCGGTGCCTCCCGGTCGCGCCCCTTGGGGCCCAGTTCCTGAAGCCGAAGCGCCCGCCCGGGCCGCGCACCGGTGCCGGCGCCCGCCTGCCAGACCGCCCGGCCATTCACCATGACCAGCTCGATTCCGGAAGCGGGGCGGGCGGGTTCCTCCCACGTGGAGCAGTCGGCCACGGTTCTCGGGTCGAACACGACGAGGTCCGCATACGCCCCGGCCCGCAGGACACCGCGGTCGGTCAGACCGAACTGGGCGGCGGACAGGCCTGTCATCCGGCGCACGGCCTCTTCCAGGGGGAAGAGGCCCACGTCGCGCGCATAGTGGCCAAGCACGCGGGGAAAGGTGCCCCACAAGCGCGGATGCGGATGTTGGTCGTGCGGCAGGCCGTCTGACCCGATCATGGCGTGCGGGTAGCTCAGCACGCGCCGGACGTCCTCCTCATCCATGATGAAGTAGATTGCGCCGGCGGGCTGGAGCCTCTCGGCAGCGGTGGTTTCAGTGCACCCCCAAGCGGCGGCAATCTCCGACAGGTCGCGCCCCGCTGCCTCCGGCACTGACTTCGACCAGGTCACGATCACTCGGCTCGCGCTCATCATTCGATGCGGGTTCAGCACGGTCGAGCCCGCGACGTACGGATAGACATCGAGGGCAATCGGCTGCGTTTCCCGGGCAGCGTCGATTTTGGGAAGACTTTCGAGCGTCCGCCCGTGATTGGGCGTACCGGCGCACTTATGGTGGGAGATCACCACCGGGACATGCGCCTTCCGACCGATTTCGAAGGTCTCATCGAGCGATTCGAGAACGTGGGCGGTTTCGTCCCGCATGTGAGTGGAATGGATGGCTCCCGCCGGCGCCAGTGCTGCCGCGAGTTCGACAACCTCTTCCGTCGGGGCCGCGTTCGCGGGCGGGTAGAACAGCCCCGTGCTCATGCCCACGGCGCCGGCCGCCAGCGAGTCCTCCAGTCGCCCTCGCATCCGAGCGATCTCGCTCGGCGTGGCCGCGCGATCGAGCCCGTCCATGGCGCCGATTCGCAGCGTCGAGTGGCCGACCTGGGCAACGACGTTGACGGCCGGCGGATCGCGGTCCAGCGCTGACAGGTAGGCACCGAAGTCAGCGAAATAGTGTTCGGGCCGGTCACCGATCAGATCTGATGGCGGAGGCGGAGCGGTGGCGGGTTTGAGGGGCGCCAGGCTGATCCCGCAGTTCCCGGTGACGACGGTGGTGACGCCCTGGCTCACCTTGCAGGTCATGTCCGGATCGCTCAGGACCGCGCGGTCGTCGTGCGTGTGCACGTCGATGAAACCCGGTGCCCCGGCCCGCCCGCCGACGTCCAGTTCCGCTGCACCCGACAGGTGGGCAAGGGCCCCGATTGCCGAGACCCGGTCACCGGCGATCGCGATGTCGCCGGAGCGTGCCGGCGCTCCGGAACCGTCGATGATGCTGGCGTTGCGGATCACCAGGTCCGGTTTCGGTGCCGTGGTCACGGTTCCTGGCTAGCCGGCCCGGACAAATTTCTGGAATGCATGGCAGGTGAGCGGCGCGAAGTGCTCGATCGCCCCGGATGCCTTGACGACCTCGCCGACGTACAGGTCCCCGCGCGAGTCGGCCCAGATGCCGTGCGGAACGATGAAGTTACCGGGCAGCAGCGCGTCCGTGCCGCCGAGCTGGGCCTGAATGTTGCCGTCGAGATCGCAGACCGTGACCCTCGCGATCGGCGAATGGCCGGTCGGCGGATGCTGCATGAAGGGAAAGTGGGGTCGGGCGGGCACGGGCACCGCCCAGCCGAGCTCGGCGATGTAGAGGTTTTCCTGCTCATCCAGAAACAGGTCGTCGGGTCGATTCACCCAGTCCCAGCTGTCCAGGTAATCGCCGGTCGGAGAAAAGATCTGAATTCGCGAGTTTTCGCGATCGGCAACGAACACTCGTCCTGACCGGTCCACCGCGATGCCGTGCGGGAGGTTGAACTGGCCCTCGGCGCTGCCGGGCCCGCCCCAGGATGCCACGAGCTCACCGTCGCCGGTGAAGTGATGTACCCGCGCGTTGCCGTAGCCGTCGGCGATGAACAGGTCGCCCGACCGCGTGACCGCCACGTTGGTCACCATGTTGAAGGGGCCGCCCGCGTGCTGCACCGGTGTTTCGCCGAGCACGAACCCGGTGTCCGCGGGCTGGTTCACCTCGCCCAGCGTCATGAGCAGTGCTCCGTCCGTGGTGAACTTTCGCACCGTGTGGTCGAAGTTGTCGGCGCACCAGACATGGTCGTTGTGGTCGATGAAGATCCCGTGGGCGCTCGAGAACACGCCCTCTCCCCAGGCGTTGAGGAACTTGCCTTCCTTGTCGAAGACGATGACCGGGTGCGCACCGCGGTTGAAGACGTAAACACGGTCCTGCGAGTCGACGGCGACGCCAGCGACCTCGACAAAGGACCAGTCTTCGGGCAGCTGTTCCCAGCCCTCAAGCACCTCGTATTCGAGTTTGTGTGGGCCAATGGCCATGTCGGCTCCCGTTTCTCCCCGCGGCTGCTTCGGCGAGCATAACGAAGGCTTCCAGACGGGGCGTGCGCGCGTTCGCGACGGCAGCAGGCCCGCCCGCGTGCAACGATCAGGCGCCGACGCGAGTCGGATCAGCTCGCCGTCAGTCGGTCCCGGTCGTGCGGCGCGTCGAAGCGGATGTCCGGACCCGCCGGTACGATCCCGTGCGGGTTGATCGATTCGTGACTGGCATGGTAGTGGTGCCGGATGTGGTCCATGTCCACCGTGGCGGCTACTCCCGGCCACTGGTGGAGTTCGCGCGTGTAGGCCCACAACGCGGGATAGTCGACCAGGCGCCGGACGTTGCACTTGAAGTGCCCGACGTAGACCGCGTCGAAACGAGCCAGAGTGGGGAACAGCCTCCAGTCGGCTTCCGTGATGGCGTCGCCGGCTAGGTAACGTTGCCTCGACAGGCGGTGCTCCAGCCGGTCGAGTTCGGTGAACACGTTTCGGACAGCGGTGTCGTACGCGGATTGGGTGGTCGCAAAGCCCGCCTTGTAGACGCCGTTGTTGACGTTCTCGTACACCGACGCGTTCACGGCGTCGATCTCCGAGCGCAACCCGGTCGGATAGAAGTCCTGCCGGTCTCCGGTGATCGCATTGAACGCCTTGTTGAACATCCGGATGATTTCGGAGCTCTCGTTGGAGACGATCGTCCGCCGTTTCCTGTCCCACAGGACCGGCACCGTCGCACGCGTGGTCACATTGGGCGCGGCTGCCGTGTAGACCTGGTGCAGGAACTGCTTGCCGAGGACGGTGTCGCCGGTGGCACCGGGGTAGGCGTCCGACAGGACCCAGCCGTGCTCCTTCATCAACGGATGCACGACGTCGACCGAGACATGCTCTTCCAGCCGCTTCAGCTTCCGGAAGATCAACGTCCGGTGCGCCCAGGGGCAGGCGAGCGAAACGTACAAGTGATACCGCCTGCCCTCGGCCTGGAAGCCGCCCTCGCCGGTGGGCCCCGGCGCGCCGTCTGCGGTAATCCAGTTCCGGAAACCTGCGTCCTGACGTTGGAAGCTGCCGTCCGTTGCCGTCGATGCCGGCGGCCGGTTCCGCCAGGTACCGTTTGCCAGAAATCCCATGCCCGCTCCCTACCGGGCGGCGTTCCCCGTCGCCCGCAAGTCAGATTCCCTGTGCCGCGCGGCGACCCCGTGGCAGCCGCCGGCTCGCTGCGCGCAGCCGGGGTCCCGCTCCGGGCGTGACACGTGGTCGTCCTGGCGTGACCGGATGGCCGAGTCCCTAGACAAACAGCAGTTGCGCATCCGCACCGTCGCCGGACAACAGTGAGAAGAGGCCGCCGATCTCGACGTCGAGGTCCGGGTCCAGCTGGTCCTTCGAAAGGTCGCCCGCCCGCAGTCCCATCTCGCAGGCGATCAGCGTGACGCCCAGTTCCCGGCATGCGCCCAGCAGTTCATCGAACCCGCCGATGCCCCGCTCCCGCAGCTTCGTGTCGGCGGTGGGGGCGTCGCTTCCGGTCGAGCGAAGCTGGTGCCAGCCTCGGTCCCGCTGCAGCGCCACGCACGCATCCATCGTGAAGAACAGGGTGACCGCGCGATCGGCGGCTGCTGCTGCTGCAGCCGTCGCGAGCACGAACCGAACGCGTTCGTAGTCGCCGGAGTGCACGATGCAGATCAGGGAGCGATCAGGCCGCGGCATGGACCGTGAGATCGGTGATCGTCGGCTTGGTGCCGCACAGCGGGCAGTCCGGGTCCGGCCGTACTCGGACCTTTCGGGACTCGCCGTCCAGGGCGTCGATGAGAACCAGCCAGCCGGCAAGGCTGGTGCCGATCCCCAGAATTTCCTTGATGACCTCGATGGTCTGGAATGATCCGGCCTGCCCGGCGAGAGCGCCGAACACGCCGCCCTGCGCGCAGGTCGGCACCGTTCCCGCCGGCGGCGGCTCGGGAAAGAGGCAGCGGTAACACGGATGTTCCGCAGCGTATCCCTTCCAGGTGGCGAGCTGGGCCTCGAATCGCAGCAACGCGGCCGACACCAGCGGCTTCGAGGCCAGCACGCAGGCGTCGTTAACCAGAAAACGGGTCGCGAAGTTGTCGCTGCCATCGGCGATCACGTCGTAGCCGGCGACGAGATCGGCAGCATTGGCCGGCGCGAAGCGCTCGGCGTGCGGCTCGACAGTGATCGTGGGATTGATTCTGCGCGCGGCGGCCGCGGCGCTCTCGGCCTTCGGGGCGCCTAGGTCAGCGGTGCCGTGGGCGATCTGGCGCTGCAGGTTCGAGAGGTCGACCGCATCGTCGTCAACGATCCCGATGCGCCCGACACCAGCCGCCGCCAGGTACAGCACAAGCGGCGATCCGAGCCCGCCGGCGCCCACCACGAGGACGCTGGCCGCCAACAGCTGTTGCTGACCGGTACTGCCGACCTGCGGCAAGACGATGTGGCGGGCATAGCGCTGGATCTGTTCTTCGGTGAAGTCGGCAGTCATGCGGCCGGCTGTCCGCGGCCGGTCCCGGTCGACCCGAAGCCGTCCGAGCCCCGGTGGGTCGCTGACAGTTGCTGAACCTCCTCGAAGCGGATGGCTGTCAATCGCTGGATCACGAGCTGCGCGACCCGTGCGCCGCGCTCGATGATGTGCGGTTCCGGCCCGTGGTTGATCAGGATGACCGCGACTTCGCCCCGGTAGTCGGCGTCGATCGTCCCGGGACCGTTGAGCACCGTAATCCCGTGCCGGAGAGCCAGTCCCGACCGCGGCCGTACCTGCCCCTCGTATCCCTCGGGGATCTCGAGCGTCAGCCCGGTCGGGACCACGACGGACGCTCCGGGGGCGAGCGTCATGGCTTCCGGGATCGCGGCGGGGAGATCGAAGCCGGAGCTCCCTTCGGTCATCCTGGCAGGCAGTTCTTCGACTGCGTGCGGAAGTCGGCGAATTCGGACTGTCAAAGATGTCTCGCCGACCGTCATGGGCGGGCTGTCGGTTCGACCAGAGCGTCTGCGATGCGTTCGGCGAGTCGGTCCGCCACCTCCTCCTTGCTGAGGCGGGGCCACGTTTCGGTCGCCTGGGAAGTGATCAGGTGGACGGTGTTGCTGTCTCCTCCGAACACGTTGCTGTCGTCGGAAACATCGTTGGCGACGATCCAGTCGCATTGCTTGCGTTCCAGCTTGGCGCGGGCGCGGTCGACGACGTCCTCGGTTTCCGCGGCAAACCCGACGACCAATCGCGGACGATCGTTCGCCGTCTGGGACAGCTGCGCGAGAATGTCGGGATTTTCCTCCATCTCGTAGCGAGGCGGCTGCCCGTTGCGGCGCGACAGCTTCTGTTTGTGAACGGCCTTGACCCGCCAGTCGGCGACGGCGGCCACGCAAACCGCGATGTCCGCGGGCAGCGCCTCCCGGCATGCGGCGAGCATTTCCTCCGCGGTTTCCACCTGCGTGAGGCAGGCCACCGGAGGCGGAGGCTGGACGCTCGGGCCCGTCACCAACGTCACCTCCGCACCGCGCCGGGCGAGGGCGCCGGCGATGGCGTGGCCCTGTTTGCCGGACGATCGGTTGCCGAAGTAGCGGACCGGATCGATGGGCTCGATGGTGGGACCGCTGGTGACCAGGGCCCGGATGTTGTGGAGGGGCTTTGGCTGAGCCAGCAGCGTTTCTATGGCTCCAATGATGTCGACCGGCTCGGCGAGGCGGCCTGGCCCCTCTTCGCCGCAGGCCAGGTCGCCGGAACCCGGATCGATGAAGCGTATGCCGTCTCCGCGCAGCCGCTTGACGTTCCGCTGCGTCGCGGGATGCGCCCACATCTGCACGTTCATCGCCGGTGCCACCAGTACCGGGGCGGTGGTGGCGAGGAGGACCGTGGTCGCGAGGTCGTCGGCAAGGCCGGTCGCCATCTTCGCCAGGAAGTCGGCGGTCGCCGGTGCCACGACCACCAGGTCGGCATCGCGTGCCAGCCGAATATGCCCCATCTCGCTCTCATCGGTGAGCGAGAACAGGTCCTGGTAGACCTTCTCGCCGGAGAGCGCGGCCAAAGCCAGCGGCGTGACCATCTCGCTCCCGCCGGCGGTGAGGATGGAACGCACGCTTGCGCCCCGTTCGCGCAGCCGGCGGACGAGGTCGAGACTCTTGTAGGCGGCGATGCCGCCGGTCACGATCAGGAGGATGCGGGTGGGTTCAGTCATGGGCACTACGGGCAAGCGTGGTGCGGCCCCGCCGAGCGCGCGGTTCAGGCTCCGACGCGCGGAACGATGACGGCGGGTCCGGTCGCAACAACCGAAGCATAAGGGAACTCACCGGGCCCGTGCGTCCATGCGTGTTCTGGCTGCAGCGCGGGAGGTATGGCGCTCAGGTCTCCTCCAGGAGCAGCGGCAGCTCCACGTGCATGTCATCGATCAGTTCGATGGGGTAATCGCCCGTGAAGCAGGCGGCGCAGTAGGGCATGCGTTTGCCGTTCGGCCGGCCCCCGTGCACCGCTTCAAACAGGCTCTCGAGCTTGACGAACCGGAGGCTGTCGGCACCGATCTTGGCGGCGATCGCGCTTTCGTCCATCTGCGCCGCAATGAGCTCCTTGCGTTCGGGCGTGTCCACGCCGTAGTAGCAGGGATGCGTGGTCGGCGGGCTCGCGATCCGCATGTGCACTTCGCGGGCCCCGTTCGTGCGGAGCATTTCCACGATCTTGGTCGATGTGGTGCCGCGCACGATGCTGTCGTCCACCAGCACGATTCGCTTCCCGTCGACGGCATCGGCATTCACGTTGTGCTTGAGACGGACACCGAGATGGCGAATCTCGTCGGTCGGTTCGATGAAGGTACGCCCCACGTAGTGGTTGCGAATGATCCCGAGTTCGAAGGGCAGGCCGGCCTGGTCGGCGTAGCCGAGGCCGGCCGGAACGCCTGAGTCCGGGACCGGAACGACGATGTCGGCGTCGGCGGGCGCATCGCGCGCGAGCAGCCGCCCGATCTGCTGGCGGACGGCGTACACGTTCTTGCCTTCGACCACGCTGTCGGGGCGGGCAAAGTAGATGTACTCGAAGATGCAGAACGTCCGTGGTGCCCGGCCCAGGGCGCCGGGGAGGGTCCGCACGCCATCCTCACCAATGTGCACGATTTCGCCGGGCGCGACGGACCGCTTGAACTTGGCCCCGATGATGTCGAACGCGCAGGTCTCGGAAGCGAGAACGGCCTGGCCGTGCAGTTCTCCCAGCACCAGGGGCCGGACGCCGTTGGGATCGCGCGCGCCGATCACGCCGGTTTCCGAGAGCGCGATCAGCGAGTAGGCGCCCTCGACCTGGTGGAGCGCCTCGATCAGGCGGTCGAGAAACGTCGGCCCGCCGGCGGTCGCGATCAGGTGGACGATGACTTCGGTGTCCATGGTTGACTGGAAGATGCATCCCCGCTGAACGAGCTCCCGCTTGAGGGTGCGTGCATTGGTGAGGTTGCCGTTGTGGGCAATCGCGACGCCGCCCTGGGCAATCTCGGCGAAGATCGGCTGGATGTCCCGAAGCTGGGTCTTGGTGCCGCTGGTCGAGTACCGGTTGTGGCCGATCGCCGCATTGCCCGGCAGCATGCCGATCACCTTTCCCGAACCGAACGAGTCGCCTACCCGTCCCTGCGCCCGGTGGGCAAAGAACTGGTTGCCGTCGAAACTGACGATCCCGGCCGCCTCCTGGCCGCGGTGCTGGAGGGCGTGCAGTCCCAGCGCGGCAATGGCCGACGCGTTTTCCGTCCCGAACACGCCAAAGATCCCGCACTCTTCGCGGAAGCCGTCGATCAGTGGTCGGGAGTCGTCAAGGGCAGTGCGGATCATGGATCGCTGCCTCCTTCGCCGCTGCCGGATTCGATCTGGATCAGGCGGTCGAATTCCTTGCGGTCCTGACCCGGATAGCCGACCTCGGCCTGCGGCTCCGTCGTCTCGGGCGCCGGGGTCTCCATGCGCCGGAGGAGATCGGCCGCGTCGGTCGCGTTGCCGGTCGAGCAACTGTGGTTGACCATCAAGGCGGGTCCGGGGACCAGTACGGCGAGCATGTGTGCGCCATACAGTACCACGGGCAGGGTTCGGGCCTCGCGCACGAATTGCGGGCAATCGGTGAAGACCAGGCCGGACGCGAACAGACCGATGTACAGCGCGGAAATGATGACCAGGCCGCGCACCGCCCCGAAGATGAACCCCAGTGCCCGGTCCAGCGGCGCCAGCACGCTTGCGGCGATCGCGCTGGCGAGCGGGACAATGGCGAACGTGAGGATGACGATGGCCGCCACAAAGATGCCCAGGGCGCCGACCCCGCGCGCGATGACCGAATCGCCGACCAGCGGCATGACGAGATCGCCGGCCCAGTCGAGCAGCCACAGCGATGCCATGCCCGAGACGATCCAGGCCGCGAGCGAGAGCGCGCTCTGCACGAAGCCGCGCGCGTACGCCATCGCGCCTGAGAACAGCACCGTACCAACGACCACGAAGTCAGCGATGGTCATGTCGGTGGTTCCGCGGTCACCGGGCCGTCGGCGCGGCCGTGAACGAACTGTTCGACGTGGGCGGAACCGCTCCGGTCGAGTTCGCCGACCGGGCCTTCCCAGACGATGCGCCCCCCGTGCAGCATGGCGACGCGGTTCGCGATCTGGCGCGCGCTGGCGAGGTCGTGGGTGATGGTGACGGTGGTGGCCCGAAGCCGTGTGACGCAATCCTCGATCAGCCGGTTGATCGTGGCGGCCGTGATGGGGTCGAGGCCTGATGTCGGTTCGTCGAAGAACAGGAACTCCGGGTCGGCGGGGCAAGACCGCGCCGAAGCCCCACCGAACACGAAAACCCCACCCCAGTAAGAGGCGAGAAAAAAATGAGCCCCCGCGGCACTCCCCAACCACGGCAAAA
>VXPW01000089.1:62517-69452 GCA_009839325.1 Rhodospirillales bacterium
TTCTTTTTATATACATCCCAACATCCATTCAGTTTTTCGAATTCTTGTGTCTCTCGTGTCTATTCTCATATCCTGCGGGGGGGGGGGCGGGCGTCGGGGGGGGCCGCCCCCCCCGCGCTTCTGCATGCCGCCCGACAGTTCGGACGGGAAGAGATTGGCCGCGCGCTCGTCCAGCCCGACCTCGGCAAGCTTGGTGCACGCGACCTCGTAGGCTTCTGCACGCCGCATCGACCCGGTGTGAAAGAGTGCGAACGCGACGTTTTCCCAGATGGGGAGGGAGTCGAAAAGCGCGCTTCCCTGGAACAGCACCCCCGAGCGTCGCATGAGCGCCTGCGGCCCACTGGCCGGCAATTCGTCCCTGGGGGTGCCTGCGAACCGCACGGTGCCCGCATCCAGGGGCAGCAGCCCGAGGGCGCACTTGAAACTCACGGACTTTCCCGTGCCGGAGGTGCCGATGACCGCGAGCGAATCACCTGCCATCGCGGTCAGGTCCATGCCGTCAAGAACGGTCTTCCGGCCGAAGCGCTTGACCAGCCCGCGGAGCTCGATTGCGGGTACTTGGGCCGACCCGGTCATCGCGAGAAGAAAGCTTCTGTGATGAGGTAGTTGGCGACCAGGATAAGGGCCGAGGCCGACATCACGGCGTTGGTCGTGGCGCGCCCGACACCACGCGCGCCGCCCTCGGAGTGGAAGCCGTGGTAACTCCCCATCAGGACAATCAGGAAACCGAATACGGCCGCCTTCACGAGGCCGGACACGACGTCGAGCGTCTGAAGGCTTTCCAGGCAGCGGTTCAGAAAGATCCCGGGCTCGAAGCCCAGCTTGCCGACACTGATCAGGAACCCGCCCATCGTGCCGATGACATCGGCGATCAGGACCAGCGGGGGCAACGCCAGCACGCCGGCCAGCAGGCGCGGGGCCACCAGGTACTGGAGCGGATTGGCTGACAGGGTGACCAGGGCATCGAGCTGCTCGGTCACGCGCATGGTGCCGGTTTCGGCGGCGATGGAGGCGCTGACCCGTCCCGCCACCATCAGGGCTGTGAGCACCGGGCCGAGCTCACGCGTCAGGGACACCACCAGGACCGAGGGGATGGCGCTCTCCGCCGCGAACCTGCTGAAGCCGGTGTAGCTCTGCAGCGCCAGCACCATGCCGGTGAAGATCGCCGTCAGTCCGACGATGGGGAGCGAGTAGTAGCCGATTTCGAGGAACTGACGGACGGCCAGTCGCAGGAAGTACGGCGGTCGCACGGCCGCCAGGACCGATTCGGCGGTGAACAGGGCGACCCGCCCGGTGGCGGCGAGGAACTCGAGCACCACCCGACCGATCGGGGCCAGCGGATTGGGCCAGGCTCGCACGCGTGTCAGTCCACGTACAACCGGGGAACGCGGCTGCCGAGGCGGGCAAGAATCTCGTATCCGATCGTACCGCCCTGCGCGGCCACGTCGTCTACCGGCACTAGGTTGCCCAGCAGATCCACGGGGGTACCGGGTCGGGCCACATGGTCCGGCACGCCGGAAACGTCAACGGTGACCAAATCCATGGAGATTCGCCCCACCACTGGCGCGACATGGCCACCGATCGCAACGCGGCCCGTATTCCCGAGGTGTCTCGGGTACCCATCGGCATAGCCCGCCGACACGGTTGCAATGCGTCGCGCATTCGGGGAAACCCAAGCGTGACCGTAGCCTACACCCTCTCCCTGGTCAACGGAGCGCACCTGCAGGACCCGCCCCACCAGACGGGCGACGGCGTTCATCGGGTTGGGATGCGCTGGCGTGGGATTGATCCCGAACAGGGCTGCGCCGGCGCGGGCCAGATCGTACCGGAAGGCGGCGGGCAGCCAGATTCCGGATGAATTGGCCAGGCTCGCCCGCGCGACGAACGGCGCCAGCTTCCGTGCGGCTTCGAACCGGGTGAGCTGGGCGGCATTGAGCGGGTGGTCGGGAAGCTCTGCCACGGCCAAGTGGCTCATCACGATCCCGATATCCAGTCCGGACCGGAGGTCAGGTTCGGCACAGAACGCACGCCAGTCCGCCGCTTCGTAGCCCAGCCGATTCATGCCCGTGTCCACGTGCACCGCTGCGGCGAGCGTCCGGCCTGCGCGAACGGCGGTTGCCCGGCGGCATTCCGTCTCGCCGGGATGGTTCAGGACGGGAATCAGGTCGCTGTCGGCGGGCAGGTCGGCGCCTCCGGCCAGGACTTGGATGGGGCCTTCCGGGATGACAGAGCGGACGACGGCGCCTTCGTCCGGCGTGGCGACGAAAAAGGTGCGGCAGCCCGCGTCCGCCAGTGCCGCGGCGACGCGGCACGATCCCATCCCGTAGGCGTCCGCTTTCACGACTCCGGCAACTTCGCAGTCGGGACCGGCGCGCTGCCGGAGCGTGCGGAAGTTTGCTCGCACGGCCCCGAGGTCGACCACCAGAACGCAGCTGGCGTGAGCCAGCGCCGTCTCCAGCGCACTGCCGCCCGGGAGCGGCTGACTACTGCTTGGGTTCGTGGAGATTGCTGAAGCGGGTGAAGCGGGGGTCGAAATGAACGTTGGCGACACCTTGTCGGCCGTGCCGCTGCTTGCTGACGTAGATCTGCGCGGAGTTCGCAATCTTCGCGAGACGGGTCTGCCATTCGGCGTGACGGCGGATGTGTTCCGCGTCGGTTTCGTCGTTCTTTTGCTGCGGTTCCTGTTGAGCCTTGTAATAGTAGTCCCGGTAGATGAACAGCACTACGTCCGCATCCTGTTCGATCGATCCGGAGTCCCGGAGATCCTGGAGTTGTGGCCGTTTGTCGTCGCGCCCCTCCACTTGACGGCTGAGCTGCGACAGCGCGACCACCGGCACGTTGAGTTCCATCGCGATGGATTTGAGGCCCTGGGAGATTTCGCTGATCTCGTTGACCCGGGAATTATGGTTCCGCGTCGCGGTCATCAGCTGCAGGTAGTCGACGACGATCAGGCGCAACCCGTGCTCGGTCCGCATGAGGCGCCGCGCCCGGGTTCGGAGTTGCGGAATGGAGATGGCGGGGGTGTCGTCGATAAAGAGGCGCAGTTCCTCCAGGTCTTTCGAGACATCGATCAGCTTCGTGAGATCCCGGTCATTGATCGCGCCGCGCCGGATCGATTCGGAGGAAATGCTGGTCTCGGCCGAAAGGATCCGGTTGGCCAGCTGGGTGGCGGCCATTTCCAGCGAAAATACCGCCACGATCCCCTTTTGCTTACCGGCATCCTCCTCCCACGGGATGAACGTCTCAGGCTTACTCGCGACGCGCGCGAAGTCGGTCGCAAGGGCGGTCTTGCCCATGCCGGGCCTGCCGGCAAGGATGATGAGATCGGAGCGATGGAATCCGCCGAGCAGGTCGTCGAGCTCGGTCAGGCCTGACGTGACGCCGGAGAGTTTGCCGCCCAGCTGGTAGGCCATTTCCGCGGCGTGGATGGCATCGGTGAGCCCGCTGACGAATGGCTGCGGCCCGCCGGGCCCCTTGCCATGCTCGGAGATCTCGAAGAGCCGCTGCTCGGCGTCCTCGATTTGCGCCGCCGCGGAGCTTTCCACCCGCACGTCGGACGCGTTGTATTCAATGCGGGCCCCGATTTCCATGAGCGATCGGCGCTGAGCCAGATCCAGGATGATCTCGCCGTACTGACGGGCCGCTTCCGGCGGCATGGCACCATGGACCAGCCGTTCCAGGTAGTCATCGATCCCGGCAAGGGCCTGGTCCTTGGCGAACTGCGGCTTCAGCGTGACCGCGTCGGCCCGTCGGCCCTGCTGGATGAGGCCGCGGGCCGCCTCGAAGATGCGGCCGTGGACCGGAACGTAGAAGTGCGAACCGCGCAGCTGCTCGACGTATTCGAACGCCCGGTCGTTATGGAGCAGCGTTCCGAGCAGTGCCTCCTCCGCCTCCAGGTTTCGCGGCGGAGACTGGTCACCAGTCGCCGTCTGGTCGGGGGGCGCGGAACCGGGCGGCTGGATCGGGTGAGGGTCGTCGGGCATCCGGCACAGATTGGTGCATGACCCGACCCGCTGCAAGCGTGGCCGGAGGCAACCAACAGCCAAGCCGGTCGCCCCGCGCACACGGTCCGGAAAAGGGTGCCGGACCGGGACTCCGGTCGCGCGTTCGCCGGTGTCGGGGACCGTCCGGCACCGGCCGGCTGGTCGCCGGGCTCCGGCATGACGTCCGGGCCGCGAGCACACTCCCCGGTGATTGCGGAATGCAGCGGCGCGGGCCCGAGACGCGGTCTTCGGCGAAGCCGAGAATGGCCGGGTGTTTGCTGTTCAATTGGCTGGCGGATACGGTCGTTTGCGGGACCAGGTCGACCGCGTTGGCAATGCCGGCTGCAAGACGGTACGAGATGCGGACGGGTTCCAACTTTCCAACGTATCCGGGATCACGAAGCCATGAAATCGATCGCCACGGTGCTAGTCGCCGCTCTTACCTTGACGCTGGGTGCCGCGGGTGCCCTGGCAGCCGAACAGCGGGCAATCCTCACGCTCGAGGCGGCAAAGGTGATTGCGGAAGCGTGCGAGGCCAAGGCAGCCGAGATGGGCTGGCGGCCCGTCATCATTGCCATCTACGACCAGGGAGCCGACCTCAAGTACTTCAGCCGTACCGATGACGCCCAGCGGGGCAGCATTCAGGTCGCCATGCTGAAGGGGCAGACCTCGGCGAACTTCCCGCGTTCCACGCGTTCGTTCGGGGAATTCATCTACAAGGGCGACCGTCCTCACGGAGCCCAGCACGTGCCAGGGCTCGTCATCTTTCCTGGGGGCCTGCCGATCATGACGGCCGATGGTCAGCACGTCGGCGGTGTCGGCGTGTCGGGGGCCACGTCCGACCAGGACGAGGTCTGCGCGCAGGCGGGAATCGATGCCGCGGCAGAGCTGCTGAAGTAGCGGGTCGCCTGCCGGCGTTCCGGGTAACGGGCAGCGGACCCGACCGGGAGATGCAGGACGGTCTCGTTCGGCTCGCGCCGGGGCCCGTCCGTGCCGGTCGCCGTCGCCGGCTCGGATAGCCGTCGCTGTTCCTGGCGACGACAGTCCACGTGACCGGGACCGGGGCGCCCCGAGGGCTTGCCTGCGGTGCCGCGGGCGCTACGTTTACGCGCCGGCCGGGGGGCTCCGCCAGGGGCGTTCTTCCGATGCCCGGGCCGATACCGGTTGCCGTCGCAGCCGGTACCCTTTCTTCGGCCTGCCGACTGACCTTCAGCTCCTTTTGGAGCGTCCGGGCGACCGCAATTGCCTACGTGCATCAGGGAGCACGACTATGAAACTCTATTTCGACCCGATCACGGTGAACTGCCGCAAGGTAGTCGCCGGCTTGGACCTGATCGGCGCCGGTTACGACGAGGAAGTTCTCGACTACTTCGGCGGTGACCACAAGAAACCCGATTACAAGGAAATCAACCCGAATGCTGAGTTGCCGGCGCTGGTCGATGGCGACCTGGTGCTGTGGGAATCGAACGCGATTCTCGTCTACGCAGCCGAGAAGGCTGGCAACCGGACGGTGTACCCCGCCGATCCCAAGATTCGCGCCGACATCACGCGCTGGCTGCTTTGGGAGTCGAGCAAGTGGTTCGAGGGGTGTTACGTCTTCCTGGTCGAGAATGTCGTCAAGCCGATCCTCGACGACAAGCCGGACCAATCGGTGCTGGAGAACCACGCGCCCACCTTCCACGGGCTGGCCTCGATCCTGGAGGCACGCCTGAAGGACCGCGAATGGATCAGCGACGACCACGCGACCATCGCTGACATCGCCGTGGCGGCGCCCATGCACTTGCACGGGGTACAGAAGCTGCCCCTGGAGAACTATCCGGGCATCCGGGCCTGGATGAGCCGGGTAGAGGCGCTGCCGTGCTGGCAGAAGTCGGACCCGGTGCCGCACATTCCGCAGGAACTGCTCGCCAAGCTGGCGTAGGCCTCGGCGCACTGCGCCGATAACGGATCGCCGGGGTTTCGTCGCCACGACCACGGGGCCGGTTCGGTTGACCGCGCCGGAGCCTCGGTGTCGGCGACAACTGCGGCAACAAGACCGTAAGGACTGCTCTGGACCCGGGCGCAGCACGCCATCATGCCGCGCCCGGTTAGGCTTCGTGCGGGCTCACCCCCGCTGGATACGCGCACTGGACACCGAGCACGCCGGTGTCCAGGAGCATTACGACGTCGCTGCGCTCCGAATTTCCTGCCCGGGAAACAGCGCCGAGAGCTTCAACAGGCAGCCGTTCCAGCCGCCCTCATGCCGGTCGCGGGCTTCGCTGTCGGCAAACCGCGAATGCGTGAGCGTGAGTTGCGTCGTGCTGGGCGATCCGGGTTCAAACTCGACGGTGACCAGTGATTCGATGTCACTGCCTTCCCATTGCCAGGTGTGCACGAGACGTCGATTCGGAATGACTTCACGGTAGACGCCGCGGGTCAGGTGACTCTCTCCATCGGTGCCGTGCATCTCAACGAGAAACGTGCCCCCGACCTCGACTTCGGCGACGGCCCGCGCCACCTTGAGTTCGCCCGGCGCGAACCACTTGCGCATCAGTTCCGGGTCCGTCCAGGCAGAGTACACCTGGTCCACCGGCGCATCGATGGTGCGTTGTAGTGACAGAAAGATCTCTTGCTCGAGCGGCTGTGCCTCTGCCATGTCGTTGGCTCCTGAGCGGGTTCGTACGAGGGTTCGGAATCGGTTGAACGCCGTCAGTCGGGTTCGCCGGAGTTCTGTCCGACCATTGCATCGAGGGCGTCCAGACGTTCAGCCCAGAAGCGCTGGTGGAAGGCCAGCCAGGCGCGGGCGTCGCCGAGTGCTGCAGGGTTGAGCCGGCACACCCGTTCGCGGCCGCGTGCCTCACGCGTTACCAGGCCGGCGCGTTCAAGCACGCCGAGGTGCTTCGACACCGCGGCGAAAGAGATGGGAAAAGGTCTCGAGATAAGCCCGACGGTTGCCTCCCCCTCGGCCAGCCG
>VXPW01000072.1 GCA_009839325.1 Rhodospirillales bacterium
GCCGCCAGGCCAGATCTGCGTACAGCGTCCAGAGGCCAAACCAGGCCCACATCCCGTTGATGCACCAATACAGGATGGGGTTGCGGCCCTTTGAAACCCGCTCGATCAGGAACGCCTCCCGCTGCCGGAGACCGACGACCACCCAGTAGAGGAAGAGCAGCCCCCACGGCCAATACCAGTCCAGGAGCGTCGCGGTCAGCAGCCCCACAAGCACGGTGACGGTGAGTGGCTTGAAGCCGAGCTGGGCGGCTCGCCGGCGCACTTCGGAAACGGCCATCATCCGCCCCTCGACAGGCCGGACAGGAATGTGCGGCAGGCGAGCGAGGCAGCGTGCCGCGGGGCGACCGAGCCGTCGCGCACAGCCGTCCAGGCCGCGTAGATCAGGGAATCGACGATCAGCACCGCCCAGTCGATCGGCACGTCCGGCGCCAGCGTGCCGTCCCGCCTCATCCAGTGCATCATTTCTTCGACTTCGCGGAGCTGGCGGGCGTAGGCCTCTCCCACCTCGCTGCCGGCGACAGCAGGGGCCATCACCATGAGAAAGTGGTAGCGGTCGCCAAGGGGAACCATCGCTTCGAAGACGGCGAGGAGGAACTCGCTGCTGGACGTGTTATCCCAACGGATATTGCGCACGGCTGCATCGGTTTCCTCGATTGCCTGCCGGCTGATCGCGTCGATCAGATCGCTTCGGCCCGGAAAATGCCGATAGAGGGTGGCCCGGCCTACCCCTGCTGCCTCGGCAATCGTCGCCAGGGACGCATCCGGGTTTCCCGCAAGAACACCAATGGCCGCGTCGATGATGGCCACGCGGCTTGGCCGTCGCCTTGGCGGAGACAGGGTCTGCGAATCTCTTGGCTGCACAGGAGTCGCTCCCGACATGATGTTCGAATGATACAAATATGTCTTATATAAGGCAATAGTGTCTTTATTGGCCGAGATGTTGCGAGCACCCGCGACCCACGCTGGTCCTGTTGGTCGGGTTCGTTGACCGGAAGTGCAGCTTCGGCACCTCAAGAAATACGGCTGCGTTGGCGTGCTGACACCCTCGCCGAACGGCAAGCGCAGCCGAACCAAGACAACGATCCTCAGGTGGTCACCGCCCGGTATGCCGCCCCGCCCAGCGGCAAGGGGTGCCGGTTGCGCCGACTGTGGACGATGCGTCGCACCGATCGGCGGGCGCTCCGCGCATGCCCCGGTACGCACAGCCGTCCGCCGCGCCATCCCGTTCAGGAACCGGTCCAGTCCGCCGCAACGCCAATCACTGGAAGCATCGCCACTCTCGCGGGGTCAATTCAGGACGAACAACCCTGAAGCGGGTCCGGCTGCGACGCTGCGACTGGCCGGCAGTGAAGGTCGACAAGCCGGCCGGGCTGCCTGAAGCCTCAGCTCCGTGCGGCGAGGAACTCCACCATGTCGATCTTCGAGATCACTCCGACGACGTCGTTGCCTTCGACCACCATGGCGACGTTCTCTTCATCGAAGACGTCCTGCACCTTTGCCAGCGAGTCATCGAGCCCCACCATCCCGTGCATGGGCTTCGCGGCCCGGAGGACATCGCCGTCGGGGGTGCACTCGCCCCGCACCATGCTCTGGAGCAAGTCCACCTCGTGGATGATCATCAACGGACCACGCGCATCGCTCGCGTGGATCGGCATTTGCGAGATGCCGAGCTCTGCCATGCGCTTGGCGACGTCGGCGATGGTCTCGCCACCACGCGCAAACTCAACCTGTCCGGGCTTGAACTCAAGCAGCTCCCGCACCGTGCCCAGACGCTGCTCGGGGCCGAGATAGCCCATGTCGCGCATCCACTCGTCGTCGAAGCACTTGCTGAGGTAGCGGTCACCGGAATCGGGGATGATCACGACAACAACCTTGCCGGGGCCCAGGCGGCGGGCGACATCGAGTGCGCCGTGCACCGCGGTACCGGCCGAGCCGCCCGCGAAGATGCCCTCGCGACGGGCCAGTTCGCGCGCGGCAACGAACGAATCCTTGTCCGATACCTCGATCACCTCGTCGATGACCGAGAAGTCCAGGGTCCCGACCATGAAGTCATGGCCGATCCCCTCGACCCGGTAGATCCCGGGCTCGCGAATCTCGCGCTCATTGAACGCGTCGTAGTACATGCTGCCGATCGGGTCGGGGCACGAGACGAACAGCGAGCGACCCGCCTCGGCGGCCTTCTCCCGCAGGTACTTCGCCGCGCCCGAGATGGTGCCCCCGGTGCCGATCCCGCCCACCAAGGCGTCGATCTGGCCATCGGTCTGCTCCCAAAGTTCAGGGCCGGTCGTCAGGTAGTGGGCCTCGGGGTTGTCCATGTTGTAGTACTGGTCGGTGTAGAAGCCGCCCGGTGTTTCCGATGCGACGCGCTTGGCGACCTCCACGTAGCTCTCGGGGTGATCGTGCGGCAGGTCGGTGCGGGTGATGATGACCTCGGTACCGTACGCCTTGAGCATGTCGACCTTCTCCTTGCTCATCTTGTCCGGCATCGTGCAGATGCACCGGTACCCGCGCACCGCTGCAGCCATCGCGAGCCCGAGGCCGGTGTTGCCCGAGGTGCTCTCCACCAGCGTCGATCCCGGCCCGAGCAGGCCTGCCTCCTCTGCCCGACGAATCATGTTCCAGGCCATGCGGTCCTTGACCGATCCCGCGGGGTTGTATTGCTCGAGTTTGGCCAGCACCGTGGCCATGCGCGAATCGGCCATGCGATTCAGCTTGACCAGCGGCGTATTGCCGATGAGATCGAGAATGGTCTCGGCGTACTGCATGCCTGGAACCCTCCCTCGGCGACCGTCCCGGACGATCGCGGCGCCCAAATCTTACCGGATGCGGCTCCGCCGTGACCGGCAGCCCATGGCGGTTGCCGGGCCCCCGGCATGAACGGGCGGGCGGCCGAAGTCGTCATCGTCGGCGCGGGGATCGCCGGCGTCGCCGCGGCGTTCCACCTCGCGGTGCGGCAGGGCACAAGGAGAGTGGTCATCGTCGAATCCGGCGATCCGCTGGCGCTCACCAGCGACAAGTCGACCGAGTGCTATCGCAACTGGTGGCCGGGCCCGGGCGACGCGATGGTCGCGTTCATGAACCGCAGCATTGACCTGCTCGAGCGGTACGAGCGAGAGAGCCATGGAAGACTGCGGCTGAACCGTCGCGGCTATCTCTTTGCCACGGCCGAGCCCTCGCGCATCACCACGTTGCATGCTTTCGCGAGCGAAGCGCAAGCGCTGGGCGCCGGACCTCTTCGCGTCCACGACCGCCCCGTGTCGGACGGTTCCTATGTCCGATCGCCGGCCCACGGGCTCGACGGAGTCCCTGCCGGGGCAGACCTGATCACTGACCCCGCCCTCATCCGCACCGAGTTTCCGTACCTGGATTCATCAGTCGTCGCGGTGCTACATGCGCGGCGGTGCGGTTGGCTGAGCGCGCAGCAGCTGGGTATGTGGATGCTCGAGCAGGCGCGGGCGCAGGGCGTGGAGCTGGTTCGGGGACGCGTGACCGGGGTCGACACGCGCGGCGGTCGCGTGCGCTCGGTAGCCGTGGAGCGACCAGGCGAGGCGATGACGATCGCCACCCCGACACTGGTGCTGTCGCCCGGTCCGCACCTCGCCGAGGTGGCCGGCCAGCTCGACGTCAAGCTGCCGGTTGCCTGCGAGTGCCACATGAAGGTGTCGTTCCGCGACACCGAGCAGGCCATTCCCGGCGACGCGCCCCTCCTGATTTGGGCCGATCCCGTTCAATTGCCCTGGTCGGACGAAGAGCGGGCCGCTCTCGCTGCCGATGCCAGGACCCGCCGGCTCATCAACATTCTGCCGGCCGGCGTGCATGGCCGACCGGAAGGGACGCCCGGCAACCACTGGCTCCTAATGCTGTGGTCCTACGACACCGACCACGTACGCCCCGTGTTCCCGATTGCGATCGACGCGCATCTGCCGGAGGTCGCGCTGCGCGGTTGGTCGCGCATGCTGCCTTCGCTGAAGCGCTACTTCTCCCGACTGCCGCGCATGACTCTCGACGGCGGCTACTACACGAAGACGCCGGAGAATCGGCCCCTGGTGGGCCCCCTCTCCGTCACCGGCGCATTCGTGAACGCTGCCTACTCGGGATTCGGAATCATGGGTGCCTGCGCGGGCGGCGAATTGCTCGCGGCCCATGTCTCCGAAACACCCCTGCCCCGCTACGCCTCGGCCTTCCTGCCGGCCCGGTTCGATGACCCCGCATATCTCGATGCCTTCACGGATGCAGGCGCGGCCGGCCAGCTCTAGCCGCCACCGCTAGTCATCCGCGGATCAGGACGCGCATTCGCTGCAATCCTGCGACCAGCGCACGTTCGAACGCACAGCTCGCCGCCCTCCCAGATCACCCTGCCGGTCGCCTCGCGCCCACTTTCCGATCGATTCGCGCGATTGCCGTGTGAAGCCAGTCTTGTTAGACCTGCAACCCCTCAATTCGGAGCGTCGGTACCATGGTTGAAAGAGTGCGAGTCGGACGAAGCCAGATCGCGGTCGAGCTGCACGCCTTTGTCGAGAATGAGGTTCTGCCGGGGCTTGACCTCGCGAGCGACGCCTTCTGGCAAGACTTCGACGCTCTCCTCCACGACCTCGCGCCCGTGAACCGTGACCTCCTTGCACGTCGCGGGGCGCTACAGGCCGAGATCAACGCGTGGCACCGCGCCCGCCGCGGCCAGCCCGTCGATCCCGACGATTACCGTGGCTTTCTCACCGACATCGGCTATCTCGTGCCCGAGGGGCCCGACTTCAGCATCGAGACGTCGCATGTCGACGACGAGATCGCGCAGATCGCGGGACCCCAGCTCGTCGTGCCGGTGACCAACGCGCGCTACGCCCTCAATGCCGCCAACGCGCGCTGGGGCAGCCTTTACGACGCCCTCTACGGCACCAACGCCATTCCGGAGGAGGAAGGCGCGACCCGGGCCGGTGGATACAACCCGGCCCGCGGCGAGAAGGTCATCGCCTGGACGCGGAATTTCCTGGACGAGGCAGTGTCACTGGCCAGCGGCTCGCATGGCGACGTCCTCGCCTACCGGGTCGAGGACGGGACCCTCGTCGCGGACATGCCGGGCGGCGCGACCCGCCTGGCCGGGCCCGGCGTCCTCGCCGGCCACCGTGGTGACCCCGCCGCTCCCGAGGCCGTGCTGCTTCGCCACAACGGGTTGCACATCGAAATCGCGATTGACCGGACCCATCCGGTCGGCCGGACCGACAAGGCGGGCGTCTCGGACGTCGTGCTCGAATCGGCCGTGACGACAATCGTCGACTGCGAGGATTCCATCGCCGCCGTCGACGCCGAAGACAAGGTTCTCGCGTATCGCAACTGGCTTGGCCTGATCAAGGGCGACCTCACCGCGAGCTTCGACAAGGGCGGGCAGGCGGTCGAGCGCCGGCTCAACCCCGACCGGCGCTACATCGGTGCCGACGGCGCCGAGGTCACGCTGCCGGGCCGCTCGCTGATGCTCGTCCGCAATGTCGGTCACCTGATGGACTGTCCGGCAGTGCTGGACAGCGAAGGCCGCGAGGCGCCGGAGGGCATCCTCGATGCGGTGTTCACGTGCCTGATCGCGCTCCACGACCTCAAGGGCAATGCAGCTCATGGCAACAGCCGGGCCGGCTCCATCTACATCGTGAAGCCCAAGATGCACGGGCCGGAGGAAGTCGCGTTCGCGAACACCCTGTTCGACCGAGTCGAGGACCTGCTCGGCCTCGAGCGCTACCGGATCAAGATCGGCATCATGGACGAGGAGCGGCGCACCACCGTCAATCTCAAGGAGTGCATCCGTGCGGCGCACCGGCGGGTGGCGTTCATCAATACCGGGTTCCTGGATCGCACCGGAGACGAGATCCATACGTCGATGGAAGCCGGTCCGATGATCCGCAAGGCGGACATGAAGGCCGCGTCCTGGCTGCACACCTACGAAGACTGGAACGTCGACATCGGCATCGCTTGCGGCCTGCGCGGCCGCGCCCAGATCGGCAAAGGCATGTGGGCCATGCCGGATCTCATGGCCGAGATGCTGGAGCAGAAGATCGGGCACCCGATGGCCGGCGCCGATACGGCGTGGGTGCCATCGCCCACCGCCGCCACCCTGCATGCGACTCACTACCACCGTGTCAGCGTTGCGGAGCGTCAGGAAGAGGTTGCCGGCCGCCAGCGGGCCGAACTGCGCAGCATCCTGTCGATCCCGGTGGCGCCCCGCCCCAACTGGACACCGGAGGACATTCGCGCCGAACTGGAGAACAACGCCCAAGGCATCCTTGGCTACGTTGTCCGCTGGGTGGACCAAGGCATCGGCTGCTCGAAGGTTCCTGACATCAACGACATCGGCCTCATGGAGGACCGTGCCACCTGCCGGATCTCTAGCCAGCACATGGCCAACTGGCTCCGCCACGGGGTCTGCTCCGAGGACGAGGTACAGGCGACGATGCGCAAGATGGCCCAGATGGTGGACCGGCAGAACGCCGACGACCCGGCCTACACGCCGATGGCGCCGGGCTTTGACGGCCCCGCATTCAATGCCGCTTGCGAGCTCGTCTTCCAGGGTCGGGAGCAGCCCTCCGGCTACACCGAGCCTGTGCTCCACCGGCGGCGGGCCGAGCGGAAGGCTGGCGACGCGGCCTGACGAAGACGGAAAGACGCGTGCCGCGGCGCGACCGGATATCACGCTTGGCGCTGTTCACCAGTCGCAATCGCGTGGACGCCCTCGGCATGCGCGAGACCTGCCGTGGCATCGCCGATGCCGCCACCATGGCGCCGGCCATCGCACTGCAGGGGCAAAGGACGTTGCCGTGAGCTACACCCTCTACAACCGCCCAGGTTCGGGCGGGTTCGTGGTCGAAGCGGCGCTCACCCTTGCGGACGCGCCGTTCGAGCTGATCGAGCTGGATTCGAAGGCGGGCACGCCGCTGCCCGCCAGCTTTCGCGAAACCAATCCCTGGTGCCAGCTACCGACACTGATCCTCCCGGACGGGACGACCATGACGGAGACGTCGGCGATCCTGGTTCACCTTGCGCTTTGCTTCCCGAACAAACGCCTCGCCCCCGCGCCAGGCACGCCGGCACACGCGTCGTTCCTGCGCTGGACGACCTTCGCAAACGTCAACCTTTATGAGGCTGTACTGCGACGGGGCTACCCTTTCCGCTTCACGCACGACTCCGACGGCCACGATGCGCTGCGGAACGCCGCCATCCAGCGCCTGGACGAGGCGCTCGCCTTGGTCGAGGCGCATGTCCAGGGACCCTTCCTGCTGGGTCGGGAGCTGACCGTCGCGGACATCTATCTGGCCATGTTCCTCGTCTGGCATCACGGCGAGGCCGAGGTGCCGCGCCTCACCGAAATCAAGAACCGGGTTCGCGCACACGCCATCGTGGGACCTGTCTGGAAGCGGCACTTCGGCGACCGCTAGGAACCCGCGGAGCGGCTCGATAGGCCGCTCTTCGCGCCTGCCAACAAGCTCTGTGATCCATGGCAGCCGTGCTCTGAATACTCCCTAAGACTCTCGGGATAGGCATCGAAGGAAACAGGATATGTCGGATCCGTGGAAGATCACCGCAGCGGAGGCGGCGGTCCAGATGGCGAGGGGCGAACTCACCTCGTTGCGCCTCGTCGAATCGTGCCTTGAGCGGATCCACGCCAGGGAAAGAGAAGTCTGTGCCTGGGCGCATCTCGATGAGGACATGGCATTGAACGCCGCCCGCGTCGCCGACGCGACCGAACCCAAGAGCCCGTTTCACGGCATTCCCTTTGGCGTCAAGGACATCATCGACACCGCGGACCTGCCGACCGAATGCGGCACGCCGATTCGCGCCGGACACCGGCCAACCGAGGACGCGGCCTGCGTCGCCAAGATGAAGGCGGCCGGGGCAGTCATGATGGGGAAGACCGTCACTACCGAGTACGCGCTCTACCATCCGGGCAAGACCCGGAACCCGATCAACCTCGCCCACACCCCCGGCGGCTCTTCGAGCGGGTCCGCGGCCGCGGTCGCCGATTCCATGGTGCCGGTCGCGTTCGGCAGCCAGACCTCGGGCTCCCTCATTCGGCCGGCCGCGTTCTGTGGCATCTGCGCGTTCAAGCCGACGCAGGGCATCACGGACATCGCCGGGATGCTGCAGTTGGAACCCGCCTTCGACACGCTCGGCTACATGGGGCGCGATTTCGACGATCTCGCGACCTTCTTCGCCATCGTCCACGGCCGCACGCCGCGGCCGCTGGACGACGGCATCGGCCGCAGACCGAGAATCGGGCTCTGCCGGACGCCGATGTGGCCTCATGCAGAGCAGGCGAGCATCGATGCCGTCGAGGATGCGGCGGAGCAGCTGAGGTCGATCGGTGCCGACGTCCAGGAGGTTCGCCTGCCGTCTTCCTTCGATGGTCTGCTGGATACCCATGCCATCATCCTCAAGGCCGCGCTCACCCGGAGCCTGGGCGAGGACTACCGGGACCACCGAGACCAAATGAGCCCGGTGCTTCGCGAAATGATCGAGGCCGGTTTCGAGGTGCCCAAGAATCAGGAGGAGACCCTGCGCGCCCACGCTGAGGAATGCCGGGCTTCAATCAACCACGCCTTCGGCGATCGGGACGCTTTTCTTTGTCCGAGTGTCGTTGGCGAAGCGCCCGAGGGCATCTTGGCGACAGGGAATCCCGTCTTCCAAGCGATGTGGACACTTCTCAACGTCCCGATTGCCGGGATTCCTGGCGCAGTGGGGCCGACCGGGCTGCCGGTGGGGATCCACCTCGTCGGCCGTCGGGGCGATGATGAGACAATTCTCCGTCTTGGAAAGTGGTTCCACGCCCGGCGCGTCGCCGATTCGCTTTCCGCCAACAACCCCCGTCACACGAGCCGCGGGAATTGAGCGTTGTTACAGACCGTTGCGCCTCCCCCCGTCCAGCGAGGAGACTGTTACAAAGGTCCGACCGATCTGGGCGACCGTGTCAATCCGTGGTGGCTTCTATTCTCTGCCTCCAGGTCGCCAGCGCCCGACTCAGCAACCGTCCGCCAGGAGGCAGTGGTCCGTCAGCTAGACGAAAGAAAAGATACTCCCTCCAAGGCCTTGCTTTAATGGTTGTTCCAGGAAAGCCATGAAGGCTTGCGGAAGCCAATGATCCCGGCGGCCTACAGCAACGCCCGCACCGCCTCCACGATCCGTTCCTGAGAAGGGATGACCTCGAGCTCGAGGCGGTCGTTGTAGGGCATCGGCGTATGGGGGGCGCCCAGCCGCGCCACCGGGGCATCAAGATGATCGAAGGCCTTGGTACCCACCATGGCGGCAACCTCTGCGCCAAAGCCGCCGCGCACGCAGGCTTCGTGCACGACAAGGAGGCGATTGGTCTTGCGCACGGACGCGAGGATCGTCTCCTCGTCCAGCGGCTGCAACGTGCGGGGGTCAACGACCTCCACACTGATGCCATCGCGCTCCAGCACCGTGGCGGCGCTCAACGCCCGGGGCACCATCGCAGACGTTGCCACCACGGTCACATCCGTGCCTTCGCGCTTGATGTCCGCCTTGCCGAGCGGGATGGCGTAGAGCTCCTCCGGCACCGGACCCGTCGCGCCAACGTAGAGAAGCTTCTGCTCGAGGAAGATCACCGGGTTGTCGTCGCGGATTGCGGCAACGAGCAACCCCTTCGCGTCATACGGGGTCGACGGCGCTGCCACCACCAATCCCGGCACATGGGTGAACCAGGCTTCCAGACTCTGGCTGTGCTGGGCCGCGAGGCGGATCCCGCCGCCCTGGGGACCGCGCACCACCAGGGGCACGGACGGCTTGCCGCCCAGCATGAAGCGGAATTTCGCCGCCTGGTTGACCAGCATGTCCATGGTGAGCGCCACGAAGTCAAAGATCTGGATCTCCACAACCGGCCGCATCCCGGCGATGGCGGCGCCGACGCCGCAACCGACGAACGTGGCCTCGGAAATCGGCGTGTCGCGAACCCGCTCCGGCCCGTACCGGTCCATCAGTCCGGCGGAGACGCCGAAGATGCCGCCGGTGGCGCCGACGTCCTCGCCCATGAGGAAGACGCGGTCGTCCCGCAGCATTTCCTGGTTCAGCGCCTCGTTGAGCGCTTCGGGGTAGGAAAGCGTTCGCTCCGTGTCGGGCCCGGGCTCGGTATGCGCCGCGTGCGGGGCGTAGACCGCATCCAGCATCACCTGGACCGGAGGCTCCGGGCTGTCACGGCCGTAGCTGACGGCAGTTTCCAGCTCCTCTTCCACCGCCCGGCCGGTTTCGCTGAGCTGCTCGTCGGTAAAGCCGCCTTCGCCGGTGAGCCGCTTTTCCATGCGTGCGATGGGGTCGCGGTCCAGCCACGACTCGAGCTCTTCCTCCGGTCGCGGATCCCGCAAGTTGACGCGGAGCGAGTGCTGGCCGTGCCGGTAGGTCATCGCCTCGATCAGCGTCGGGCCCTCCCCGGCCCGGGCGCGCTCCACCGCTTCGCGCAGCACCAGGTAGACCTCCACGCCGTCGTTGCCGTCCACCGTGATGCCGGGAATTTCGTAGGAAGCCGCCCGGTTCGCGACCTGGGAAACCGAGGTTGTGTTCCGGTACGAGGTCGAGAGCGCGTACTGGTTGTTCTCGCACACGAAAATCACCGGCAGCTTCCACACGGCCGCCAGATTGAGCGATTCGTGGAAGACGCCCTGGTTGGAAGCGCCGTCGCCGAAAAACGCCACCGCTACCCGGTCCGTCCCCTGCAGCTTGGCGGCCAGGCCCGCGCCAGTGGCAAGCGGCATGGCGGCTCCCACAATGCCGTTGGCGCCCATGATGTTGAGTTCCATGTCGGCAATGTGCATGGAGCCGCCGAGCCCCTGGCAGTAGCCGGTCTGGCGACCCATCAACTCGGCCATCATGCGGTCGATGCGAGCGCCCTTGGCGATGCAGTGACCGTGGCCCCGATGGTAGGAAGCGATGATGTCGTCATCGCGGAGCGCTTCGCAGACCCCGGCGGCGATGGCCTCCTCGCCCTTGTAACTGTGCGCCGTGCCCTTGACGACGCCTTCCTCGAACAGGTCGGCAGTCTTGTCCTCAAAGGCCCGGATACGGCGCATGGTGACGTAGAGGTCCTGGAGTGTCTCGGCCCCGATGGTGACGTTGCTCATCGCGCCTTCGTTCATCGCCTGTCGCCTCCCGCATTCGCAGCTTCGCCCGGATGCATGGTTCTGGACAGCCGTCCGGCCCGCCACTCCAGGCTGATCGCCGCGGTTTCCCTCTCCCCTACTCTACCGTCCCGCGATGGCCGGTGTTCGCCGATCGCTCGCGCGATGAAAGCCCGCGATCGACGCACAGTGCCCTGGCGCGGCCTACCGCCCCGGTAGCCGGCCCTAGCTGTCCCCTCGCTGGACCAGCCGGCGACGCCGACCTGACACGGGGCGCCTTGCTCCGGGCTGACTCCGGCCGGTCGACCGGTCCAAAGGATCGGCTCAAAGCTGCGGGCGGTGCTGGACCCAGGGCCGCGCCGCCTCAAAGGCGGCCGCGGCTTGCAGGACGCCGAGATCGTCCAGTCGCCGTCCCACGATCTGCAGTCCGACCGGTAGGCCTGCCGGCGTGAACCCGCAGGGCACTGACGCAGCCGGGTTGTGCGACATGTTGAACGGATAGCTGAACTGCGCCCATTGCAGCCAGTTCCATTCGTGCTGCGGCCAGTCCGACGGCGACAGCCGGTCTGCGGGAAACGCGGCGACCGAGACAGCGGGCGTCAGCAGGAAATCGTAATCCGTGAAGAAGCGCTGGATCGCCTCCACGTAGGCGAGCTTGCGCCCCCGCATCGCCAGATAGTCCTCGGCGCGATAACCCTGGCCGTCCCGGATGCAGGCGACCAGTCCGGGATCCATCCGGTCACCGAACTCTTCGAGGTACCCGGCGAAATTGGTTTCATGCGCTGCCCAGAAGAACCGGCCGAGCTCCGGGCCGTCCGGTCCCCAGGCCGGGACGGTCTCCTCGATCTCGGCGCCGAAGCCGGCAAACACCTTGACCGCCGCCGCCACCAACGCCGCCACCTCGGTGTCGACGCGGGCATGGCCGAGGTCGGGGCTGTAGGCGATCCTGGCGCCCGACAACCGTTCGCCTGCGCCAAGGAGGGCCGGGTAGTCGGCAGGCTGGGCCTCGAGACTGTAGTGATCAAGCGGATGCGGGCCCGCGATCGTGCGGAGCATCAGCGCCGCGTCCGCGACCGTCCGGGTCATCGGCCCCACGTGACTCGCCTGGTCGACATTGCCGATGGGAAGGTGCGGCACGCGGCCGTAACTCGGCTTCAGGCCGAAGACGCCGCAGAAGTGGCTCGGCATCCGAATGGAACCGGCGCCGTCCGAGCCCTGGTGAAGCGGTCCGTAGCCGGCCGCGGCGGCAGCCCCGGCGCCCGCCGAGGATGCGCCGGCATTCATTCCGTGAGCCCAGGGATTGTGCGTGATGCCGGTCAACGGGCTCTGGCTGACCCCCTTCCACCCATGCTCGGACGTTGTCGTCTTGCCCAGCGATATCGCGCCGGCCGCCTCGAGGCGTTCCACGCACGGAGCGTTCTCGGTCGGGATCACCCCGCGGGAAGTGAAGGAGCCTCGTTCGGTCGGAATTCCCGCCGTATTGGTCAGGTCCTTGATCGTGACCGGAACGCCGTGGAGGGGGCCGAGCGCATCGCCAGACATCACCTTGGCTTCCGCCTGCCTCGCAGCGTCGCGGGCGCGTTCGGCCGTGAGCGTGGCGAATGCGTTGAGCCTCGGTTCAAGCCGGTCGATGCGGTTCAGCACCGTGTCAACGATTTCAACTGGTGAGAGTTCGCGCGCCGCGACAGCCGACGCCAGCACGCTCGCGGGAGCGAAACAGAGATCCTCTCCGTTCATCGGCTCCCTCCGGCGCCCGGTTTCCCTGGCAGACACGAATCGGGCTCAGGACTGCGATCCAGAATAA
>VXPW01000061.1:0-21355 GCA_009839325.1 Rhodospirillales bacterium
AGCAACGCGCGGGCGCGGGTGAAGATTCGGTCTTCGAGCGCCGTTTCGGTCTCGGTGGCCACAGTCGCCGCCTGCGTCGTGCCGTCGTCTGCGCGCAGCCGCCGGTACACGCGGACGCGCAAATTGCTGACTGCCAACTCGCGACCGGTAATCCGGGCCACGACTTTCATTTCTTCACTCGGGGCCTCGGCTAGCTCCGTCCATTCGGTGATGATGACCCCGCCGACCGAATCGACGGAATCCAGCGGCAGGAAATCGAGAATCTCAAGCGCGGCCCGCCAGAGCTGGGGATTGATCGCCATCTGCACGCCCGCTGCCGACTCACCATCGCCGCCGAAGAGTTCGGAAAGGGAGAACCCGGGAGTGATTCCCTGTGCCTCCAGCCGTTCACGCCTCGCTCGATCGGCCGGTGTCTCTGGAGGGGGGGTGATTTCGACCGGGCCACTGCAAGCGGTGAACGCGATGGGGCCCAACCCGGCACACAACAGCGGCAGGACAAGCGTGGCGGCGAGGGCGCGGAAGGAGGGACAGGACACGTTGGTCGGCGCTCCACGGCATGGGTGCCCCGGAAGGGCAAGATCGTCATCCGCTTATATCACACGACCGCACACCGCGACCTGTCAGCCGTATGCTCGCGGGTCGGTTCGTCCGAAGGAGGTCGCCGCATGGATCCCATGGTGTTGCCCTATCGCGAGTACCGGCCCGCTGTCAGGCCGCTGCTTCGATGCGGCCCGGGGGCTGTCGTCATTGGTCGGACCGAGGTCGGTGACTCCGTGGCACTCGGGCGACTCGCTGTGTTGCGCGGCGACGGCGAGCGAATCTCGATCGGTTCCGGATGCTGGTTGGGAGCGAGGGCCACCGTGCATATCGCCGATGACGAACACGGGAGCGTGGTGGGGGGTGACGTCGTCGTCGGCCGCTATGCATTGGTGCACGGCTGCACGCTTGCTGACCGCGTCGTGGTCGGCGACGCTGCGGTGGTGATGGACCGGGCTGTGGTCGGCCCCGGCGCGGTCATTGCGACAGGTGCTCTGGTGCCTCCAGGAAAGAAGCTGGCGGGCGGGCGGCTGTACGCGGGGAGTCCGGCCCGTCCCGTCAGGACGTTGACCAGCGGCGAGGTCGATCAATTGGCTGCGGCCGTGCGGCGCTCGGAGCCCTCGCCGGCGACCGCCACCGACGATGACCCGCTCCCGCCGCTGGACGACACGGCATTTCGACCGCCAGGGTCAAGCGGCCCGTTGCATGGAAGTAACGGGTCCACACCGGTGATTCCTGCCTGCGCCTACGTGGCGCCCACAGCGGCGGTGTGGGGCGACGTGCGCCTCGGCCGGGGCGCGAGCGTGTGGTTTTCCACTGCCATGCGTGCGGGTCGGGGGCGCATAGTGGTTGGCGACCGGACCAACGTGCAGGACAACTCCTTTGTCGACGTAGCCGAGACCGGCGCTTCGACCGAGATCGGGAACGATGTGACGATCGGCCATAACGTGCGGCTTGAAGCCTGCCGGATCGGCGACCGGTGCCTGGTCGGGATGGGGGCTACGGTCAGCGCCGGTGTGACCGTCGAAGACGATGCACTGGTTGGCGCCCGAGCGTGGGTGGCGCCGGGCACGGTGGTGCGTGCCGGCTGGATCTGGGCCGGCCGGCCCGCCAAGCCGTTCCGGGAAGTTCGCCCCGAAGAGGCGGATTACTTCAGGCAGGGCAAGGAGATCTACGAGGGGTACGCGCGCGACTATCAGGCCGGCGGACGTGAAGAGTGATCCTCAAGTTCGCGATCGCGATCTTGGCCGTGCTGCTATTGCGGCTCATATTTCCCTCGCTGGTGCGAGGCGTGCGCCGGACCCTCCTGGTCATGGCCGTGGCCGTCATGATCTTCGGGGCCGTCGTGTGGCTCAACGCGGGGTGATGTGCTGCCCGGTCCGCTACGGGCCGTTTGTCGACGGGAGAGCTACATGACGTCGAAGCGATACCGGATCGCAGTCATTCCCGGCGACGGGATCGGGCGGGAGGTGGTGCCGGAAGGCATGCGCGTGATGGACGCGGCCGCGAGCCGATACGGGTTCGGGTTCGAGTGGGACTCGTTCACCTGGAGCTGCGAGACCTATCACTCGACCGGCCGGATGATGCCGGAAGACGGCTTGGACCAAATCGCTGGTCATGACGCCATCTTCTTGGGAGCGGTGGGTTATCCGGGGGTCCCTGACCATGTCTCGTTATGGGGGTTGCTCATCCCCATCCGCCGACGCTTCGACCAGTATGTCAACGTGCGCCCGGTGCGGGTCCTGGACGGGATGAAGTCGCCGTTGCGTGATCGCGGTCCGAATGACATCGACTTCATCGTGGTACGAGAGAATGTCGAAGGCGAGTACTCGGAGGTCGGGGGAAGGCTCTACGCGGGCACCGACGACGAGATGGCGATGCAGGAAAGCATCTTCACTCGACGCGGCGTTGACCGGGTGCTCGATTGGGCCTTTGAGCTCGCCGCGACCCGCCCTGCCCAGCACGTTACTTCCGCCACGAAGTCCAACGGCATCGTGCACACGATGCCGTACTGGGACGAACGGTTCGCAGCCGCGAAGGGGCGCCACCCAGACATCCGGACGGCGCAATTCCACATCGACATTCTCACTGCGCATTTCGTGCTGCATCCAGACTGGTTCGACGTTGTGGTGGGCTCCAACCTCTTCGGCGACATCCTTTCCGATCTGGGGCCTGCGGTGGCCGGTACCATCGGCATTGCGCCGTCGGCGAATCTTAACCCCGGACAGGAATGGCCCTCCATGTTCGAGCCGGTGCATGGCTCGGCTCCCGACATCGCGGGACGCGGCATCGCCAACCCAATCGGCCAGATCTGGTCCGGCGCCATGATGCTCGACCATCTTGGGCAGCCGGCCGCGGCGGCGTCGGTGGTGCGGGCGATCGAGGCCGTGGTCGCGGACGGACCGAGAACCCCGGACATGGGAGGTGCTGCCACGACCCGGGACGTCGGCAGGGCTGTGGAAGCGGCCGTCGCCTGACTCGCTACCGGCACCGCGGCGGCAGCCCGGCTGAATGGAGGACGTCCTCGTGACGACGGCACTTGCCGAATTTGTGCGCCTTGAAGCCGTTTGATGCCCTGGTCGTACGTATGGACGAATAGCTCAACGGATCGTGAGTTCGATAGACTGCGTTAATCCCCAAGCGACCCTTTCTGAACTTGCTTATCGCGTGCTATTGCGCTAGGTTACGCGCTAGGCGATGGTCCCGGACGCGCTGGGCAACTACGGATTGAAACTACAATCACGCCGTCTTCCCTTGAGGACGCGGCGTGGTTGCTTGCGCTTGCGTCACCGCGTTAGGCGGCGCACGGGCGTTGAGTTCGCCGTGCACCTCGTTCGGGCATTTACGTGTGGGCCCAGGGGACCTTGATGCTGACGAACTCCAACGACCTTTCCTTCACTGGCCGCAAGCGCCTTCGTCACCATTTCGGCCGACAGGCTTCCGACCCGATGCAAATGCCCGATTTGATCGGGATCCAGAAAGTCAGCTACGACGCCTTCCTGCAGCGGAATATTGCGCCCGACGCCCGCCTGGAAGACGGCCTGCAACGGGCATTCACGTCCGTGTTTCCGATCACCGATGCCTCTGGCCGCGCCAAGCTGGAGTTCAAGCACTACGAATTCGACCCGCCAAAGTTCCAGGTCGATGAGTGCCTCCGTCGCGGCAAGACCTACGCGGCACCACTCAAGGTGACCCTGTCGCTCATCATTTATGACGAGGACAGGGGAGGAACCGCGAGGGCTCCGAAGGAGATCAAGGAGCAGGATGTGTTCATGGGCGACATGCCGCTCATGACCGACAAGGGCACGTTCATCATCAACGGTACCGAGCGCGTGGTGGTCAGCCAGATTCACCGCGCCCATGGCGTGTTCTTCGACAACTACAAGAAGACCACGCAGAGCGGCGAGGAGCTGCTGCCGCAGGCCCAGGTGATTCCGGCGCGCGGTTCGTGGCTCGCGTTCAAGATCGATGGCCGCAAGAAGGATGGCTACCGGATGAGCGTCCAGTTCGGCCGCGCGCTCGAGCGGATTCCGGTCACGGTCCTGCTCAGGATCTTGGGCATGACGTCGGAGGACATGCTGACCGAATTCTGTGACGTGGCCACTTACACATACGGCGCCGTCGGGACGCCGGACGGATCCACGGAATCGGGTTGGTCGACCTTGCTGAACGTTGACGAATTTCGGGGCCGCGCGCCGCGGTGGGACCTAGTAGACGCTGCTGACGGCAAGGTCATCGTTCCCAAGGACCGCAATCTCTCTGCCGGTGAGTGGGAGGAGATCGCGGCCAAGGGCGAACGCCGCCGCTGGATCGGGACCGAGGAGCTCTTCGACATCCGGCTGGCTCGTGACGTCGTGGACAAGGCAACCGGCGAGATCTTCTACGAAGCCGGCGAATGCGTCGGTCAGGTCGAGGACATGGCGCCCGGCACGCTGGCGCGCCTGCTCGAGGCCGGCATCACGGAGCTTCCTGCGGTCACGGTTCGGGAAACCGAGGGTCCTTTCGTGCTCAACGCGCTTGAAGAGGAATGCCGGAAGATCCGTCCTGTCGACCTCATGGTGCTCGACCCCGGCAGCGGGGAAGGCATGGAAGAGATCGCCGAGGCGGTTGCCCGGATCCTCAAGATTACGCCGCGCCGCGCAGAGGAGATGCTGAGTCGGGGTAAGGGGCCACTGGTGCGGATGCTGTCCTGGGAGGAGGGCGAACGCGTCCTCCGCGTGCTGGGCGACGGTCGGGGCTTTCGTCGTGAGAGCCCTTGCGTCACGTCGCATCGCGCCAGCGGAATGACGTTTGCGCTCCGGAATCGCGGCGTCATGTCCCGGGACCGGATCCTGGAGCGCACCTCGGGCGCGCTTCGCGAAGGCGGGGTCTGGATGGGCGAGGAGGGTGCAGAGCGCTTCTTCTACAACTTGTTCTTCGCGCCGGCAGTCCTGACCGAAGAACTTACGCCAGGGTATTCGGCACCAAGCGAGACGGCCCGGCAGGCCTACGTGCTGGATCGCACCGGGCTGGGTGACGCTGGTGCGTGGGTGCTTGATGAGCAGGAGGGCTGGACGCTCCTCGGGGTGTCGGTGGCGCATCGCCCGCCCGGTTCGCCCGCCACCATTTGGGTGCAGTCGGATGCCGTTGAGGAGCGGCTGTCCGAGAACTATGACCTGTCGGCTGTGGGCCGAGTCAAGCTGAACGGGCGGCTTGGTCTCGACATCGACGATTCGGTTCGCGCGTTGCGCCGTCGTGACGTGCTGTCCGTGGTGCGGACACTGGTCGGGTTCCGTCCGGGCGCGAGCCACATTGATGACATCGATCATCTTGGCAACCGGCGCGTGCGTTCAGTCGGCGAGCTCATGGAAAACCAGTACCGCATGGGACTGGTACGCATGGAGCGGGCCGTGCGCGAACGCATCGGGTCGGCGGACATCGAGAAGATGATGCCGAACGACCTGATCAATGCCCGGCCCGTTGCCGCGATGGTCCGAGAGTTCTTTGGCGGGTCCCAGCTCAGCCAGTTCATGGACCAGACCAATCCCCTGGCGGAGGTCACGCACAAGCGGCGGCTGTCGGCGCTGGGGCCGGGCGGGCTTACACGGGAATGGGCGAACCTGGAGGCACGGGATGTGCATCCGACGCATTACGGCCGTCTTTGTCCCGTGGAAACGCCGGAAGGCCCGAACATCGGTCTGATCAGCTCGCTTGCCACGTTCGCCCGGATCAATCGGCACGGATTCATCGAGTCCCCTTACCGGAAAGTCGAGGGCGGACGGGTCACGGACGCGATCGAGTACATGACCGCTCTGGACGAGCAGGGGCACACGATTGCGCAAGCCAGCACGCCGATTACCAAGGATGGCCGGTTCGAGCGTGAGATCGTGAATTGCCGGCGCGGCGACAACTTTGTGCTGGCCCCCCGCGAATCCATCGACTACGTCGATGTATCACCCCGGCAACTGGTCTCCGTGTCGGCGGCGCTGATCCCGTTCCTGGAGAACGACGACGCCAACCGGGCACTCATGGGGTCGAACATGCAGCGTCAGGCCGTGCCGCTGCTGCAGGCGGAAGCGCCGCTCGTTGGCACCGGTATGGAGGCCCACGTGGCCCGCGATTCCAGGGCGGTGCAGGCCGCCGGTCGCGCTGGCGTGGTGGATCAGGTTGATGCGCGCCGGATCGTGGTCCGGGCAATTCAGGTGATCGGCGACGAGGAACGAACGATCGGCGTCGACATCTACAACCTGAGAAAGTTCGAACGGTCCAATCAGAGCACTTGCATCAATCAGCGCCCGCTGGTCAAGGTTGGTGACCGGGTGCAGGAAGGGGACGTGATCGCCGACGGGTCGAGTACCGACCTTGGGGAACTCGCCCTCGGGCGGAACGTCCTGGTCGCGTTCATGCCGTGGCAGGGCTACAACTACGAAGACTCCATTCTGGTGTCCGAGCGACTGGTAAGGGACGACGTGTTCACCTCGATTCACATCGAGGAATACGAGGTCATGGCCCGGGATACCAAGCTGTGGCCCGAGGAGATCACCCGCGACATTCTCAATGTCGGAGAGGAGGCTCTCCGGCACCTCGACGAGACCGGCATCGTCCATATTGGGGCGGAAGTGGGCCCGCGGGACATTCTAGTGGGCAAGGTAACCCCGAAGGGGGAGACGCCGTCCACGCCGGAGGAGAAGCTGCTGCGCGCCGTGTTCGGCGAGAAGGCGGCCGACGTGCGGGACACGTCACTGCGGGTGCCGCCGGGGGTATCTGGCACGGTGGTGGATGTGCGGATCTTCTCCCGGCGGGGGCTGGAAAAGGACTCTCGGGCAATCTCGCTGGAACGCGAGGAGATCGCACGCCTGACCAAGGATCGCGACGACGAGCTCGCGATCATCGAGGGCAACATTTACGACCGCCTGCGTACCCTCCTTATCGGGCAGACAGCGAACGACGGGCCGTCCACCGGGGTGATCGCCGCCGCCGAGCTGGACAGCACGCCGCGGGCGCGCTGGTGGCGCTTCCGGCTCGACAATTCGGACGTTACCGCCCGTGTCGAGACCCTTCACAAGGACCTCAAGCGGGCGCAGAAGGAGCTTGAACAGAGCTACTTGGACAAGGTCGAGAAGGTTCGTGCAGGTGACGAGCTCCTGCCCGGTGTGCTGAAGATCGTGAAGGTCTACATCGCGGTAAAGCGCAAGCTGTCGCCGGGCGACAAGATGGCCGGCCGTCACGGCAATAAGGGAGTGATCTCCAAGATCAACCCGATCGAGGACATGCCGCACACGGAAGAAGGCACCCCTGTAGATATCGTTCTCAACCCGCTTGGCGTGCCGTCCCGCATGAACGTGGGCCAGATCCTGGAGACTCACCTGGGCTGGGCTTCCGCGGGCCTGGGGCGACAGATCGGCGACGCGCTGGAGGGTGCGAGGAGCGCCGCGGAAAGGGCGCGCAAGTCCGCTTCCGTGATGCGAAAGATCTACGGAGCGTCCACGTGGAAGCAGGTGCGCCGAGAGCTCGACGATTCGGCCGTCGTTGAACTCGGGACCAATCTGGTGGGAGGCGTACCGGTGGCGACGCCGGTGTTCGACGGCGCAGCGGAGACGGATATTCGCGCCATGCTGAAGGCAGCCGGATGCTCGGAATCAGGTCAGGTAACGCTGATCGACGGTCGCACCGGCGAACGCTTCGCCCGGCCGGTCACCGTCGGGTACATCTACATGCTCAAGCTCCACCACCTGGTCGACGACAAGATGCACGCCCGTTCCACCGGGCCGTACAGCCTCGTGACCCAGCAGCCGCTCGGCGGCAAGGCGCGTTTCGGGGGTCAGCGATTCGGCGAGATGGAGGTGTGGGCGCTGCAGGCCTACGGGGCGGCTTACACCTTGCAGGAAATCCTGACCGTCAAGTCGGACGACGTGTCGGGACGAACCAAGATGTACGAGGCCATCGTCCGCGGCGAGGACACGTTCGAGGCCGGCGTGCCGGAATCGTTCAACGTGCTGGTCAAGGAGCTGCAGGCGCTCGGCCTCGATGTTCAGGAAGTTCACCATGAATGAAGTGATGCTGGCCGGTAGAAACGGCCCGATGGCAAATCTCGTGCCCGCCGGGGCTGGTGCGCGCTCAGAAGTGGCTTCCGCGGGTACGCCCGTCCGGTTTGCCGGAATCCGGATCTCCATCGCGAGTCCGGAAAAGATGATGTCGTGGTCCTACGGCGAGGTGCGCAAGCCCGAAACCATCAACTACCGGACACTGAAACCCGAGCGCGACGGCCTGTTCTGCCCCCGCATCTTTGGCCCGGTAAAGGACTACGAGTGCTTGTGCGGCAAATACAAGCGTATGAAGCACAAGGGTGTTTTGTGCGAAAAGTGCCAGGTCGAGGTGATCCAGTCGAAAGTGCGTCGTGAACGCATGGGGCACATTGAGCTGGCCGCGCCGGTTGCTCACATTTGGTTCTTGAAGGCGCCGCCGTCCTCCCGCATGGGCCTCCTCCTGGACATGACGCTGAAGGACATCGAGTCGATCCTCTATTTCGAGCGGTATGTCGTCCTGGAGCCCGGGATCACGCCGCTGCCGAAGCGGGCACTGCTGACTGAGGAGCAGTACCAGCAGCTGCAAGCCGACTATGGGGCTGACACGTTCACGGTAAGTATCGGTGCCGAAGCGGTGCGCGATCTCCTGGCCGAGCTGGACCTGCACGCCTTGCGCGCCGAAATCCGCGAGAGTCTGGAAGCGACCCGGTCAGAAATGAAGCGCCGGAAGTTGGCCAAGCGGCTACGGCTCGTCGAATCGTTCATTCGGTCCAAGAACCGGCCCGAGTGGATGGTGCTGACCGTGGTTCCCGTCATCCCGCCCGAGCTGCGCCCGCTGGTGCCGCTCGACGGAGGTCGTTTTGCAACTTCCGACCTCAATGATCTCTACCGCAGAGTGATCAACCGGAACAACCGGCTGAAGAGGCTGATGCAGTTGCGGGCTCCCGACATCATCATTCGCAATGAAAAGCGGATGTTGCAGGAGGCAGTCGATGCGCTGTTCGACAACAGCCGCCGCCGTCGCCCCGCCAAGGGGGCCAACAAGCGACAGCTGAAATCGTTGTCCGACATCGTGACCGGGAAGCAGGGCCGGTTTCGTCAGAACTTGCTGGGCAAACGGTGCGACTACTCCGGCCGCTCGGTGATCGTGGTGGGGCCGGACCTACTCCTGCACCAGTGCGGCCTACCCAAGAAGATGGCGCTCGAGCTGTTCAAGCCATTCATCTACTCGAAGCTTGAGCGCTACGGCCACGCGGCGGCGATCAAGAACGCGAAGCGCATGGTGGAACTCGAGGTGCCAGAGGTGTGGGACATCCTGGAACAGGTGATTCGCGAGCACCCCGTGCTGCTGAATCGGGCACCCACGTTGCACCGGCTAGGAATTCAGGCGTTCGAGCCGGTGCTGGTGGAGGGCAAGGCCATCCACCTTCACCCGCTGGTCTGCACGGCGTTCAACGCAGACTTCGACGGCGACCAGATGGCGGTGCACGTACCGCTGTCGGTTGAGGCGCAGCTGGAAGCCCGGGTGCTGATGATGTCGACGAACAACATCCTCAGTCCGGCCAATGGCAAACCGGTGATCGTGCCCACGCAGGACATCGTGCTGGGCATCTACTACCTCAGCCTGGAACGGGACGGTGCGCTCGGCGAGGGCATGGCGTTTGCCGGATTGGGCGAGGTTCGGCATGCGCTGGCGGTGGGGGTCGTCGACCTCCACGCCAAGGTGCGTGTGCGGCTGGTCAATCCGCATTCCCGCGAGAGCCGGGTGGTGGAGACCACGCCTGGCCGCGCACTGCTCAGCGAACTCCTGCCGTCGCATCCGGAGATCAATTTTGATCAGGTCAACCGCAAGCTCACCAAGCGTGAGGTCAGTGAGCTGATCGGCCTGGTGTACCGCTGTTGCGGGCAGAAAGAGACGGTCATCTTCACCGACCGACTGATGAAGCTTGGCTTTACCGAGGCCTGCTCGGCGGGGATTTCGTTCGGCAAGGACGACATGATCGTGCCCGCCGAGAAGGAGCGGTTGGTCGACGAGGCCCACGATCGGGTCAAGCTGCTTGAGCGGCGTTATCAAGCAGGAGCCTTGACGGCGCTCGACCGGTACAACCGGATTATCGACACTTGGAGCAAGTGCACCGACGGTGTCGAAAAGGCCATGATGAACAAGATGGAGGGAACCGGGCGCGCCGGGCACGTGAACTCGATCTACATGATGGTGGATTCGGGCGCCCGCGGGTCGGTCATGCAGATGAAACAGCTGGCCGGTATGCGCGGGCTGATTACCAACACGTCCGGCGAGATCATCGAAACCCCCATTACGTCAAACTTCCGAGAGGGCCTAGAGACCGCCGAGTTCTTTAACTCCACGCACGGGTCGCGAAAAGGGCTTGCGGACACCGCCCGGAAGACGTCGATTTCTGGGTACTTCACTCGCCGCCTGGTGGACGTGGCCCAGGACGTGATCATTACCGACTTGGACTGCGGGACCCGGCAGGGCATCGAAAAGACTGCCGTTGTGCGAGGTTCGGAGGTCATCGAGACCCTGGGCGATCGGATCGAGGGCCGGCATGCCGCCGGCAAGATCGTACACCCGGAGACCGGCGAAGTTCTGGTCAAGGCGGGCGGGCACATCGGCCCTGAGGAGCGCGAGCGAATCGATGCCGCGGATGTCCCCGTGGTCCGGGTGCGCTCCGTGCTGACCTGCGAGACTATTAGCGGCGTATGTGCGAAGTGCTACGGGACGGATCTGGCCCGGGGCACAGACGTGAACGTCGGCGAGGCCGTCGGCGTCATCGCCGCCCAGTCGATCGGCGAACCGGGCACGCAGCTCACGATGCGCACCTTTCATATCGGGGGTGTTGCAAAGTCGGGCTCCGACCAGTTCGGTGTCGACAGCACTGCCGATGGCACCGTGTACTTCCGTTCCACCGACGGGTCCGAACTGAAGAACGTGGTGGCGAAGGGCATGGTCATGACGCGGGGCCTCGAACTGGTGGTTGAGGGTCCGAAAGGACAAGTGCTGAGCCGGGCGCGCGTTCCTTACGGCGCAGAGCTGAAAGTTGAGGACGGGATGGCCGTGACACGCGGCGCGCGGCTTGCGGAATGGGATCCGTACACCCGCCCGATTCTCAGCGAAATCAGCGGAACGGTTCGGTTCGACGACCTGCGCATCGGCGTCTCGCTCGTGGAACGGATGGACGAGTCCACCCGCCTGCCGTCGCTCGAGGTCGCGCAGTGGCAGGGAGTGAAGCAAAGTCAGGAGAACCTCCGTCCCCGAGTGACCGTGGTCGGTTCGGCAGACGGGGCGGGTGAACCTGACGAGCGCAGCTACGAGCTGCAGGTCGGAACCGTTCTCGTCGTAAAGGATGAGGCTGCGATCGAGGCTGGCGACGTGATTGCGCGCGTCCAGACAGAGGACCGCAAGTCGCGGGACATCGTCGGTGGTCTGCCGCGCGTGATTACCCTGCTGGACGCTCCGAAACCGAAGAAGCCGGCCGTCCTGGCCGAGAAGGACGGCACGATCCAGTCCGTCGAGGAAGCGGCCGGCCGGACACGGATCACGATCGCGGCCAAGCGGGATGTGGAGACGCACTTGGTTCCACGCGACCGGTACATCCTGGTGCAGGAAGGGGATCAGGTGCGCAAGGGGGACCCGCTCACAGACGGCAATCCCGTCCCGCACGACATTCTCAGGATCCAAGGGATCGATGCGCTTGCCCACCATTTTGTCGAAGAAATTCAAGATGTTTACCGGCTCGAGGGCGTCCGCATCAACGACAAGCACATTGAGGTGATCGTCGGTCAGATGCTGCAGAAGGTCCAAGTGCAGGATCCCGGTGACTCCGAGTTCCTGCGCGGCGACGAAGTGGACAAACGAACCTTCCTCGAGGCCAATCAGGAGATCCGAGCGGACGGGGGCAAACCCGCGTCCGGTACACCGGTGCTGCAGGGCATTACGCGGGCAAGCCGGGAGACCCAGTCCTTCATCTCGGCTGCCTCGTTCCAGGAGACGACCCGGGCGCTTGCCGACGCAGCGCTGGCCGGAAAGACCGACGAGCTCCGCGGCCTCAAGGAGAACGTCATCGTGGGGCGCCTGATTCCCGCCGGAACGGGCAACAGCACGGCAACGTACGCCTTGCGGGCATCGTCCCGAGACCGCGTCGTGCTGGAGAAGCAAAAGGAGCGGCAGTCAGAGCAAGCCGCCCGTCGCTTGGCGGCTGCCGGGGCGATGTCACCGGCGTCCGGCGTCGCGTTGCCGGAGGTGCTCCCGGTCAACAGCTAGGCGAGTCAGACGGAACTTCTTGGCGGTCGAATCCGGGCCGCCGGGATGCTCCGTTTGCGGGCGCCCATCGCAAGAAACCCCTTGACGCCGCGGGGCTAACGGCTTACGGTGCGGCCCACCACGCGGGGTGCATGCCTTCGTCGGCCCACGTCCCGTGGTTCAGTCGAAGCAAACGTTGGGTGGACCGCCGTGTCACGCCGACAGCGTGACCCGGATCGGTCCGTTTTCGCATGAACTCCTCCGGGGTTCGGAATTGAGGCGTCTATGCCGACGATCAGCCAGCTCGTCCGCAAGGGGCGGAAGATGCCGGAGAAGCAGCGCAAGGTCCCGGCCCTGCAGTCGTGCCCGCAGCGCCGGGGCGTCTGCACGCGCGTTTACACGACCACGCCGAAAAAGCCTAACTCGGCTCTCCGCAAGGTTGCGCGTGTGCGTCTCACCAACGGCTACGAGGTGACCAGCTACATCCCCGGCGAAAGCCACAACCTGCAGGAGCACTCGGTCATCATGATCCGTGGCGGGCGGGTGAAGGACCTGCCGGGGGTGCGCTATCACGTGATCCGCGGAACGTACGATACCCAGGGCGTCTCAGGTCGCCGGCAGCGCCGTTCCAAGTACGGCGCCAAACGGCCGAAGTAGTCGAGCGGAGCCTTTTCCATGTCACGACGGCATCGCGCGAACCCACGCGAGGTTCTGGCAGACCCGCGCTACGGCGACGTAATGGTCACAAAGTTCACCCATGCGCTCATGCGCGGTGGTGCCAAGTCTGTGGCTGAACGGGTCCTCTACGGTGCGTTTGATCGTATCGCGGAGCGCACCAATCAAGATCCGCTGACGGTGTTTCGTCAAGCAGTTGAAAACATCAAACCGGACGTCGAGACCCGTTCGCGGCGGGTCGGCGGTTCGACCTACCAGATTCCGGTCGAGGTCCGCCCGGCACGGCGGCAGGCGCTTGCCATACGGTGGCTGATCGAGGCGGCGCGGGCTCGGTCAGAACGAACCATGCTCGAGCGTCTAGCCGGAGAGTTTACCGACGCCGCCTCCGCCAGAGGTGCGGCCTACAAGAAGCGCGAGAACACCCACAGCATGGCCCGCGCCAATCGCGCGTTCTCGCACTACCGTTGGTAGGTCCCGGAGTCGAAACGTGGCGATGACTGTTCCTCTCGACCGATATCGCAATATCGGGATCATGGCGCATATCGACGCCGGCAAGACCACGACCACCGAACGGATCCTTTACTACACCGGTCGGTCCCACAAGATCGGTGAGGTCCATGACGGGGCCGCCACCATGGATTGGATGGAGCAGGAGCAGGAACGCGGAATCACCATCACGTCGGCAGCGACGACCTGCGCATGGCGCGACCACCGCGTCAACATCATCGACACGCCCGGTCACGTCGACTTCACGATCGAAGTGGAGCGCAGCCTGCGCGTGCTCGACGGCGCGGTGGCCGTGTTCGACGGCGTCGCCGGAGTGGAGCCACAGTCCGAGACTGTCTGGCGCCAGGCCGACCGCTACGGCGTACCCCGGATCTGCTTCATCAACAAACTTGATCGGGTGGGTGCCAATTTTGAAGGCTCCGTCCAGTCGATCCGTGACCGCCTCGGGGCGGAGCCGCTGATTCTGCAGTTGCCGATCGGCATCGAGGCCGAATTTGTGGGGGTCGTGGACCTGGTCACGATGAAATCGATCGTTTGGAAGGAAGAGGACCTGGGCGCCACCTTCGTGGTTGGCGATATACCGGCGGACCTGGTGAGCGAAGCTGAGGCGGCCAGGACGGCGCTGATCGAGGCGGTGGTGGAACACGACGATTCGGCGCTGGAACGCTACCTCGACGGCGAGATTCCGGACGACGACACGCTGCGCCGGTGTATCCGGCTGGGCACGGTCAAGTCGGCGTTTACCCCGATCTTTTGTGGATCAGCCTTTAAGAACAAAGGTATCCAGCCACTTCTTGACGGGGTTATCAGCTACCTTCCGGCGCCGGCAGACTTGCCGGCGACGCGCGGACACCACCCGGACACAGGCGCGGAAGCGGAGCGAGCAGGCTCGCGGGATGCTCCCTTCGCAGGATTGGTCTTCAAGATCATGAATGATCCGTTCGTCGGTTCACTGGCGTTCGTGCGCATCTACTCCGGAGTGCTGGAATCCGGCGCGACCGTCAAGAATTCGACCAAGAACCGGCGCGAACGGATCGGCCGGATGCTGCTGATGCACGCCAATTCGCGCGAGGACATCAAGGAAGCCTCTGCGGGCGACATCGTGGCGCTGGCTGGGATTAAGTCGGTGACCACCGGCGATACGCTCTGCGATCTTCACCACCCGGTCGTGCTTGAGCGGATGGAATTTCCCGATCCGGTCATGGAGCTTGCGATTGAGCCCAAGACCAAGACCGACCAGGAGCGCATGGGGCAGGCATTGGGCCGGTTGGCGGCCGAGGATCCGTCCTTCAAGGTGTCGGTGGACGAAGAGACGGGCCAGACCGTGCTCAAGGGCATGGGCGAACTGCACCTCGACATCCTGGTGGACCGGATGCGCCGAGAGTTCAAAGTGGACGCAAACGTCGGTGCGCCCCAGGTCGCCTATCGCGAAACCATTACGCGGGCGGCGGAGGTCGACTACGTGCACAAGAAGCAGACTGGCGGATCAGGTCAGTTTGCTCGCGTGATCATGACGGCGGAACCGGGCGAGTCGGGAGAAGGACTCGAATTCGTCAGCAAGGTCGCGGGTGGAAATGTACCCAAGGAGTTCATACCGGCGGTCGAGAAGGGCATCGAAAGCGCCATGCAGAACGGAATCGTCGCCGGTTACCCGGTGATCGACGTGCGGGTGACGCTCACCGACGGTGCCTACCACGAGGTGGACTCGAGTGCAGTCGCTTTCGAGATCGCTGGCCGCGCCGCGTTCCGCGAGGCCATGCAGAAGGCGGCGCCGCGCCTCCTCGAACCGATGATGCGGGTCGAGGTCGTTGTGCCGGAAGAGTTCGTTGGCGACATTATCGGTGATCTCAATGGCCGACGCGGCCAGATCGAGGGCATGGAGCCGCAAGGCAACGCCACTCAGGTCCGCGCTCACGTTCCGCTTGCAACGATGTTCGGCTATGTCAACGCGATCCGATCTCTCTCGCAGGGTCGGGCGCAGTTCACCATGTTTTTTGAGCGGTACGATCAGGTGCCGCAAATGGTTGCCGAAGAAGTGCGCTCCAAGCTCGCATGAGTGCGCGAATGAAGGAGAAGTAGGCAATGGCCAAAGAGAAATTCGAACGGACCAAGCCGCATGTCAACGTGGGCACGATTGGCCATGTCGACCACGGCAAGACCACACTGACCGCGGCCATCACGAGGGTGCTGGCGGAACGCGGCGGCGCGGAGTTCGTCGGATACGAGGAAATCGACCGGGCGCCGGAAGAAAAAGAACGCGGCATCACGATCAATACGGCACACGTAGAGTACGAAACCGATGCCCGCCACTACGCCCATGTCGACTGTCCCGGACACGCCGACTACGTGAAGAACATGATCACCGGTGCAGCGCAGATGGACGGGGCCATCCTCGTCGTGTCCGCGGCGGACGGTCCGATGCCGCAAACGCGGGAGCACATTCTGCTCGCCAGGCAGGTCGGCGTGCCAGCGCTGGTGGTGTACCTCAACAAGGTCGACCAGGTGGATGACGAGGAGCTCCTCGATCTGGTTGAACTCGAGGTTCGCGAATTACTTTCCGAGTACGACTTTCCCGGTGACGACATTCCGGTGCTTCGCGGCTCTGCGCTTCAGGCGCTGGAAGGGGAACAGGCGGGCGAGGAGTCGGTCTTGGAGCTGATGCAGGCAGTCGACGAATACGTGCCGGAGCCCGATCGCCCGATCGATGGCGCCTTCCTGATGCCCATCGAGGATGTCTTTTCGATATCCGGCCGCGGGACCGTGGTAACGGGCCGTGTCGAACGCGGCATCGTCAAGGTAGGCGACGAAGTTGAAATCGTTGGCGTCAGGGAGACCGAGAAAACGACATGCACGGGCGTCGAGATGTTCCGCAAGCTGCTTGACCAGGGTCAGGCGGGCGACAACATCGGCGTGCTCCTCCGGGGAATCGAACGTACGGGCGTGGAGCGTGGTCAGGTGTTGTCGAGACCAGGTTCGATCACGCCGCATACCCAGTTTCTTGCCGAGACGTACGTGCTGACCAAGGAAGAGGGAGGACGGCATACGCCGTTCTTCAAGAATTATCGGCCCCAGTTTTACTTCCGAACCACCGATGTGACTGGCACCGTCGCGTTGCCGGAGGGGACCGAAATGGTCATGCCCGGCGACAACGTGGAGCTCCAGGGCGAATTGATCGCGCCGATCGCGATGGAGGAAGGGCTCCGGTTTGCGATCCGCGAAGGCGGCCGAACGGTTGCCTCCGGCGTCGTTACCAAGATCATCGCTTAAGGCGAAGCCGGGGCGGAGAGGACGATGGAACACCAGCGCATCCGGATCCGCCTCAAGGCGTTCGATCGGCGGCTGCTCGACGAATCCGCGCGCGAGATCGTGGGTACCGCCATGCGCACGGGCGCCCAGGTTCGGGGCCCCGTCCCGCTTCCCAATCGGATACAGCGCTTTACGGTCAACCGCTCGCCGCACATCGACAAGAAGTCGCGGGAGCAGTTCGAGATTCGCACACACAAGCGTGTGCTCGACATCATGGACCCGACTCCGCAGACCGTGGATGCACTCATGAAGCTCGACTTGGCGGCAGGCGTCAACGTCGAGATCAAGTTGGGCTGACGCGATGCGATCCGGGGTTCTCGTACGTAAGCTTGGGATGACGCGCCTCTTCCTGGATGACGGCCGACACTGTCCCGTTACGGTGCTCGCGTTGGAAGGCTGCGAAGTGGTCGGCCAGCGTACTCCGGAGCGAGACGGGTACAGCGCCGTCCAGGTGGGTTCAGGCAGTGTTCCGGCTCGGAACATCGCCAAGCCGCAGCGGGCCGCCGGCGAAAAGAGCGGCGCGCCGCTGAAGCGTCACGTCCGGGAGTTCCGGGTTTCGCCGGAGAACATCCTTGAGACCGGAAGCCGTTTCCGCTCAGGGCATTTTGTCGTTGGCCAGTACGTGGACGCCCGCGGTGTTACCATCGGAAAAGGCTTTGCTGGCGCCATGAAGCGCCATAACTTCGGCGGCCTCCGGGCCTCGCACGGGGTGTCGATTTCGCACCGAAGTCATGGTTCCACGGGGAACAGCCAAGATCCCGGTCGTGTCTTCAAGGGGAAGAAGATGGCGGGGCAGATGGGCGCCCGGCAACGGACCATCCAGAATCTCCAGGTGGTGTCGACTGATGAGGAACGTGGCGTGATCCTGGTGAAGGGCGGCGTTCCCGGCGCGCCAGGGAGCTGGCTCACCCTGTCAGATGCCGTGAAACGGGCACTGCCGCCTGGGGTTCCATTCCCGGCCGGGATTGAAGAGACGCCAGCGCCGCAGGCTGTCGACGAGGCGCAGGACCAGATCGACGAGAGTGCCGCAGCGACGCAGGAAAACGACGTCCCGGTCGAGGCGGGCGGCGAGGAGTGATCCGGTGAAGCTCGACGTCCGCACGCTTGACAACGAGAAGACCGGCGAGACCGAGCTCGCGGATACTGTGTTTGCGGTGGAGGTACGGAAGGACATCCTCCACCGGATGGTGAACTACCAGTTGGCGCGCCGCCGTCGAGGCACGCGCAAAGCCCTCGAACGCGGAGAGGTAACCGGCTCGACGGCGAAGATCTGGCGACAGAAGGGCACTGGACGGGCCCGCCACAGCTCCCGGAAGGCGGTGATCTTTCGTGGCGGCGGCGCCGTGCACGGCCCACGCCCCAGGAGCCACGCTCACTCGTTGCCGAAGAAAGTACGGCGCATGGCGCTCCGCTGCGCGCTTTCGGCAAAGGTTGCGGACCAGCAGGTCGTGGTGTTGGAATCGTTGTCGCTCCCAACGCCGCAAACCAAGGTTCTGGCGGAAAAACTCCGGGCGCTGGACGTCAAGCGTGCCCTGATCGTTGCGGGTGGCGAAGTGGACCCGGGTTTCCGCCGGGCCGCCGCCAATCTGCCTGGCATCGACTGCCTGCCGGTTCAGGGAGCGAACGTCTACGACATTCTTCGCCACGAGACGTTGGTGCTGCTTCCGGAGGCGATTCGCGTGCTTGAGGAGCGGCTGTCATGAACGTCGAGCGCTCCTGCGAGATCGTGCTCCGTCCATTGGTGACCGAGAAGTCATCGGCCGCGCTGGAACACAATCAGGTCGTGTTCCGGGTCAGCCGACAGGCGACGAAGGCACAAATTCGTGAAGCGGTCGAGCGGCTGTTCAAGGTAAAGGTCACGGCGGTCAACACGCTGGTGGCCAAGGGCAAGACTAAACGGCTGCGGGGCATCAAGGGACGACGAAGCGACGTGAAGAAGGCGTTTGTGACGCTGGAGGCAGGGCAGTCAATTGATCTTGGGAGCGAGGTCTGACCATGGCTCTGAAGCAGCATCGTCCGGTGACCCCTGGTCGCCGCCAGCTTGTCCTGGTCGATCGGTCGACCCTGCACCGTGGAAAACCGGAGAAGGCCCTGACGGAAGGGCTGTCCAGTACTGGAGGCCGCAACAACCAAGGGCGCATCACGGTTTGGCACCGCGGTGGCGGACACAAGCGGAGATACCGCCTGATCGACTTTCGCCGCCGCCGCGACGATGACCCTGCCACCGTCGAGCGCCTGGAGTACGACCCCAATCGGAGCGCCTTCATAGCGCTGATTCGGTACACGGACGGCACGCTGTCCTACATCCTGGCGCCACAGCGGCTGGCCACCGGTGACACCGTTGTCTCCGGCAGCCGGACCGACATCAAACCCGGTAACTGCATGCCTCTCCGCAACATGCCGGTCGGATCGATCATCCACAACATCGAGTTGAAGCCCGGTGCCGGTGGCCAATTGGCCCGGTCGGCCGGGAGTTACGCGCAACTGCTCGGCAAAGACCCTGACCGGGTCGTGATCCGGCTGGTCTCCGGAGAACAACGCCTCGTGCGAGCGGACTGCCGGGCGACGGTAGGGTCGGTTTCGAATCCAGACCATCAGAATGCCAAGCTCGGGAAGGCGGGAAGAAGTCGCTGGCTGGGGCGGCGACCGCACGTGCGGGGCGTCGTCATGAACCCGGTGGACCATCCGCATGGCGGCGGCGAGGGCCGCACGTCAGGGGGGCGGCACCCGGTCACTCCGTGGGGCATTTCCACGAAGGGTCACCGTACCCGTAGCAACAAGTCGACCGACCGTTGGATCATCCGACGTCGGCGGAAAAAGTAGGAGCCCGTACGATGGCACGGTCAGTGTGGAAGGGACCATTCGTGGATGGCTATCTGCTTCGTAAAGCGCAGCAAGCGAACGAGAGCAGTTCGCGCGCGCCGATTCGGACGTGGTCGCGTCGGTCCACGATCATGCCGCAGTTCGTTGGACTCACATTTGCCGTTCATAACGGCCGGAAGTTCATTCCGGTGCTGGTGTCGGAAGATATGGTTGGCCACAAGTTCGGTGAGTTCGCTCCGACTCGCACCTTCTACGGGCACGCTGGCGACCGCAAGGCGACCAGGCGTTGATCGGCCATGGGTAAACGTTCCGCTCCGAGCCGTCTTCGCCCCAATGAAGCCATGGCCATGGCTCGGGCTGTCAGGGTCAGCCCGCAGAAGCTGAACCTGGTAGCCGGACTTATTCGCGGGCTCAATGTCAGCGATGCGGCCCGGGCTCTTGAGTTCTCTCGCAGGCGGGTGGCGAACGACGTTCGCAAGGTCCTGCTCTCAGCGGTGGCCAATGCGGAAGGCAACCGGTTGGACGCGGGCAAGCTGGTCGTCGCGGACGCGTCGGTCGGGAAATCACTGGTAATGCGGCGCTTTCGGGCTCGTGCCCGGGGCCGGATGGGGCGCTACCGGCGCGCGTTCAGCCGACTGACGATTATCGTGCGGGAAGAGGAATAGGCAGGCATGGGGCACAAGGTCAATCCGATCGGTTTGCGACTCGGCATCAACCGAACGTGGGACTCGCGCTGGTATGCGAGTGCCGACTACGCGGACTTGCTGCACGAAGACCTGCAGATCCGCCGTTACATCCAGTCCGACCTGAAGGGAGCCGGGATCAGCCGGATCACGATTGAACGCCCGCCCAAGAAGGCGCGAGTCATCATCCATACGGCCCGGCCAGGCATGGTGATCGGCAAGAAGGGCGCCGACATCGAACGGATTCGCAAGAAGCTCGCCACCATGACCGAGAGCCAGATCCAGCTGAACATCGTCGAAATCCGCAAGCCGGAAATCGAGGCGCAGTTGGTGGCCGAAAATGTCGCCGAGCAACTGGAAAGACGGGTTGCCTTCCGTCGCGCCATGAAACGCGCGGTGCAGGCGTCAATGCGCCTCGGCGCGCTTGGAATTCGGATCACGGTTGGCGGCCGGTTGGGCGGGGCCGAGATCGCGCGGGTGGAGTGGTACCGTGAAGGCCGCGTGCCGCTGCACACGCTGCGCGCCGACATCGACTATGGCGTCGCCACCGCTCGTACCGCCTACGGAACCTGTGGCGTCAAGGTGTGGGTGTTCCGGGGCGAGATCTTGGCGCACGACCCTTCCGCGATGGAGCGCACGCGTAGCGAGCAGCAGCAGCGGCCGCTCGCGGGCACTGCTCAGGGGGGCCGTCCCGGTTCGGGACGCGGAAACCGTTCATCGCGGTCGGCCGCCGCGGAGCGCGCGCCGGCTGACACCCCACCCACCGAAGCGGCAGCTACGACTGTGGACACGCCTCCGGCCGAATCGGAAGCGATCACGGAGCCAGTTTCCGATCCGGAACCAGCAACGGCGTCGGAAACCGAGGTGACCGCAGAGCCCGCTCCCGACCCGGAACCGGCGAGCGCGTCAGAATCGGAGGCAGCCGCAGAACCTGCTGTGGATCCGGAACCGGCAACTGCGTCGGAAACCGAGGCAGCCGCAGAGCCCGCTCCCGACCCGGAATCGGCGAGCGCGTCAGAATCGGAGGCAGCCGCAGAACCTGCTGTGGATCCGGAACC
>VXPW01000061.1:21455-68011 GCA_009839325.1 Rhodospirillales bacterium
CGGCGAGCGCGTCAGAATCGGAGGCAGCCGCAGAACCTGCTGTGGATCCGGAACCGGCAACTGCGTCGGAAACCGAGGCAGCCGCAGCACCACCTCCCGATCCGGAACCGGCAAACGCGTCGGAATCGGAGGTAGCCGCAGAACCTGCAGCTAACGCCGAGCCTGAGGCCAGTGATGAATCTCCGGCGGCTGACGGAAATGAAGAGTCGGCGTCCGACAAGGCAGAGGGAGAACCGCAGCCATGATGAGCCCGAAGCGGACCAAGTTCCGTAAAGCCCACAAGGGGCGGATCCGCGGCAACGCCAAGGGCGGAACCACGCTCAATTTCGGGTCCTTTGGCATCAAGAGCCTGCAGGCTGAACGGGTCACGGCGCGGCAGATCGAGGCGGCCCGGCGTGCGGTGACGCGCCACATCCGCCGACAGGGACGGGTCTGGATCAGGATCTTTCCCGACGTTCCCGTCTCGACCAAACCTACGGAAGTGCGTATGGGCAAGGGGAAGGGCTCTCCCGAGTACTGGGTTTGTCGCGTCAAACCCGGCCGAGTCCTCTTCGAGCTTGATGGCGTCACCGCAGAAACAGCGCGGCGCGCATTTGAGTTGGCATCCGCGAAACTTCCGGTGCGGACCCGTTTCGTCACTCGGTTGGAGCAGTAGCCGTGGCATTACGAATCGCGGAAGTTCGGCAAAAAACCGACGATGAGCTCGCCACGATGTTGGATGAACGAGCCCGCGAGCGCCTGAACTTGCGATTTCGGCAAGCCACCGGGGAACTCGAAAACACGGCGCGGGCCCGCGAAGCGCGGCGTGAGATCGCGCGGATCAAGACCGTGTTGAACGAACGCGCGAAAGGTTCCTGAGGCATGCCGAAACGCGTGATGCGCGGCGTCGTGGTGAGTGCTGCGCCCAAACAGACGGTCGTTGTTCGGGTGGAACGCCTGGTTCGCCACCCGCTGTACAAGAAGTTCATCCGGCGATCGGCGAAGTACCATGCTCATGACCCGGACAATGCCTGCCAGCCCGGTGACGTGGTGCGCATCCGCGAAACTCGACCCATGTCCAAGCTCAAGTGCTGGGAAGTACTTCCCACGGACGCCAACTGAGGTGTTGGAACAGTGATACAGGCCGAGACGAATCTGGGGGTTGCCGACAACTCCGGTGCCCGGCGTGTCCAATGCATCAAGGTATTGGGCGGCGCCAAGCGGCGCTATGCGTGGGTTGGCGATGTGATCGTGGTCTCGGTCAAGGAAGCCATTCCACGCGGACGTGTTAAGAAGGGTGACATTCACCGGGCCGTAATCGTACGCACCGCAAAGGAAATTCGCCGTTCCGACGGGACCGCGATTAGGTTTGATTCCAATGCCGCAGTGCTGATCGACCGCGAAAACGAGCCAATCGGCACCCGGATATTCGGACCTGTGACCCGGGAGCTGCGCGCCAAGAGATTCATGAAGATCATCAGTCTTGCGCCGGAGGTGCTGTGATGGCGGGCAAGTTCCGCATCCGCCGAGGTGACGAGGTCGTGGTACGGACCGGTCGCGACCGGGGTCGTACCGGCGAGGTGATCAGAGTGGATCGAGAACACGCGCGGGTCGTCGTGCGCGGGGTCAACATTGCGCGGCGACACATGCGACCTTCACCAGCCAATCCGGGTGGGATCGTGGAGCGGGAGCTACCGATCCATGTCTCGAATGTGGCCCTGCGAGACCCCTCCGATGGCCGTCCTACCAAGGTCGGCTACCGGCGCATGGAGGACGGCCGCAAGGTGCGGACTGCGAAACGATCTGGCGATCTACTGGACGACTGAGGTCACCATGGCTGCACGTTTCCGTGAACTGTACGACACCCGCTACCGCGAGGAGCTACAGCGGGAGCTGGGTATCACCAATCGGTTCGCCGTGCCTCGGCTGGAGAAGATCGTTCTCAACATGGGTGTCGGGGTTCCGTCCCAATCGTCCATCCGAGGTGGCCTTGCCAAGGAGGATGACAAGGGGGTCGAAGGCGCCCTTCGAGACTTGGAGGCAATTGCCGGGCAGAGGCCCGTGGCGACGGAGGCGCGCAAGCCGATCGCCGGCTTCAAGATTCGCCAGGGGATGAAGATCGGTTGCAAGGTCACGCTGCGGTCCACGCGCATGTATGAGTTCTTGGACCGGCTGATCAACATCGCTCTTCCCCGGGTGCGAGATTTCCGTGGGGTCGATCCGAACTCGTTTGACGGAAACGGGAATTTTGCGCTTGGCCTGCGAGAGCAGATCGTCTTTCCCGAGATCGATTACGACACGGTGGACCAGGTGCGGGGCCTCGACGTCGTGATCGGCACGACCACCTCGAATGACGATTGGGCACGTGCACTGCTGCTCAAATTCAATATGCCCTTCCGCGGGCAGGGAGCCTGATTTCCATGGCCAAAGTGAGCGCCATCATGAAGAACCGTCGACGCCGACAGATGGCCGAGCGTGGGCGTGGTGTCCGACTTGCTCTCAAAGCCAAGGTGCGCGATCGCAAGGCTCCGCCTGAGGAGCGGTTCCAGGCAGTGCTGACGTTGGCCAAGCTGCCGCGAAACGCCTCGCCCGTACGGGTCCGCAACCGCTGTGAGCTGACCGGCCGGCCCCGCGGGTACTACCGGAAGATGCGAATATCACGGATTGCGCTGCGGGAGCTTGCTTCGATGGGCCAGATTCCCGGCATGACCAAGGCGAGCTGGTAGGAGGGCCCGGGCGATGACCATGACGGACCCGCTGGCGGACATGCTGACTCGAATTCGCAACGGCCTGATGGCTGAGCGGCAGACAGTTCGGTGCCCGGATTCGCGTTTGCGAAGGAGTGTGCTCGAGGTGCTGAGGCAGGAGGGCTATATCCGCGCATGGAACGTCGAGGAACTCGGCGGTCCGAAACGCGATCTCGTGATCGAGCTCAAGTATCACAAGGGCGCGCCTGCAATTAAGGAAATCAAACGTGTTTCCAGTCCCTGCCGCCGCATCTATTCGCCGGCCCGCGAGATTCCGCGCTTCTATGGCGGCCTGGGTGTGCACGTACTGTCGACGCCGGCTGGGGTCATGTCTGATCGAGCCGCCCGCGAGGCCAATGTCGGCGGCGAAGTCCTGTGTCGGGTGTTCTGACCATGTCCCGCGTCGGCAAGCACCCTGTTCCGGTTCCGGATGGCGTTACCGTCACGATTGAGGGCCCTCGCGTGACGGTCGAAGGAAAACTCGGGGTCCTTAGCCAGTCCTTTCCGGCGAGTGTCGATATTCGACACGCAGATCAGGTGATCGAAGTGGCTCCGCGTTCGAAGAGCGACAATTCGCAAGCTGCGTGGGGCATGACGCGGGCGTTGCTCGCGAACATGGTCACTGGAGTAAGCACCGGATTCAGACGATATCTCGACATCGAAGGGGTCGGTTACCGTGCTGCCTTCAAGGACGGCATCCTGAATCTGCAGCTCGGTTACAGCCATGACGTCCACATCGCCGTGCCCGACGATCTGCAGGTAGCCTGCCCAAGGCCAACGGAGATCGAGATTTCAGGGGCCAATCGGCAGCGTGTGGGGCAGCTGGCGGCCGAGATCCGGGCATTTCGCCCGCCGGAACCCTATAAGGGCAAAGGCGTCCGCTATCGGGGTGAGTACGTCCGTCGCAAGGAAGGTAAGAGGAAGTAGGTCATGGCTGTTTCTCCTCGGGAACGCATGCTTCGGCGGCGGCGACGCAATCGCCGCCGGGTTCGCGTGGCGGCTAGTGGGCGGCCGCGGCTGTCCGTATTTCGTTCGAATTGCCACATTTACGCTCAGGTCATTGACGACGAAGCGGGCCGGACGCTGGCCAGTGCATCGACTCTTGATCGTGCACTGAGATCAGAAGGCAAAACCGGCGGCGGAATCGAGGCCGCGCGTGCGGTTGGCGAGCTGGTTGCCCAACGTTCGAAGGAAGCCGGCGTTGACACCGTGGTCTTCGACCGCGGAAGTTATCTTTATCACGGTCGTGTGCGGGCATTGGCCGAGGCGGCACGGGAGGGCGGTCTCGGGTTCTGAGCCCCGGACCGAGAGAGCGTATGGCGCGCAGACAACGTAATCCTGAGGAACGTCAGGAGCTTACCGACAACCTGGTCAAGATTCGCCGGGTGGCCAAGGTAGTCAAGGGTGGACGTCGCTTCGGGTTTGCCGCAATCGTCGTTGTCGGTGACGGCCAGGGACGGGTTGGATTCGGTTCTGGCAAGGCCAAGGAGGTTCCCGAGGCAATACGCAAGGCCACGGAAAACGCCAAGGGAAGACTCATCCGCGTCCCACTTCGCGAGGGGCGTACGCTGCACCATGACACGAGCGGCAGGCTCGGCTCCGCCAGGGTGATCCTTCGTGCGGCTCCACCAGGGACCGGCATCATTGCCGGCGGTCCTGTTCGCGCGGTGCTGGAGCGGCTCGGTGTGCAGGATGCGGTCGGCAAGTCGGTCGGCAGCGGCAACGCCATCAACATGGTACGCGCGACGTTCGATGCCCTGCAGAAAGTGCAATCGCCGGCAGACGTGGCCTCTCGGCGAGGCCTCAAGGTTTCGGAAATTCTCAATCGGACTGATCGGCGGCGCCGGGCGGGCAAGGCTGCCAATGGTACGGATGGGTCCGGCCAGCATGCCGGCAACCGATCGGGGGAACAGACCGGAACGCCGGCGGCTGAAGAAGCTGACGCGGCCCCGATCACCGCCGATGAGACCGGCAAAAATCTCACTGAAGGCGCGACTTCCGCGTAATTCGTCATGGCGACACCCAGTTCCGGACGCGTTCGCGTCACCCAGATCAAGAGCCCAATTGGTCGTAAGCCCGTTCAGAGGAAGACACTGATCGGGCTAGGCCTGAATCGAATTGGTCGAGTTTCCGAGCTTGAGGACACGCCGGCCGTGCGTGGAATGATTACGCGGGTCCAGCATCTCGTCTCAATGGAAACGATTACCGCCGGGGAGCCCAGCGAATGATGCTCCGAGAACTCGGGCCCTCCAAGGGGGCGCAACGCAACCGCAAGCGCGTCGGTCGCGGCATTGGCTCGGGCAGGGGAAAGACCTCCGGGCGCGGCCACAAGGGGCTGAAGGCCCGGTCTGGTGCCAGCACTTCGGGCTTCGAAGGCGGGCAGATGCCGCTATACCGCCGCCTTCCGAAGCGCGGGTTTCGGCCTTTGTTTCGACGTCAGTTTGCGGAGGTGAATCTTGGACGGATTCAGGCGGCGGTAGATGCCGGCCGGCTGGACGCTGCTACGGTAGTGAATGCCTCTGTATTGCTGGAAACCGGGATCGTCCGGCGTGTGCGCGACGGCGTGCGCCTTCTCGGCTCCGGATCCCTGTCTGTTCCCATGACCTTTGAGGTTGTGGGAGCCTCTCGTTCCGCGATCACGGCCGTGGAACGAGCGGGCGGCAGTGTCCGCTTGTTGTCCTCCGGGAAATCAGACGAAGGGACATCGTCCGCCGAGACGCCGGAAGAGTCGGCGGAGGCATGAACGTGATGAACCACTGCGGTATCCATCTGGGCAAGGGTGGTTGTCCGCTGGGGAGTGCCGGCTGATGGCATCTGCCGCCGAACAACTCGCTGCCAATATCAATTTTGGTGCGATAGCCCAAGCGACCGAGCTCAAGCGGCGCATTTGGTTCACATTAGGCGCCCTGATCGTCTACCGGATCGGGACCTACATTCCACTGCCTGGGATCGAGACCAGTGCGGTTGCAGACGTATTTCAGCAGAATTCCGGCGGCATCCTCGGGATGTTCGACATGTTTGCTGGCGGTGCGCTCGGCAGAATGACGATATTCGCCCTGAATATCATGCCGTACATCTCTGCCTCCATCATCATTCAGTTGATGACGACAGTCTCGGCACATCTCGCGCAACTGAAGAAAGAGGGCGAATCCGGGCGCCAGCGGATCACCCAGTACACGCGGTACGGCACTGTGGTCCTGGCGGCCATGCAGGCACTTGGAATTGCCGTCGGGTTGGAAAGCCTCTCGGGCTCGCAGGGGCCGGCGGTTCGCGACCCGGGCCTGTTTTTCCGGTTCGTGACCGTGATCACGCTGACAGGCGGCACCGTGTTCCTGATGTGGCTTGGTGAGCAGATTACCTCGCGCGGGATCGGAAACGGGATCTCGCTGATCATCATGGCCGGAATCGTTGCCGAATTGCCTGCGGCTCTGGTGGCGACGTTGGAGCTGGGTCGCACTGGTGCCCTGTCGGGCGCGCTGATCATCTTGTTGATGGCGTTGGCGGTGGCAGTGATCGCGTTCATCGTGTTCATCGAGCGGGCGCAGCGCCGCATTCTCATCCAGTACCCGAAGCGGCAATTGGGGACCAAGACATTTGGTGGCGATACCAGCAGCTACCTGCCGCTGAAGCTCAATACATCGGGCGTGATTCCGCCGATTTTCGCGAGCTCAATCCTCCTGCTGCCGGTCACAGCGCTAAGTTTCAATGCCGGACAGGGCCCCTCGTGGCTGCTGGACGTCACGGCCGCGCTGGGACGAGGGCAGCCAGCCTACCTTGCCCTCTACGTCGCCGGGATCGTGTTCTTCGCGTTTTTCTACACGTCAGTGGTCTTCAATCCTGCCGACACTGCTGACAACCTGAAGAAGTACGGTGGCTTTGTCCCGGGTGTGAGACCCGGTGCCAATACGGCGGCCTACATCGACCGAATCTTGACGCGTCTCACCACCGCGGGAGCTGCGTACCTCGCCCTGGTGTGCCTCTTGCCGGAGATGCTGATCTCGCAGTACGCGGTGCCGTTCTATTTTGGGGGCACCAGCCTGTTGATCGTGGTCAACGTAACGATGGACACCGTTGCGCAGATCCATTCCCACCTTGTCGCGCGCCAATTCGAGGGACTAATCAAGAAAGCGAAGCTCCGGGGCCGATCGTAATGCGCTTGGTGCTGCTGGGTCCGCCGGGATGTGGGAAGGGCACTCAGGCAGCTGTTCTACGTGATCGTTTCGGGATTCCACATCTTTCGACGGGTGCCATGCTGCGCTCAGCCGTGGAAGCAGACACCGAGATCGGGCGACGTGCCGCCTCAATCATGAGCCGGGGAGCCCTGGTTCCGGACGAGGTGGTCCAGAAAATCGTTGCACTTCGGTTGGGCTTGGAGGACTGCGCGCGCGGTTACATCCTCGATGGCTTTCCGCGCACTGTGGCCCAGGCCGACGCCCTTGAACAGATGCTGGAACGGGCAGACCAGGCGCTCGATCAGGTGATCGAGTTTACGATTTCGGAAGATGAGCTGGTGCGCCGCATCACGGGGCGGTACGTCTGTACCAAGTGCGACGCCGTCTACAACGAGCATTCCAAGCCGACCCAGCGGAACAATATCTGCGACGTTTGCGGTGGCACATCGTTTCGCCGACGGGAGGATGACCGCGCGGAAACCGTGGCGGAGCGCATGGCGGCATACCGGGCAGAAACGGCGCCGCTGGTTCCCTACTACGGCAGCAGGGGTCTATTGACCCAGATCGACGGCAGCCAAAGTACGGTCAAGGTAACCACTGCACTGCTCGGAGCGCTTTCCTGAGTCTCACTTGAGGCGACTCTTCCTCGTTGCAACTGCCGGTGCCCGACGCAATCCCCATGGGTCTCGCCGGCCGCCACGCCTCGGCTCCCGCCGTTTCTGGTTCCGGTCGCAGCGGCCCCCGGTCTGCATGACCGGCGTGGGGTCGGGATGAAGCCCGTTCTGGCCTGGTTCCGCAACGACCTGCGGCTGTCGGACAACCCGGCACTTGGCTGGGCAGTCCAGACGGGCAATCCAGTCATTCCCGTGTTCATCAGAGATGAAGAGCCCGGCACAAGGGCCATCGGGAACGCCTCCCGCTGGTGGCTGCATGGCAGTCTTCAGGCTTTGGCAGCCTCGCTGGGCGCCCTGGGCAGTCGACTGATTCTTCGTCGAGGTGCGTCTGCAGCCGTGCTCGAAGCCCTGGTCAAGGAAACCAAGGCAGGGGCGGTCTGCTGGAATCGGCGGTACGATCCTGTGCTGAGCGGTCAGGACAGGGCGATTGAGGATCAACTGTGTGCCACGGACCTGGAGGTCCGGACGTTCAACGCCGCGCTGCTGGTTGAACCCCACGAAATCCGAACCGCGAACGGTTCGCCTTACAAGGTCTTCGCCCCGTTTTGGCGGCGGTGTCTTGCACAGGAGCTCAGGCGGCCGTTGCTGCCTCCTTTGTCACTGTCCCTGCCGGCAACCTGGCCGGCCAGCGAACCGCTCGAAGCGTGGAGGCCTGGTCGCAGTTACCCGGAATGGCCGGGCCGCCTGGCTGCCCTTTGGAAACCCGGAGAAGTTGGCGCGTTGTCCCGACTGGAAGAATTCGTGCGGGGTGCGGCGAGCACGTACGCGACCGATCGCGACAAGCCGGGAACGTCGGGCACCAGCAGGCTCTCGCCGCACCTGCATTTTGGTGAGGTTGGGCCATGCCAAGTCGCTGATCGTCTCGCTTGGAGCGGCCGTGATCGGGAGGAGGACCCGTACCTTCGGCAGCTCGGTTGGCGGGAGTTCAGCCAATACCTGCTGTTTCACAATCCGGACTTGGGAACCGCGAACCTGCGACGTGACTTCGACCGGATGCCTTGGCGCGACAGCCCGGCAGACCTGAGGCGATGGCAGCAAGGCCAGACAGGCTATCCGCTCGTCGATGCCGGAATGCGCGAACTCCTCGCCACAGGCTGGATGCACAACCGGGTCCGGATGGTCGTGGCGTCCTTCCTGACCAAACATCTACTGATCGACTGGCGGTCTGGCGCAGCTTGGTTCTGGCAGACGCTGGTTGACGCGGACTGGGCAAATAACAGTACGGCTTGGCAATGGGTGGCCGGTACTGGCACCGATGCTGCTCCGTACGTCCGGGTCTTCAATCCGATAGCCCAGTCGCGGCGATTCGATCCCGAGGGACGATATGTCCGAACTTGGGTTCCGGAACTGGGGCGAATGCCCAGCCGGTTTATCCATGCACCCTGGACGGCATCCGCACCGGATTTGGCCGATGCCGGAGTTCGGCTAGGCGAGACCTATCCGACCCCGATGGTGGATCACGCCGAAGCGCGGCAGCGCGCCCTCCGGGTCTATCGAAGTCTGGTTCGTGGCAGCCGTGCCACTGGTCGGCACGGGTGACCAACACCAATGAGTGGGCCGTGGCGCTCAGTGTACCCGCGGATTGCTTGCCCAATGCGGTCCGTCAAGCCTCAGCAGTTCGCTGAAATTGCTTTGCAGGTTCCTGTCGTGGGTTACACCGCCGGGCCAGGGAAATTCCGCCAGTGCACTGTGGAAGTGACAGTGACCGGGCCCGTGGGGGCAGAGACCTCATCTCCGTAGCGGTGCGCACGCTTCAACCAGCCAATCACGTGTGCCCGGGGCAAGCCTTGGGGAAAGGGTCGATACGACGCGCTGGTGATAGTCATCAAGCCAACGCACCTCGTCCGGGTTGAGCATGTCCGCAACGATCAGCCTGCGGTCGATTGGCGCCAGTGTCAGGGTTTCGAAGCCAAGCAGGGCAAACTCGGCGCCTTCAGGTTCAGGCTCGTCGCGCACCGCAACAAGGTTCTCAATGCGAATTCCGTATGCGTCTTCAAGGTAGTAGCCCGGCTCATTGGAGATCACCATCCCCGCTGTAAGAGGCACCAGGGCGCTCTTCGAGACAGTGGGTGGGCCCGTGCGGTCGATCCGAAAGGAGATCGATTGAGGACCTTCGTGCACGTTGAGAAAGCTGCCTACGCCATGACCGGTGCCGTGGTCGTATGAGAGCCCTGCCTCCCACAGTGGCGCCCGGGCGAGGATGTCCAGCTGGCCGCCGGGCGTGCCGACGGGAAAGCGCGCTGTCGCCAGCGCGATATGCCCCTTGAGCACGCGGGTAAATCGGTCGCGCATTTGCGGTTCGGGACGGCCCACTGCGACCGTCCGGGTGACGTCGGTCGTGCCACCGGGGTACTGGCCGCCGCTGTCGACCAGGTAGAGGTCTCCGGGACGAAGCTGCCGGTCGGTTTCCGGCGTAGCCCTGTAATGGACAACGGCGCCGTGTGGACCGGTACCGGAAATCGTGGGGAAGCTGGGCGACCTGAAGTCGGGACATCCTCGCCGGAATGCCTCCAACTGTTGCACCGCGCTGCACTCAGTAACATTTCCGGCCAGAGCGTTTGCGTCGAGCCAACACAGGAACTTCGCCATCGCCAGACCGTCAATTTCGTGTACATCACGCATGCCGCGTAATTCGGCGGAATTCTTTACCGCTCTCGGTAGCTCGACGGGGTCGGGGGCGTGTCGAACGTCGGCCCCCGACTCGGTCAGGAGCGTATGGATCCACACGGGGGTTGACGCGGGATCTAGTTGCACCGTGGCCTGGTTTGCTCCGAACGCAGACAACGAATCCGGAAGCGCCGACCTGGGATGCAGGGACACGGCATCGCCCAGATACGATCGAACTTCGTCGGTCACACTCACAGGATTCGCGAACAGTTGAGCGGTCCCGTCGCACGTCAGGATCGCGGTTGCCAACGCAACAGGCGAGTACGGCAGGTCGCTTCCACGGATATTGAGGAGCCAGGCGACCGATTCGCAGGATGTCAGTACCGCTGCCGCGACTGCATGTTGCTTCAGGACTGCCGCAAGTCGGCTGCGCTTGTCCGCGCTTGACTCGCCTGCATATCGGATCGGGTGGGCGAGAATGCTCCCAGCCGGTGGCGGCGGTCGGTCGGTCCAATGTTCATCGATGGGATTGGAGTCCATCGGTATCAGTTGCCCGCCTGCCCGTTCGACGGCCTGCGTCATTTGTCTGGTGCGGCTGACGCTGAACAGTCGCGGATCAAAGCCGATGCCTGCGTCATCGCGCATCGCATCCGCGAGCCAGCGGCCGGGGGGGCAGGAGCCGCTGTTGAGTACTTCGTAACAGCCTGTTTCAACTTGCGAGCGTGCCTGAATCGTGTACCGGCCGTCGACAAACAGTGCCGCCCGGTCCTCAAGTATTACTGCGGTTCCCGCAGAACCAGTAAAGCCGGTCAGCCACGCCAGCCGTTCCGCTGCAGCAGGGATGAACTCGCCAAGGAACTCGTCTTCATGCGGTTGTACGAAACCCCGGAGCCCGTGTTTCGTCAGCCAGTTCCGGACCAGCTGCAGGCGCTTCCCGTTCATGTCGTCTGATGCCCAGTCAAATGGTGCCGGACTTGTCGATGGTGTCGTCGAAGTAGTGAAAGTTGATATTAGCACCGAAGTTACGGCCGCCGCGCCTCGCCGGTCAGGCAGCCGGACATGTCGTGCCGCGGGTGTTCTCCCAGCGCCTGACGCGCAGGATCGCCTCGGCGTTCCGCCGGTTTCTCCCTAAATGAGACGTATGGAGTGGAAGGCCCTTCAAGGCGTGGCATTTAGCTTGCGCCAACGGCCCGCGAAGGGCTAGATTTCTCTCCTGATTGGGGCCGTGACGAACGGTTCAGATACGCGTGCGGACGGCAAATGAGCGATTCCACCGGCAAGGACGGAAAAAACAGTCTGTTCTGCTCGTTCTGCGGCAAGAGCCAACACGAAGTCCGAAAACTGATTGCCGGCCCGACCGTGTTCATCTGCGATGAATGCGTCGAACTGTGCATGGACATCATTCGTGAGGACAATCACTCCAGCTTGGTAAAGAGCCGCGAGGGTGTTCCCACCCCGGCAGAGATTTGCTCGGTACTCGATGACTATGTCGTCGGCCAAGATCATGCCAAGCGTGTGTTGTCCGTCGCCGTGCACAATCATTACAAACGTCTTGCCCATGGCCTAAAGTCGTCGGATGTCGAGCTGGCCAAGTCCAACATTCTCCTGATCGGCCCGACCGGGAGCGGCAAGACGCTCCTGGCACAGACCTTGGCTCGAATCCTGGATGTCCCGTTCACCATGGCCGACGCAACCACGCTGACCGAGGCCGGTTACGTGGGCGAGGATGTCGAGAACATCATCCTCCATCTGCTGCAGAATTCCGAGTACAACGTGGAGCGCGCCCAACGCGGCATCGTCTACGTCGACGAAATCGACAAGATCAGCCGCAAGTCGGACAATCCCTCCATCACGCGCGATGTGTCTGGCGAGGGCGTGCAGCAGGCGCTGCTGAAGATCATGGAGGGCACGGTCGCAAGTGTCCCACCGCAGGGCGGCCGCAAACACCCGCAGCAGGAGTTTCTGCAGGTCGACACCACCAACATCCTGTTCATCTGCGGTGGTGCGTTCAGCGGTCTTGAGCGGATCATCGCCGATCGGGAAACGGGAACCGGCATCGGTTTCGGTGCCGACGTACGTTCACCGGAAGAGGCGCGCAAGGACGACATCCTGAAGAAGGTGCAGCCTGAAGATCTGCTTCGCTACGGGCTGATCCCGGAATTCATCGGTCGACTGCCAGTGGCGACCACCTTGCGGGAACTCGACGAGCCAGCGCTAGTCGAGATCATCACGACACCGAAGAACGCACTTGTGAAGCAATACGCGCGCATGTTCGAAATGGAAGGTGCGAAGCTGACGGTCACCGATGACGCGGTCCGCGTGATCGCACGCCGGGCGATTTCGCAGAAAACCGGCGCCCGTGGCCTTCGCTCGATCTTTGAGGCTATTCTGCTGGATACAATGTTCCATCTGCCATCGCACGATGGAGTACAGGAAGTTGTAATTGACTCGGAAGTCGCCGAGGGTCGTCGACAGCCCCTGATGATCTTCGCGGATCCCGCGGTCGGGTCTTCGGTCGAGCGCGCGCAACCCCGCGCCATCTCTGGAGCGCGCGCAGGGTCTTGAAATAGGGCATCGGAGTTCACAACTCTGCTAGGCGCCGCCAGCCATCTCCGGAGCCACTAAGGACACATCAGCATGCAAGAAGACACCGAGAAGGCCGTCCCCACGGTGCCGGAACCCGAGAACAGGGTCTTGCCGGTGTTGCCGCTGCGTGACATCGTCGTGTTCCCGAACATGATCGTGCCGCTGTTCGTTGGCCGCGAAAAGACGGTGCGCGCCCTGGAAGAGGCCATGGCGAACGACAAGCAAATCCTGCTCGTCGCACAACGGGAATCCACGGAAGACGATCCGGGGCCGGACGATGTCTATCCGGTCGGCACGGTCGGGAAGATCGTCCAGCTGCTCAAGCTGCCCGACAATACGGTGAAGGTGCTGGTCGAGGGTGTCATTCGGGCATCCATCGAAGAGTTCACGGTTACCGACAAGTTCTTGCAGGCCAGGATCACCGACCTTCCCGATGAAACGCCGGCGTTGGACAGCACGCTTGAAGCCCTGCTACGCGCCGTGCACGCAAGGTTTGAGACCTACGCCAAGCTGAGCAAGAAGATCGGACAGGAGATGGTGTCGTCGATCGCGCAGATCGACTTTACCGATCCCGGCCGAATCGCGGACGCGGTATCCGCCCAGATCGGAAGCAAGATCTCGGACCGGCAAACGCTGCTGGAGACCGGCGATATCCGGAAGCGGCTTGACCTGATCCATTCGCTGATCGAGGCCGAAATCGAAGTACTGAAAGTTGAGCGCAAGATCCGGACACGCGTCAAGACGCAGATGGAGCGGTCTCAACGCGAGTACTACCTCAACGAGCAGATGAAGGCGATCCAGCGCGAACTGGGTGAAGGCAGCGACCGCGAGGAGGACGATGCCGACAACTTCCGCTCAAGGATCATGGCGACCAAGTTTTCCAAGGAGGCCAAAGCAAAGGCTCTGGGAGAACTGCGCAAGCTGCGTTCCATGAGCCCGATGTCTGCCGAGTCAACGGTTGTCCGAAGCTACATCGAGTGGTTGCTGGATGTCCCGTGGAAGAAGGCCAGCCGCGTCAATCGCGATCTCAAGAGGGCGGAGAGAATCCTGAACGAAGACCATTACGGATTGGAGAAGGTCAAGGAACGCATTCTCGAGCACCTCGCTGTACAGCAACGAACCAAGCGCGGGCACGGGCAGATTCTTTGCCTAGTCGGCCCGCCGGGAGTGGGCAAGACCTCCCTGGGCGAATCCGTTGCCCGAGCCACGGGCCGGAAGTTTGTACGGGTGGCGCTTGGCGGAATTCGCGATGAGGCCGAGATCCGCGGCCATCGTCGAACCTACGTGGGTTCGATGCCGGGCCGCATCATCCAGGGAATGAAGAAGGCCAAGGTGTCCAACCCGCTCTTCCTGCTGGACGAAATCGACAAACTGGGCGCTGACTGGAGAGGCGATCCGACGTCCGCCCTGCTTGAAGTGCTGGATCCGGAACAGAATGTCACGTTCAACGACCACTACCTGGAGGTCGATTACGATCTGTCAGGAGTCTTCTTCCTGACCACTGCAAATACGCGCAGCATGCCGCAACCGCTGTTGGACCGGATGGAAATCATTCCGCTGCCGGGCTACACGGAGCGCGAGAAAATCGAGATCGCGAAATCGCATTTGATCGCCAAGCAGATGAAGCGCAACGGGGTGCGTCCGCACGAGTGGAAGCTGCAGGACGATGCGCTGGAGACGATCATCCGTCGCTACACCCGTGAAGCCGGGGTTCGCGGGCTCGAGCGGGAAATCGCGAAACTATGTCGAAAAGCCGTCCGCAAGATCGTTGGCGATGAGATTGAGACGATAGAGGTAGCACCGGAAGATCTGGCCGAATACCTGGGACCGCCGCGTTATCGCTACGGCGAAATCGAAAGCGAGCAGATGGTGGGCGTGGCAACGGGACTCGCTTACACGGAAGTGGGTGGCGACCTCCTCACCATCGAGGCAGTAACGATGCCCGGCAAGGGGCGCCGTCAAATCACCGGCCAACTGGGCGATGTGATGCAGGAATCGGTCAAGGCGGCCGTGTCCTACTTGCGTTCGCGCGCCCCGCTCATGAGCATTGAACCGGAAGCATTTGATACTCGGGACATCCATCTCCACGTGCCCGAGGGTGCCACCCCGAAAGACGGGCCTTCCGCGGGGCTTGCGATCGTCACGTCGATTCTCTCGGCGCTTACCGGAATTCCCGCGTCGGCTCGCGTTGCGATGACCGGAGAAGTCACCCTGCGGGGGAGGATCCTCCCGATCGGCGGATTGAAGGAAAAGCTCCTGGCGGCGCTGCGGGGGAGTATTCGAACGGTGCTGATTCCGAAAGACAACGAGAAGGATCTGGCCGAGGTCCCCGATGAGGTCAAGGAAGGGCTCGAGATCGTGCCGGTCAACGAGGTCGATGAGATCCTGTCGTATGTGCTCCCGGAACTTACGACCCGCGAGTGGAGCGACGACATGCGAGAACTTACGATTCCCGCGGGCCCGCCAGTTAAACCGGTTAGCGACGATGTTACCCGCCATTGAACGGCCGACTTGGCGACAGCCCAAGACTTCAGGAGTTAGTGGATGAATTTCAGTAAGGCCCATGCATTTGTGACTGGTGGCGCGTCGGGCTTGGGTGCCGCGACGGTCGAGGCCGTGGTCGAGGCGGGCGGCCACGCGAGCATCGTGGATATTGATGGCGATCGCGCGGCGGCGCTTGCTGCCCGCTTGGGAGCGCGCAGCCGGGCGGCTGCGCTCGACGTGGCGGACGAGGCGGCCGTGGCCGATGCCGTTGCCGCCAGCGTTAGCGCGTTCGGCCCGCTCAACCTCGTGGTCAACTGCGCAGGTGTGGCAACGCCGGGGAGGATCGTAGGCCGCAACGGCCCCCTGCCCCTCGAGGCCTACGTCAGGGTGATCCAGATCAATCTGGTAGGAACGTTCAACGTCATGAAGGCGACTGCGGCCGTTATGCAGGAGAACGAGTTCGATGGCGACGACCGGGGCTTGATCGTCAACACGGCGTCGGTGGCCGCGTTCGACGGCCAGATTGGTCAGGGCGCGTACGCTTCGTCGAAAGGAGGCGTGGCCGCGCTGACGCTGCCGGCAGCCCGTGAACTTGCACGAGCGGCGATTCGCGTCGTGACCATCGCGCCCGGACTGTTCGAGACGCCCATGTTGGCCGGTCTGCCGGAGGCGGCTAAGGAATCATTGATTGCATCCACGTTGCAGCCGTCGCGTCTCGGACGTTCCGAGGAGTACGCGGCCTTGGTTCGCCACGTCTACGAAAACCCGATGATCAACGGTGAGACCATCCGGCTTGACGGTGCCGTCCGCCTAGCTCCCCGGTAGGGAAAGACATGCCGGCACTATCCGGAAAGACAGTCCTGATCACCGGCGCAAGCCGGGGAATCGGGAAGGCCATTGCGCTTCGCTGTGCGCGCGACGGCGCCAATGTGGTAGTGACCGGCAAGACCGAGGATCCGCACCCGAAACTGCCCGGTACGATTCACTCGGCCGCCGAGGAAGTGGAACAGGCAGGAGGGAAGGCCCTTGCTGTGGCGCTGGACGTCAGAGCCGAGGAGCAGGTGGCCGATTGCATCCGGCGAACGGTCGAGACGTTTGGGGGCCTGGATGTCCTGGTCAACAACGCCAGCGCCATCCACTTGGCCGGGGTAGAGCGGACACCGGCCAAACGGTTTGACCTGATGTTTGCAATCAATGTGCGTGGCACGCACGTGGTGTCGCACCACGCGATCCCGCACCTTCGGCAGGCCTCAAACCCGCACATCCTGACGCTCGCACCACCCCTGAATCTCAACCCCGACTGGTTTGCGCCGCATGCTGCCTACACGGCCTCCAAGTACTCGATGTCGATGCTGGCCATTGGCATGGCGGGGGAACTGGCGGATGCCGGCATTGCGTCGAATGCACTGTGGCCGCGTACGACCATTGCGACGGCGGCGGTCGAATTTGTTGTCGGTTCCGAGCTGATGGAGCGAAGCCGAAAGCCCGCCATCATGGCGGACGCGGCGCACGCCATCGTGACTCGTCCCGCGCGATCCTGCACAGGAAATACCTTCATCGACGAGGATGTCCTGCGCGAAACGGGGCTCAACAGCTTCGAGTCCTATGCGGTCAAGTCCGGTGCCACGCTCAAGCGGGACATTTTCCTGGACTGAGCGTTTCGCCGGGACCGGCTGCCACGCCTCCTGCTACGATGTGATGCAGAATCTGCATGGCTAACATCAAATATTGCGGTGACAGTTACCCGCGGTCCTGGGCGGGACAGCGGTAGGAACGCCATTCAGGGCTAATCCCAATGCCAGTTGCAATTGGCTAATGGCCAAGTTCCGAACGTCAGAGTCGGGGTCAAGCCATGCAACTGCTGCATGATGGATGCGCAAGTTCGCCTCTTGGGTAGCCGTTACCAATCTCCTACATGGTTCTGCAGGCACGGCTATCGCGTGCTTGAAAGGAACAAGGTGATGAACACCCAATCAGTCCGGTCTTCGACCGGTTTGCGCATCGTCGGCTCGCTGGACGCGGATTACGCTGAGTTGGCGCGGGCCGGTCGCGCCCTGCAGGGCAGGGCCATTCGGGAAGCAATTGTCGGCGTCTTCCGTTGGTTTGGTGTGGGCCCACAGGCTCGGTTGATCGGCGGGCGCCTCTCCCGCCACGCCTGAGCGGCTCTCAAATCAAGCGAGTTCCGGGCGGGGCTGACCGTACGACGTTGCCTCGCCCCGGAGTGCGTTACCAGGTGTCAGCCTCATCCGGATCCCTGAAGCCGAATTGTACGAAGCGGGATCGCATCGTCTCGGGCAATGGCGCTTCGATCCGGAGCGTGAACCCTTCCATGTCCGGCACGGTGAGTTCGCGGGCATGTAGCTGAAGGTGGCTGCCCGCTTCAGCACGAGCACCGCCGTACTTCGAATCCCCGTGAATGGGGCACCCGATCATGGCGCAATGAACGCGCAGTTGATGGGTTCTGCCGGTTACCGGGCGTAGTTCGAGCCACGCCGTGCCATCCGAGAATCCTCTTGTGCTGTAGTGGGTGGTCGCGGTCCGCCCTGCGAGACTGCCGATCATGCGTCGCTCACCGCCGGCAGTGATCTTCCGCAAATGGCCCGCAATCTTGCCGGTCCGGGGACTGGGGACGCCGACGACCAGGGCCCAATAGACCTTGCTGGCCCGGCCTTCCCGGAACAACTGGGCACAATGTTGCGCAGCCTTGCGGGACCGGGCCAACAAGAGTACGCCGGTCGTATCCCGATCCAGACGATGGACCAGCCGCGGTCGCTCATCGGCACCGAATCGAAGGGCGTCCAGCATGCCGTCCAGGTGACGGGCAATCCCCGATCCTCCCTGGACGGCGAGTCCTGCCGGCTTGTCAAACGCAATGAAGTGATCGTCCTTGTAAAGGATGCGGTCCGCCAGCGCTGCGACGTGCGGACCGGCCGAGGCTTGTGCCGGCCCTTTGCGGACCTGGCCGTGGACAGGGGGAATGCGCACCATCTGGCCCGCGGCCAGTCGAAGGTGGGCTCTCGCGCGATGCCCGTCCACGCGGATCTGGCCAGTACGGATAAGCCGCTGGATCAGCCCGTAAGGCAGTTGGGGCAGCTGCTCGCGCAGCCAGCGATCGAGCCGAATTCCGTCGTCGTCGGGACGGACCTTTTCCGGAGTAGGGTTGCTCCTCACGACAGAGCCAACCGCACGCCGCCGGCACCGAGATAGAAGCCGCCAATGCAAAGCGAGACAGAAAGCCCGACATAGAGGATGCCGGAGATCATCGCTTGGCGATCGAACAGGTTGGCTGCATCCAGCGCAAATGTCGAAAACGTGGTGAAGGCTCCCAGGAGCCCCGTGGCGATCAGGGCACGCAGCTCGGGCGTCAGCTTCAAGGTCGATGCGCCGGCTTCGACTACGGCGCCGAGGGCAAGGGATCCGAGCACGTTGACCGCCAGGGTCCCCCACGGGAAACCCATTCCCAACCAGCTGTACATTCCAGTACTTACGGCGTGGCGGAGTACGGCGCCGATGGCGCCACCGACAGCGATTGCTAGGAACATGTTCATTCGTCGAACACACTATCCCGATCTGGCGGACGTGCGCGGTTTGACAGCTGCGCAGCGACTGGATTCGGGCAACTGCGCGTTGCGGTCACGGTGTCCTGGCGAGCGCTTGCGCAGTATGCGCTACGGAAGGACTCTTCGCATCGGGCCGAAACGTGCCGCCGTCGGGGCCATTCCTGTTGCGTCTCCACAGGCTTGGGACCAGGAGTTTGCGTTGGCGGGTCGCGCAATTCTCATTGGGGAAGCCTGTCAACAGTCCCGTGCAGAACGGTCGCGAGATTTCGCCGCGTGCGCTCGGTACTCGGGCCGTGCCGGGGCCGTTCCGAATGACAATGGCGGTTGGCTTGGGGCGGGACTGCCGGTTGAGCGGTCAGGCAGAGCTTTGTCGGTGAAGGCACAGGTACACGTAGGCGTCCGGTGCCCGTGATGCTCCGGCGCCTGGTGTTGTGGGGGCTTCGCGGACTCGCCAAACCATTGATGCTGCTTACCGCATTCCTCGTGCTGGTCTACGTCGTGGTCGGCCGGGAGGAAGGAAAGGAGAGCCTAGGCGTACCGTCGCCGGGTGAGTGGTCGGGGCACGACGAGTCCTGGCAAGCGGCCAGCCGAGTTGAAACCAATCCGCTCGCCCGGGTGAGCTGTGTCTTGGGTCCGCGAGGGCCATGCGAACGATACGTCGCCTTCGCTGTCGGCTATCAGGCGTGGCTCGCGCAAGCCCGGGACGCCAGAGCCAGTGCGCGGCTGACTCCCGAGATGGTGGCCGCCCTGGCGGGTGCAGAGCGACGCGCAAGACGAGCGGTACGGCGACGCGCCTTCGACGAAGCCCTGCAGGAGTTGCGCACCGCAAGAAGCGCCGCTGAAGCTCAGTTAGCTCGGAAGGAGTTGCTGGTTGCCCCCCGGGATTCGGCGCCGACAGACGCGAGCGCACCGCCAGGGACCGGGCATTCCGAAGTTGAGAGGAAGATCGGTAGTGAACCGTCCCGGCCACGGACGGAAGGCAGCTTGCAAGAAACCGACGTGCAGCACACAACAGTCGAGCCGGACCCAAGTGATCAACCGGTCGAGATCACGGTGGTGTCCGACCAGGCCACAGTGGTGATGATTCGCGGGGTTCGGTCGCTTGGGCGAATTGATCGAACGACGGTGACCCTGCGTCCAGGGACCTACGTCTTTCAGGGGTACCGGGCGGGTTATCGGGCGACCCAGGTGGAGGTGCGCGTGGCCGTCGGCAGCAAGCCCGGTGAGGTGGTGGTCGTCTGCGACGAACGGATCTGAATCGGCCGCCGATGGTGGTATGGGGGCGGTGATCGGAAAATCCAGGACGGGCCGCGGCCGGTTCCCGCGCATTTTGAGTGAGCACGAATTCGGATCACCTGAGGTCGCGAGTACCGCGTACCGCAGTCAGGAACCAGGGTCGTGGAAGGGCCGGGCCTGAGCGGACGGCGACTACCCTGGTGTCCAGCCTGCCGATTTAGCCACGGTTCCGGTGGTATCTTGGTTCCATGCCACCGGTCGCCCGGATGCGAGCATTCTGAAGATGGCCTCACGAGATGCACCGGAATCCAAGGGCCCGGTTTCCTCCTCGCAATCAGATTTATCCGCTGCTGCGGCTACGGCCCGGGCAAGCTCTAGCAAGGACGAAACCGCCGATGCCGGGACGAAGCAGGCTGCCCGGGACGGGCAGGAGACCGCGAAATCTCAAAGCGTGAAGCGCGCGGGTCAGGCGTCAGTACCGTCATCAGCTGGTGCAAGTCCGGGAGCGAAAGGCAAGCGGCGCGCGGCCACCGGGCAACGGCGACCTCGATGGCCACGTCTGGCCGTCGTTGGGGTTGGTGTCGTCTTGGTGCTTGCCGCCATTGGTCTTGCCGCTTGGGAACTCCGGCGTCAATTCACGGCGGCAATTGAAGAGACCCAGACCCTGGCACTGCGCGTCCAGGAGCTCGAGCAGCAAGTATCGAACATTGGAGCGCAAGCGCTGACCGACGCAGATTTGCGGCAGCTGGCAGTTCAGGTGGAGCGACTTACGGCCCACCAGGACTCCTTGGCGTTTCGGAGCGAGGTGGATGCACTCGGCGATTCGCTGGGCCGTCAGCTCCGCGCCGTCGAGGACAGGCTGGCTGCGCTGGTGCTGCTTCCAGGAACCGAGGCTGAGGCGATCGCGATGACCGGGCAATTCGCCGAGATTTCCCGCGCGGTGGCGGCGGACAGAGCCTGGCTGCAAGCTGGGCTTCGCGCCCTTGCCACGGCCCGGATCCTGGGGTGGATCGGCACGGAAGTGGAGCACGGCAGGCCTTATGCGGAGCCGCTGGCGCTGCTTCGCGAACTGGTTGGCGGCGATCCACAGCCGGCGGCCGCCCTGGCAGTGCTGGCGCCATACGCACCGACTGGGGTCGCGACGCAGGCGGAGCTGGCTCGAAAATTTTCCGCCTCGGAGCAGTCAGCCCGTGCGGCGCTTGCAGACCCCTCGGCGGCCGGCCTGGACAGGTTGCTCGGCCGCGTTGCCCGGCTGGTGGAGGTCCGACGGACGGACTTGCCGATGGGCGAATCACCGGACTCGGTGCTGAGCCGGGTGAGTTTTCTCGTCGAAGTCGGCGATCTCAGGAAGGCCTGGCAAGAAAGCGGTGCGCTTCCGGAGGCGATTCAGGCCGAGCTTGCCGAGTGGCAACGCGAAGCGGAAGAGGTGTGGGCCGCGCACGATGCCCTGCAGGCACTGGAACGCTATGCCGACGGGCAGCTTGCGGATCTGGCCCGAAATGTGGAACTGGAACCCTTGCCGGGGTCACGATGATTCGACTGCTGGTTCTGCTGGCGGTGTTGTCGGCTGTCGGGATGTCGGCTGCTTGGCTCGCCGAAGTGCCCGGTCAATTGCGTCTCCAATGGCAAGGCTGGGAGGTCCGTGCCGCGCCCGGTCTGTTGGCGGCAGCACTCGTGGTCCTGGCCGCGCTGGTGCTCGGCGCAATTTCATTGTTCAGGTATTTGTGGAGTCTCCCGCGGCGGGCGATGACTGCGTGGCGGGATCATCGGGTACGGCGGGGATGGCGCTCACTGGAAACCGGCCTGACGGCGGCGGCGGGCGGTGATGAACGTGGCGTTCGCAACGCTCTCAGGGGCGTGCGGGTGCTGCCCGCGGACGCGCCATTGCGGCTGTTGCTCGAAGCGCAGGCAGCCATGCTGGTCGAGGACGTAGCCAGCGCTCACGCTGCGTTCGAACGAATGGAACACGGCGCCAGCACCAAGCTCGCGGCGCTCCGGGGCTTGGTCGCCGAGGTGCGGCAGCAGGGCCGACTTGCCCACGCTCTTGACCTCGCGGAACGTGCGGCCGAGCAGGTGCCATCGCCGCGTTGGGCTCTGCAGGAGTGTCTGGACCTCAGCTTGCGGCTCCGTCGATGGGATCGGGCAAGGCAGGCCGTTTTCGCAATGCGGCGTAGCGGACACATGGACGAAGCGGCAGCGCGCCGTGCCCGAGGAGTGATTGCCGTTGAAGTGGCGAGGGCCTGTCGTGCTGACCGGGATGCGGCCGGGGCACAACGGGCAGCATCCGAAGCAGTTTCGATGCTACCCGATTTTGCGCCGGCGGCCGCAATTGCCGCGGAGGTATGGTTGGATGCGGGGCGCTCGTCCCGGGCCGCGCAGGTCATCCGTGCCGCTTGGAAGTCGCAGCCTCATCCCGACTTGGCGTTCCTGCTGCTGAGAGCAAGTGGTGCGGACGGTCCACTCGCCGGGGTAGGTCCATTGGAGGAGTTGACCGAGCTGACCCCGGATACGATGGAGGGAAATCTCGCGCTGGCGGAGGTGGCCCTGCGTGCCAAGCTGTTTGGGGTCGCCCGCAAGTATCTTGAACTGGTGCGGGGAAGCCAGCACGACGAGCGCGTGTATCGGATACTTGCCGATCTGGAACGGTCCAGCAACAATGATTCCGAGGCGGCGTCGAAGTGGCTGTCAGCAGCACTGGACGCTGAACCGGCGCCGACCTGGCGATGCAACGCTTGTACCGAAGGATATCTGCGCTGGCAGGCAGTCTGTGACCGATGCGGCTCGTTCGACCGCATCACGTGGGGAGTGGATGGCGAGGAAAGCATGCAGGCACCAGTCAGGCAACTCCAGCGTCTACCGGCGGAACCCGCCGCGTTGGCCGGGGCAACACCATGATTAGGAGAACATTTCTCTCCACGCTCCTTGCCATGCCCTGGGTTCTGGGTACGAGCGTGTCCGCGGCAGGTTCTGTTGATCTCGTGGTCGTGGAAAAACGACAGCGGACTCTTCGTCTCTTGCGCGGGGGTCACACTGTTCGAACGTACCGGATTGCACTCGGCTTCAATCCGGAAGGTCACAAATCGCGCGAGGGCGACGGGCAAACTCCAGAAGGCTTCTACCGGATAGACGGATTTGTGGCCGAGAGCGCATACCATCGGGCGCTGCAGATCAGCTACCCGAACGCTTGGGATCGCCGTCGGGCGATGGAGGCCGGGTACAATCCCGGAGGCCAGATCATGATTCATGGCCTTCCCAACGGTGTATCGGCTCAGGAAGTCGGGCATGGAAGCGAGGACTGGACCAACGGCTGCATTGCCGTCACAAATCGGGAAATTCGAGAACTGGTGGCGTTGGTCGCTGTGGGTACGCCGATTCTGATCCGGAAATAACGGAAACAACGGACTGACCTCGACGAGCCGTAACCGCCTTTGACGCCTCCCGTGGCAAGGGGGCACGTTGAAGCCGCATGCGCGTGGATGATCGCCCTTGCGAGAATGGTCGAAGGCGTGGGCAGTCCCGAGTTTCAGGTCTATCGCCAGCACGACCGCCCTCGTATCGACAGCCCGGCGAGCGAGTCCCTGGCGCCGGTAACGCTGCGGTCACTCAATCTGTCGGAAACGTCCGGCCCGGCGAGCCAAAATACATGCCGCGGGCGTGCGCAAGGCAATTCAATAACGCGATATGTGGCCGTTGCCAATACTGTCAAACGAGCCGAAAGGGCTAACGTTTGCCCTTGCCCAAGACTATAGTTCAATACCTTGACCGAGTTGCGCTATCAACGTTTGCGCTGCTCAGCAGATAGGGCTTGCAGTGGTGAAATCGGCACAGGGAACACCAGCCATGAACCGAGACGCTCGTCAACGTCGTTCAGCAGCGTCACCGATCGAGCGCCATCCGCCAGAACACGGATTCTCAGAAGATAGCGAGCCGATCGCAATCGTCGGCATGGCATGCCGGTTTCCGGGAGCGGACGACCTTTCCGCCTTCTGGCGCCTGTTGGACGATGGCGTGAATGCCGTGACCGAAGGGATTCCTGGCTCTGGTGTCGGACGCATCGGTGAACTGTTTCCCGACCCCGATGTGGAGCCTAGGGCGTGCCGCTTTGGCGCCTATCTCGAGAACCTAGATCAGTTCGACGCCGCCTTCTTCCGCATTTCGCCCGTTGAGGCGCAAATGTTGGACCCGCAGCAACGGTTGATGCTGGAGACCTGCTGGCGGGCGCTGGAAGACGCCGGCATGGACCCAGATGGCCTCAAGGGCAGCCGTACCGGCGTTTACGCGGGAATCAGCAACAACGAGTACCGCGGCCTGATCATGGAATCGAGCGAGACGGCCGAGGCCGCCGCGAGCTTGTACGCGGTCACGGGAACGTCTTTCAATACTGCCATAGGAAGGGTTGCTTACGCGCTGGGCCTGGAAGGCCCCGCGCTTGCGCTCGATACCGCATGCTCATCGTCATTGGTGGCGATCCACCAGGCCGCATCCGGGCTGCAGCGCGGCGAAGCGGATCTGGCGATGGCCGGAGGCGTGCATACGATCCTGTCCGGACGCCTGCTCGAATTGCGCGCCAAGGCCGGAATGCTGTCGCCGGACGGGCGCTGCGCCACGTTCGATGCGGCGGCGAACGGCTACGTGCGCGGCGAAGGCTGCGGGATCGTGGTGCTCAAGCGGCTCGCCGAGGCGGAAGCCGACGGCGATCGGATCTGGGGCGTGATCCGTGGCTCAGCCCTGAACCAGGACGGGGCAAGCCCCGGACTGACGGTGCCAAGTGAACCGGCCCAGGAGAAGGTCATTGCGGCGGCGCTAGAGCGGGCAGGGATTGCTCCCACGGAGGTTGACTATGTCGAAGCGCATGGCACGGGGACTGAAGTCGGTGATCCGGTTGAGGTGCAGGCGACGGGAACGGCATACGGTTACGGGCGCGGGGCAGACCGGCCGCTACTGATCGGATCGGTAAAGACCAACATAGGCCATTTGGAGGCAGCCGCCGGCGTGGCCGGAGTGATCAAGGTCATCCTGGCAATGAACCGGGGAGTCATTCCCAGACACCTCCATTTCAGCACTCCGAACCCGGTAATGGACTGGGATCAGCTGCCACTGGAGGTCACCGCGACGCCGACAGACTGGCCGTTGGTTCCTGCGCGGCCTCCGCGGGCAGGTGTCAGCGGCTTCGGCTGGTCCGGCACGAACGCCCACGTCATCCTGGAAGGTTACGGGAGGCCCGATGGTGCGGCCGCCGCGGGGCCTGAACACTGGGCAGCCGGCCCAGCAAAGCCGGTGTCCGCCACGTTCGCGACGGAGGGAGCGCAGGCGATCTCGGCGGGGGCGTCGCTGGCGGAACGCGCTGTCCGATTGCTGCCGCTTTCCGGCAAGACTGACGCGGCGCTCGATGCGGCGATCGAACGGCATCTCGCGTGGCTTGACCAGCGGGCAGATGCGCTCGCAGCGGGTGGCCAAGGCGCGGATGTGCTGGCCGACATGGCTTGGACTGCCAGCATCGGGCGCAGCCATTTCAACCGCCGTGCGGGCGTGGTGTTCCGTGACGCCGAATCGTTGCGTGAGGCTTTGCTGGAGCTCTCCGATGCGGGCGAAGGCGGTGTTTCCCCGCCGGCGGGCAAGGTAGCGTTCGCCTTCACCGGCCAGGCCAGTCAGTGGGTCGGCATGGGGGCTGCGCTCTACGAGAGCGAGCCGGTGATGCGTGCGGTTCTGGATCGCTGCGACGCCCTGCTCCGAGACGAGCGAAACGGCGGGTCGCTACTGGACGTGATGTTCGGCCGCCCAGCGAGCACAGGCGATCTCGACGATCCGCAGTGGAAACAGCCGGCGATCTACGCGCTGGAGTGCGCGCTGACCGAGCTGTGGTCGAGCGTTGGGATTCGGCCCGACGTCGTATTCGGGCACAGCCTCGGGGAGATTGCGGCGGCGCAGTGTGCGGGCGTGTTCAGTCTGGAAGATGGGCTGCGCTTTGCGGCCGCGCGGGGTGCCCTCATCGGGGCGCTGCCAGGCGAGGGCGCGATGGCGGCCATCTTCGCTCCACCCTCGCGCGTCGCAGCGGCGCTGGACGAACACAATGCCGGCTCGGCCGGGATCGGCCTTTGCATCGCTGCTGACAACGGCGCACATCAGGTCGTTAGCGGTCCCCGGGACGAAATCGGGGAGCTCCTCGAGCGACTGGAGGCGCAGGACGTCCGGGTTGCGCGGTTGAGGAAGAGTCCCGCCTATCACAGCGCCATGGTGGAGCCGGCACTGGACGGTTTGGCAACGGTGCTCTCCGACATCACTTTCTCGCCACCGTCGCTGACCTTCGTCAGCAACCTGACGGGCGAGGTGGTTGGAGCGGCCGACGCACTCGATGCCGATTACTGGCTGCGCCAAGCCCGCAGCCCCGTGGCCTTTCGCGGCTGCGTTGAGGCCTTGGCTGCCGTCGGCGTCGATGCGGTCGTGGAGATCGGCCCACACGCCGTGCTCGGTCCCATGACGACCCTCGCCTGGCCGGAGTCATCTGGAAACGCCACACCAACCGTGCTGGCGAGCCTCAGGCGGCCGCCAAAGGACGAGGCGCCGCCCGCGCCGGGTTCCGGCGGCGGATTCGTGGAGGCCGTTGCCGAAGGCTACGCCACAGGTTTGCCGATCGATTTCACGGGGCTCTTCGCGGGCGAGGCGCGCCGCCGGATCTCCTTGCCCGGCTATCCGTTCCAGCGAGAACGTCACTGGGTCGAGACGTCGAAGCGGCGTCGGCACGGTTCAGGGCATCCCCTGCTTGGTGAGCGCCACGATTCTGCCAGCGGCGAGACCGTGTTTGATACTGAGGTCCTGCCCTCGGACCCGGCATGGTTGAACGACCATCAGGTGTTCGGCCACTTGGTGGTTCCGGGCGCATTGTACGGGGCCATGGCCGCGTCTGCGTCCCTTTTGGAGGGAGGCGAGTCAGCCGTCGTGGAGGACTTCCAGATCCAGACGGCGCTGGTCTTTCGGAGCGACGGCGCCGACGAGGCCTCCGACCATCCGGGCCGACGGCTTCAAGTCCTGCTCGGTGACTCCGAAGACGACGCGTCGCGAAGGGTTCGGCTGCTCAGCCGGGCCGACGGGGAGGAGGTCTGGACGCTGCACGCGGAAGGGCGAATCGCGACATCCCGCGCCGCTCCGCCGGACACGGTCCCACCGCTCGATCTCGACCGCATGAAGGCAGGCCTCTCCCCTGTGGAACTGCCGGCCTACTACCGCGCCAAGGTGGCCGTCGGCATCGACCTTGGTCCATCGTTCCGCACCCTGGAGGCATTGTGGTCGGGACCCGGCGAGGCGCTGGGGGAGATCACTCTCCCAGCCGGTCTCGAGGACAGCCGGTTCGAGGTGCACCCGCTCGTGCTCGACGGCTGTTTCCAGGTCATGGGGGCGGCCCGCGAATGGGACGGAGATGAAGGCGGCATCACGTACCTTCCCTTCGCGTGGGAGCGGCTGTGCCTGCCGGACCGGCTACCCGACCAGCTGATATGCCACGTGCAAATGCGGGCAGGCCCCGCCGAAGGAACGGCGGGATCGGAAGACGCGGAACTGCGGGAAGTCCAGGCTGCGGATCTGCGACTCTACGACCGCAGCGGTCATCCGGTCGGTCAATTGTCCGGCTTTACCGTGAAGCGGGCTACCCGGGCGGCACTGCTTTCAGCGATCGAAGGAATCGACGACCTCCTGTATCAGGTGGTCTGGCGTGACAGCGCTCTGCCGCCCGGCATGCCGCCTGCAGATTTTCTCACTCTACCCTCGACGGTTGCAGGGGAAACGGATCTGTTCACCGAGTACCTCGGGAACGAAGGTGTCGGCGCCGAAGATCGGGCCAATTTGCTGGCCGATCTTGAGCAATTGGCCCATGTTTACGCCGTCGCGACCCTCGACGGGCTGGGATGGGAACGCACCGCAGGGGCGGAGGTCGATTCCACGGCATTGCGGAAGCACCTCGGGGTGGGCTCAGAACACGAGCGGCTGTTCCGACGGCTGCTGGAGATGCTGACGCGTGGCGGGATCCTTGAGGAGGCCGGCGACGGCTTTCGCGTTGCGATCGCGTCCGGAGAACCGCTCCCGGCAGGACTGGCGGACGATCCCGACACCATTGCGGCCCGTATGGCAGAGAAGTATGCGCACGGTTTGAACGAGATCGGGCTGTTTCGTCGCAGCGCCGCCGCCTTGCCCGAAGTGCTCAGGGGGGATGCGGACCCGCTGACACTCCTGTTCAGCAGTGGCGAGCCGACCGCCGCGGACCTTTACCTGAAGGCGCCGGTGGCGCGTGCGGCGAACCGCATGCTGGCTGAGGCGACCGCGACTCTCTTGCGGTCCACGCCGGCCGGTCGGCGGCTGCGCATCCTCGAGGTCGGGGCAGGAACGGGCTCCGCGACGGCCGCCGTGCTCCCCGAACTCCCGGAAGGGAGCTACGACTACGCCTACACCGACATCTCGGCAGGCTTCTTCGCGGAAGCTGAAGCCCGTTTTGGAGGACCGGAAGCCTCGATCGATTACCGCGTCCTGGATATCGAGAAGGACCCGATCGAGCAGGGATTCGACCGGCACGGCTATGACCTGCTGATAGCGTCCAACGTGCTGCACGCCACGCGGTATCTGAACGAAACCCTGGCGCACTGCCGCGCACTCCTGGCGCCGTCGGGTCAACTGGTGGCGCTGGAGAATCTGCGCTCGCAGGGATGGCTGGATCTCACTTTCGGGCAACTGGACGGCTGGTGGCGGTTCGCCGACAGCTATCGACCGCACCACGCCCTTGCGAGGCCTGGCGTCTGGCGCGAAGCACTTGGTGACGCAGGTTTCGAGGACATAGCGATTCTGGGCTTCGACGAGTCGGATCCGAATGCGAACCCGGATCGCGGTGTCATCGTGGCACAGGGACCAGCTGAAGTGACCGAGGCACCCGGTGTATGGGTGTTGGCTGGCGATCAAGGCGGTGTCGCGGATGAGCTGGCTCGGGAACTGGCTGGACGCAATCAGGTGGTGGTGCTGGTAGGCGCGGATGGCCGAGTTGCGGATGGGTCGGAGCCGGTTCCGGCGGGACTGCGCGAAGTGTCCGTCGAGACGGAACAACGCACGGCGTGGACGACCCTGTTCCAGGAGCTGCCCGGAGACGCGCCACTGGCGGGCGTGGTGCATTTGCTTGGACTGGACGGACACGGCACGGAAGCGACCACGAGCGAGATGGCGGAAGACATACGCCAGGCGACGGCGACCGCGCTGGCGATGGCACAGGGTGTTGCGGACGCGGATGCAGAGCCGGCAAAGGGGGTGTGGTTCATCACCCGCGGGGCCCAGGTGCTGGAGATCGAGCGCGGTGGAATTCTCGCCGGTGCCACGTTGTGGGGCCTTGGCAAGGTAATGGCCCGGGAAGCGCCGCAACTGCAGCCCAGGATGCTCGATCTCGACACTGTCGGGTCTGTACCTTGCGCCGAACTCGTGAATGAGCTGTTGTATCCCGATTCCGAAAGTCACATTGCCTATCGTTTCGGCCGGCGCCAGTGCGCACGGCTGGTCTCGGCCGCAGCTGTCGTTGACCGGCTGGCCCTTCCGGACGAGCCGGGTTGGGCGCTGGCGCCCGATGCCGGTGGCGCACTCGACGGGATGCATGTGGAGACCCTGCCGGAACGTGCCCTTGAGCCCGGAGAGATCCGTGCCTCGATCGAGGCATTCGGTCTCAATTTCCGGGATGTGTTCATCGCAATTGGCCTTGTCGAAGACTCCATGGGAGGGGAGTTCTGCGGTCGGGTCCTGGAAGTGGCGGACGGCGTCTCAAGTGTCACCGTCGGCGACCGCGTCGTCGGATTGACGTTCCGCGCCTTCGGGTCCGAGACGGTGACCCTCGAACAGATGGTGGCTCCGGCCCCCGACGGGTTCTCGGTCACCGAACTGGCGACGATGCCGACGGCGTTCGTGTCGGCTGCGCTGTCGTTCGAACTCTCGGGGCTGAACGCCGGCGACCGCGTGCTGATTCATGCCGGTGCTGGCGGTGTCGGGCTCGCGGCGATTCAGTTGGCGCATGCGGCTGGTGCGGAAGTGTTCGCCACTGCAAGCGAGCGCAAGCGAGACTTTCTGCGCTCGCTCGGTGTAACGCATGTGTTCGACAGCCGCACCACCTCGTTCGGTGAGGACGTGCTTGCGGCCACGGCGGGTGCCGGAGTCGACATGGTTCTGAACAGCCTGACCGGCGAGGGCTTCATCGAGACGAGTCTCTCCTGTCTGGCCCAGGGCGGCCGCTTCGTGGAAATGGCCCGGGTCGACATTCTCAGCGAGGAAGAGATGGCGGCGAAGCGTCCGGACGTTGCCTACGCGATCCTCGCAATCGATGCCTTGAAGGAAGAGGACCCGGTACGGGCGGGAGACATTCTGCGGCGGGTACTGGGAATGTTGGAAGCCGGGACGTTGACCCCGCTGCCTCACGCGAGATGGCCGCTGGCCGAGGCGGGACCGGCGATGGAATGCATGCGTGCGGGCCGACACGTCGGCAAGATCGTCCTCACCAATTCGCCCTTGGCTCGCGGTCGGCTGCGGGCGGACCGGTCATATCTGGTGACCGGAGGCCTCGGCGGCATTGGGTGTGCAGTGGCAGGCTGGCTGGCCGAGCGAGGTGCCGGTGTGATCGTGCTCAATGGTCGCCGACCGCCCGATTCGGACGTAGCGGAAGCGATCGAGGTACTGCGCCGGCGCGGCTCCACGGTTCAGGTGGAACTTGCGGACGTGACGGATGCGGACGCGATCGATGCCATGGTGGAGCGGATGGATGTGGAGCTGCCCCCGCTCGGAGGCGTCATCCACAGCGTCGGCGTGCTGTCCGACGCTGCAATCGGCAATCAGAGCTGGGAGACGTTCGAGACCGTGCTCTGGCCAAAGCTGTTGGGAGCCTGGCACCTGCATCGGGCGACGGTCGACCGCGATCTGGACATGTTCGTGCTCTTCTCCAGTGTTGCCGGCGTTCTCGGCAATCCGGGCCAGTCCAACCACGCTGCTGCCAACGCGTTCCTTGATCAGCTAGCCGCCCACCGGCGTGCGCTGGGGCTCCCTGGGCAGGCGATTGCCTGGGGGGCGTGGTCGGAGATCGGCGAGGCGGAGGAGCAGCGCGAGCGCATGACGCAGCGTTCCGCAACCAGCGGGATCGAGTGGATCACGCCGCAGCAAGGCCTTCGGTCGTTCGATCGGCTGGTGCGGGAGGACGCGGCGACGGGGGTAGTGCTGGCGAGGGATTGGGTCGCGTTTGGCGAGTCTCTCGAGGTCCGTCCACCCTTCTTGGAGGAGGTGCTGGCCGACGATGCGGAGGACGGTACCCAGTCGTCGTCAGAAGACCTGCTGTCCAGGCTGCGGGATGCTCCTGCGGGAACGCGCGAAGAAGAGCTGGTTTCGTACTTGCAGGGAGAGGTCCAGGCCGTCTTGAGGCTTCCGGCCGCTCCGCAGTCCACGGTGGGTTTCTTCGACTTGGGAATGGACTCCCTGATGGCGGTGGAGTTGCGCAACCGGCTGAACCGCGCATTGGCCGGAGCGTACACGGTGTCCAATACCGCGGTGTTCGACTACCCGAATATCGCCGTCCTCGCCACCCACTTGACGGAGGAGCTCGTCGGGGTGGTCGGGGCGTCCACTCCGGCAGTGCAACCCGGCCCGTCGCATCCGCCAACCACCCCTGGCGCTCCCGGCGGCGAGGCAGATGCCGTTGCAATCGTGGGCATGGCATGCCGGTTCCCGGGCGCGAGAAACCTTCCGGCTTTCTGGGACCTGCTGGCTGCCGGTACCGACGCCCTGCGGGACGAACGCCGCGAAGCGCGACCCTGGTCCGATTTCCTCGACCTTCTGCCTGACCAGTACTCCGCCTACTGCCGTGGCGGGTTTGTCGAGGGGATCGATCAGTTCGATGCGAAGTTCTTTGGGATCTCACCCATCGAGGCCCGGCTGATAGACCCGCAGCAGCGAATGCTGTTGGAGACCGGTTGGCAGGCATTCGAGGATGCGGGAATCAATCCGGACCGGCTGAGTGGCAGTCGCACCGGGGTGTATGTCGGCGTCGCCACCAGCGAATACCGAGACCTCATGAAGAACGGCGACTACGGCATTGGCTATCTGAGTACCGCCGCAAGCATGGCGGTTGGCCGGCTTGCCTTTTACTTCGGCCTGGCCGGACCGACCATGCCAGTGGAACTGAACTGCGCATCGTCGCTGGTCGCCGTGCATCAGGCGGTCGACGGCCTGCGACTTCGCGAGGCGGATCTTGCCCTTGCCGGGGGTGTGAGTGCCGTGCTCTCGGCACCGATCACAAGAGAGATGGCGGACCTCGGACTGCTGTCTCGGGAGGGCTCGTGCAAGACCTTCGACGCCGCTGCGGATGGTTTCGTTCGAGGTGAGGGCTGCGGCATGGTCGTCCTGAAGCGCCTCGCGGACGCGGAGGCCGATGGCGACCGGATTTGGGCAGTGATTCGCGGAACGGCCGTCAATCAAAACGGGGCGAGTGCGGGACCGACGGTCCCCAACGGCTCAGCGCAGGAACGGGTGATCAGTCAGGCATTGTCACAAGCTGGCATCGCGCCTTCCGACGTGGACTACCTTGAGGCCCATGGAGCCGGATCCGCCTTCGGTGATCCCATCGAAGTGCAGGCTGCCGCGGCCGTCTACGGCCAGGAACGTCCGGACGAGAACCCGCTGCTGATCGGGTCTGTCAAGACCAACATCGGTCATTTGGAATCGGCCGCCGGCATTGCGGGCCTGATGAAGACGGTGTTGGCGATGAGCCGGAAGGTCGTCCCACAGCACTTGAACTTCGACAAGCCCAGCCCACTCGTCGAATGGGACCGGCTGCCGGTGCAGGTGGCGAGCGCGACGGCGGCGTGGCCCGCAGTGTCCGGTCGGCCGCCCAGGGCGGGGGTCAGCGCGTTCGGGATTTCCGGGGTGAATGCGCATGTCGTTCTTGAAGGGCACGAAGGGGCCGACGGCGGCGAGGATGAAGACGAGTGTCTGCCCGAGGGCGCCGCCCGGCGGGTCCCTGCCAGTTTGCCGCAGACGCTTGCCGCGGCTGCCCAAGGCGATGACGAGTTCACGGCGCGTGATGCGCGACTTCTGCCTTTGTCTGCGAAGTCGGGCGGGGCGCTGCAGGCTTTGGCAGGGGAATACCTGGCGTGGCTGGATGAACGTACCGACCTGCTGTCGACGGATGGTGACGCATCGGGCCCGCTCCTTTCCGACATGGCGTGGACGGCCGGAGTGGGACGGAGCCACCTTGACGTTCGTGCCGGCGTGGTGTTCCGTGACACCGCCTCGCTGCGAGAGCGCCTGCAGGCACTGGCGAAGGCCGAGAGCAACCGGGGCAATTCAGCGGGCGTGAAGCTGGCGTTCGTTTACGCCGACGAAATCGGCAGTTGGGCTGGAGTCAGTAAGGCTTTGTACGAGAGCGAGCCCGTCGTGCGGGCCGTCCTCGACCGTTGCGAGACCGTGCTGCGTGACGAGCGCGGGGGCTCATTGTTGGAGGCAATGTTTGAGCGGGGCGGACCCGCAGACGCGCTCAATCATTCGGAGCTGGGAGATCCGGCCGCGTATGCGCTGGCCTGCGCGCTCACCGCCCTTTGGTCGAGTATCGGCATTCGGCCGAGCGTAGTCGGCGGACGGGGCGCTGGTGAGATCGCAGCCGCCCAGGCCGCTGGCGTATTCGATCTGGAGGACGGGCTCCGGATCGCGTCGATACGGAGTTCGCGACGCCAAGAGCTGCAGAACGGCGCGGGTGGAGGGACCGGTCCAGGCGAACAAGACGCCACTCTGGACCAGATCAGTTTCGAGCCACCCTCGATCGGTCTTCTGAGTAGCGCGACGGGTCAGCCGGTGGAGCCTGGCAAGACACTGGATGCAGCGTACTGGCGTGTGCAAATGCAGGAGTCGTCACCGTCCGAACATTGGGCGGACGCGCTTGCGAAGCTGGAGGTCCGGGTAGTTGTCGAAATCGGCGCGCAGGCCGCCCAGGGATCGGCGTCTGAAAACGGCGCCGCAGCACCGGTGCTGCTTTCGAGCCTGCGGCCAACACGTTCCGATGGGACGAGCTTGGCGACGGTCTGCGATACCGGATTCGTGGACGCGGCTGCCAGGGCATACGAAGCCGGGCTGCCGGTTTCCTTCGAAGGACTGTTCGCCGGTGAGGAACGCCGCCGCGTCTCGCTACCGGGCTATCCGTTTCAGCGTCTGGCCCACTGGCTCCAGAAGCAGCAGACCTGAGGTCGATTCAATCGGCCGCGCACTGTCGGCAACGGACCTGGCCTTGCGACGCGGCCCTCGACTGCCCCGCTTTGGGGGCAGTCGTTTCGCTCGTTTGACGCCAGGCGGCGGCCGGCCAGAGGCGGCCGGTCACCGAGAATTGGTCAGGCGGCGCGTGCGTCGATGTGGGTTACCAAGTCCCGCAGCGTATCGAACTGCATGCAGTCCTCGGCCACCATCTTCAGGTCGAATTCGTCGTTGACCAGTTTGAAGAATGCCACCGCTTGCATGGAGGTGACCCCAGCATCGCTGAATGCTCTGTCGAAATCTGGCTCATGATCCAGATCAAGGTTCTCGTTGATGAGTTGCCTCAGGCGGCTTTCTGTTGACGACATGTGTTTGGGTTCCTTTCTTGCGGTGCGTTCAAGCGGAATGCTGGCCTCTAGCTTCGCCGCCCGCCTACCTTGGAGGTGGAGTTTAGATAGCTTGAAACTAGATGACACAGGCAAGCGAGAAGCGCCCGCAAACTACCGTAAGCTCATGCTACCCGCAAGCACGTTTGCGAGACGTTGCCATGCTATCGTGGTCGCCGACAGCACGATTGGAGCAGGCTGCCGACACCCGACAGCCCAAGTGAAATGGCGATGAAGACCGAGCTGCGCGAAAAGCAATGGGTCGAGAAGTACCCTGACGTCGGAACCGAACCGCTCCCAACCGAGCCCTACCTTTCACAAGAACGTTTCGCCCTTGAGCGTGACTTGGTCTTTCGCCGCAGCTGGATCAATGTGGGTCGCGTCGACGAGATCCCGGGCATCGGCGACTATTTCGTGCGAGATATTGCCATCTGCAAGGCTTCCATCCTGGTCGTCCGGGGCTCGGACGGTATCGTACGCGCCTTCCACAATGTCTGTTCGCACCGGAGCAATACCCTGGTGCTGGACGAACGGGGAACTTGCCCGGGCAGGCTCAATTGCCACTTTCACAACTGGGTGTACAGCGACACAGGAGAGTTGCTTTGGGTCCCGGACGAAGAAAACTTCTTCGATCTCGACAAGCGGGACCATGGTCTGACCCCAGTCAACATGGACATTTGGGAAGGTTTCGTGTTCGTTCATCTGGACCCGGAGCCGGCCCAGACGTTACAAAGCTATCTTGGCGGTGTAGCTGATCAGCTAGCAGGCTGTCCTTTCGACAAGATGCCGCTCAGCCAAACCTACCGCGTCGAGGAACGCGCCAACTGGAAGGTCGGACTCGACGCACAAAACGAGCTCTATCATTTCCCGTTTCAGCATCGTCATGTGGCCGGCGATGCGTTCAGGACCAACGACAAGCGCCAAAGCCGCTATCAGGACCTCAGGCTCTACAACTATCACAGCGTCTGGTCGTGTGAATACGGCGAGAGCCACAAACTCACGCCGATAGCCTCCACCCTCTACAAGTTCGACGGCATTCTTCGGGCGTTCACAATTCCACAAATGATCGGTGAGATGGATTTCTTCACCGTGTTCCCGAATTTCGTGATCCTGCTGTATCAGCTAGGCACGTCGACGAGTTACCTCACCTATCATTTCTGGCCACTGGCCGTCGATCGCACAATCTGGGAAATCCGCGTCCATTTCAGGGAGCCCCTGTCCGTTCGGGAGCGGATCCGGCAGGAGTACTTCAAGTGCATTTCCAGAGATACGCTGCAGGAAGACACGGCCATGCATGAGGCCGTCCATTCCGGTCTCGCCTCGCGTGCCAAGCCGCACATCATTTTGCAGGACAACGAGATCGCCATCCGCCATTTCCACAAGGTGATGGAAGATCGGATCGGCGCTGGTCTGCCAACTTGATCAGCGACGGCGACGGAGGCGGGATGCCGGCGATCGACGAGCCGTCATTGCCGGAGGAGTTCAGCGATCTCCAGCCCTATCTCGAATGGGCGCTCGAGCCCGAGCGCGCGCGAACTGAAATGAGGGTCGCGTCCTCGATGGTCGAGATCCGCGACTTCTACGACACGGTCCAGCCGCGGCTCGAAGCGATGATTCGCTATCTGGAAGACTTCCGCGACGACCCAATGCCGGCGCCTGCACATCGTCTCTACCTGATCTCGCTGTCGCTGGTCGAGGTGGCCAACCTGGTGGAGCTCTACAAGCGAAGAGAGGTTTTCGAGGGATGTGATCCCTTGCGGTACGCATCCGACCAGTGATCAGCAACGGGACTGCGGGGCGCCCGGGCAGCGGCTCTACATGGATGACCGCTCGGGGTCCGAGAGGCTGCGGAAGACAGATGCGAGGTCCGTCGAGGGCAGAGAAGCGGCGTCGGCGACCCTCGAGTGGAGCCAACGGCGGAAGCGCCGGCGCCGCCAAAGCCAGGTAGGCGTTCAGCCCGGGCCAATCGGAGACTCAGGGCGCAGCGGGCCTAGGCGCCGGACAACCACAGACCGAATCGCGGGATCTGCACACTTCATGGATTCATCGAGTGGTCAAGGACCGAGTATCCTTCGCCGCATTTGGCAGTGAGGCGCATATGCGTGGACGCCACGTCTTCATGGACAGCCTATCCGCCCATGGCGTCAGGTACATCTTTGGCAATCCCGGGACCACCGAGAATCCGTTGATCGGAACGCTGTCAGATTACCCTGATCTGCAATACATGCTGACGCTACACGAAGGCATCGCCATAGGCGCGGCGAGCTATTACGCGCAAGCGAGCGGCAACACCGGTCTCGTCAACCTCCATGCGGCCCCCGGGCTCGGCAATGGCCTCGGGATGCTGTACGGCGCTCTGAAGGCGAACTCCCCCGTGATCGTCACCGCCGGTCAGCAGGACACGCGGATGCGACTGCGCGAACCGCTGTTGAGTCACGATCTCGTCGCGATGGCGGCGCCATTGACGAAATGGAGCACGCAGGTGGAGCGTGTCGACGAGATTGCGGACATCATGCGCCGAGCATTCAAGATCGCGCATGATCCGCCGGCGGGCCCAGTGTTCGTAGCACTACCGATCGACGTGATGGAACGAGAGACGGACGTGGGCGCTGCGAACGCCGGCGACCTGTTTCGCGCCGCAAGTGCCGATCCTGCGGGTATCTCCGCGGTGGTCAATTGCCTGCTCGCCAGCAAGAAGCCCGTGGTCGTTGCCGGAGATGACGTGGCGCGCTCGGGCGCCAACGATGACCTAGTACGGCTGGCCGAGGCCGTCGGGGCATCGGTCTGGTTCGAGGGGCTGCACCAGCGGATCGCGTTTCCGACCGGTCATCCGAACGCCCGCGGCGGATTGCCGTTCGACGCGGCACGCATTGCGGCGGCCCTCCGCGGTGCCGATCTCGTAGTACTGGCAGGAGGGCCATTTTTCGAAGAGGTCTGGTACTCGGACGGCAGCCCGTTCCCCGCGGGTGCACGAGTAGTGCAGATCGAGGAAAGCACCGCGCGCCTCGCATTCAATCACCCGGTGGTCGCCGGTCTCGTCGGCCACCTGCCAAGTACGCTCGCAGCGATAGGTCAGAACCTCCGGCAGCGGGCGAACGCAGCCTTCGCCAGCGCAGCGGGGGAGCGCAACACCGAACTGCGGAAGAAGAAGGCGGACGCAGCAAGTTTCCAGAAGCTTCGGGTCGAGCAGGCATGGAATCGCGAGCCGCCGTCGCTGCTAAGGGTGGTGGAAGAGATCCGCAGAGGCCTCCCGCCCAACACCATTGTCGTCGACGAGTCCATTACAGCTAGTTCGGACCTGGGTCGGACGATCCAGTTCGAGACGGCCGACGACTATTTCGGAGGGCGAGGTGGCGGGATCGGTCAGGGCCTGGCCGGGGCAATCGGTGTGAAGCTGGGCCACCCCGACCGACCGCAGATCGCGATTTCCGGTGACGGTTCGGCGATGTACAGCATCCAGGCCCTCTGGACAGCGGCCCATCACGACTTGGCAATCGTCTTCGCGATCTTGGCGAACCGCGAGTATCGCGTGCTGAAGCACAACATGGACAACTACCGACAACGTTTCGATGTCCCGTCAAACGAGGGCTATCCGCAGATGGACCTTCACGAACCCGTGCTCGGCTTTGTCGAATTGGCAGCTGGGATGGGCGTTGCCGGTACCCGCGTCACCGAAAGCGATGAAATCAGTGCCGCGATCAAGTCCGCGTTCGATTCCGGGAAGCCGCATCTGGTCGAAATCATCATGGAACGCAAAGCGTGACAAGGCCACTCTCATCAGATGGCACCACGCCGTTCCGGGGGCAGCCGACACGGGGCCGCGGGAAGTACCGGGGTTTGCAGCTTTCGGGACCACGGCCCATGTCGGCGCATGGAAGCACGAACCGTCTGCCGCGGCGCGGCAGATCGTGTTGCCTCCCCCAGCCCAGACACGGACGCTCGGCAATTTGCCGGAGCCGGTTCAACCGGAGCCACCGCGCGGGAGAAGTTGGGCGGTTCCTATCCGCGGCTCGGCGTCGGGGGTAGCTTGTAGGCGAGCGCGGCGGCAAACCGCGGTTCCCCAAGGTCCAGGAGACGCCACGCGGCAGACGGAGCGTGCGGAAACCGAAACACGCTGGATCGAACGCCTTGCAGCATCGCACCTGGTACTTCGAAACCGCATGGGTCGAGCGAGAATCCGGAACCGAGCGCCTTGATCAGCGCCTCCTTCAAACTCCACAATTGAAAGAAGCGGTCCATCTTCTGTTGTCCCTTGACGCTCGCGAGGGACTGCCGTTCCCTGGGGCTGTAGACCATGCTGCCGATGCCGTCGAAGTCGCGACGCGCGATGCGTTCTTCGACATCTACGCCGATGCACATTCGGTGCCCAAGTGCGATCAGTCCATGGCGCCCACTGTGGCTCACGTTGAACCCGAGCGACACAGGCTTTTCGCCCACGGTGGCGTACGGCTTGCCGTGTTTCCGGTAGTGGAATGACAGTTGACTGACAGAGCAACCGAGGCGCTCGGACAAGCTGAAACGTAACGCAGCCCGACAGAGTGCGAACTCGCGCCGCGGTCGGTCCGACGCAAAGCGATGCCAGCGCTCTTGCTCGTCTCCATCAAGCACAGCGCGGGCATGGCGCTCGTGCTCGTGGTTGGCTGTCAGATCGACATGTAGGACCGTTGCGCCACTGACTTCGCGCCATGGTGTCCACCACCTCATGAATGGGCCTTTCATGTCGGGGAGCGGTCTTGAGGGTTCGTCTTCATGTCGCGCAAGGTGTCACCGACCGCCCCGTCCACCCGAAACATCGGCGGTGCCTCAAGGAGTGACGGCTTGCGCCCAGGTGGGGATTTCGTGCGTTCGTCCAGCAGGCTTGTTGCCGCTAGGGTCGTCGTCAGGTTGCCCGTGGCAATCAGCATGATGACCGGCTCTCCGGACGTGACCCAGGTGAACATCTTCCGAAAGACGGAAATATCGTCCGTGCCCGCATTGCTCCGCGTGTCGGAGGGAAAAACGGATCCCCGATCGCGGCGCAGGCTGACGCAACAGGTCATACTGACCCTATTGTTCCACTCGAACGGCGACTTGCACGCGTTCGCCGGCGTGGCAGAGCGGACGGCAGTCACGCAATCGTCTGACAGCAATCACCATCCAGGCAACTACACTTTTCAGGCGCCGCGCAGGCCGTGCTCATGCGGTGCCAAGGCGGCATACACCGTGCGGTGGGTGGGCGTGTCAATCCCGATCTGCCGGCCCAAGCGCTCAATCGCGCCGCTCAGTGCCGATATCTCCAGCCGCTCACGCCGCTCCAGAGCAACGAGCAGCGATGCCTTCATCGTGGCTGGTAGCCTGTCCAGGAGTTGCAGCGTCCGTGCTTCCTGATCGTCGGGCATGGACACCCCGAGTGCCCGGGCCACGGCAACCGTTTCGGCCGTCAGGCGTGCCATCATCGCCCGGGTGGCAGGATTGGCCCGACAGGGCCCGAGCGACAAGCGTGTGAGACAGTTGGCCCCAGCGAGCGTGCAGATCATCGCCGCCTTCTGCCAAAGCTCGTACTCGATGTCGTCGGGAGGCGGGCAGTCAATGCCGGCCGCGGTGCAGGCATTGCGCAGGGCCTGAACGCGCTTGCTCGGCGAATTGTCCATTTCGCCGATCCGGAGCATCTGCATGCGGTCGAAATGTCGAATCACCCCCGGGGCTTCGATCAGTGCACTGATCTGCGCGACACCGCCCAGGATCCGCCGAGGCCCCAGCAGCCTGCGGAGTACGTCGATGTGTTCGATACCGTTGAGCAGCGGCACGACACCGGTGTCGTCTGAAAGCGCGGGGCGCACGAGTGCGGCTGCCTGCTCGCAATCGTAGCTCTTGACCGCGAAAAGGACGTAATCGGGCGACGCAAACACGGTCGGATCGCTGCTCGCGTGCACCCGCTTCAGCACGATGTCGCCGAGAACACTGCGTACCTTGAGGCCGTGCTTCTGCATCGCCCGAAGATGCCGGCCGCGGGCGACGAACCCGACTTCGTGTCCGGATGCGGCAAGCCGTGCACCGAAGTATCCGCCGACGCCGCCCGCCCCCATTACGATGAACTTCATTCCCCAATATCCGCGCCTGTGTGAAACTCCGGATGATGGCCGGTGCCCAATGGTTTCTCAATTGATAGCGGGCGGCGGACGGGGGCCGGCGGGAGCGCTTCCGGACCGTTGACGGCATCGTTGCCATGACCCGCACCGGGGGGTGGTGTGGCGACCGGTTGCCATTGAGCCCAGCGTCCGTCTGGCGTGCGACCTCACCGGGGCTGACACGGAAACAGCGGCCAACGGGTTACCGGATCCGGAGGATGCTCAAACCCCCGACGGTGAACCGGCGGGGGGCAACCCAAGTTGAAATGCGTTCAATATCAACTGTATGAAAGCGAAATCGTAAACATGGTTGTCGATACCATACGCATCGCTATAGTCTGACACGGTGCCGGTGGCCGTCGCTCGAAGATACGTAGGTTTTCCGGTCAGCTCCGAGCATTGCCACTCGCCGTCTGCCCTCATGTTCGCTGGAACTGCCGATGCTTCTTCGCCTGCTCACGTATGCGTACGCCGTTGCTGTTGTCGTTGGGATGGGAACCCAGGCAATCGCTCAGGAAAGTGGTTCTGCCGAAACAGATGCGCGGATTCAGGCGCTGGAACTGCGCGTTCAGCAGTTGGAAAAGGCATTGGCCGAGGCGTTGGGGACCGAGACCGCCGAACCGCCGCCACCGGCCGAGAGCGCAACCACGGTAGCGCAGGCCGAGCCGGCTCCGAACGGAAACAACCGATCGGACATCACCGGCCAGCAGGGGGCGTACAACTACGACAAGGCCTTCTTCGGCCCGATCGGGCCGTTGACGTCGAGCGACGGACGATTCAAGACATTCCTGTATGGAAATCTTCAGACAGATCTGGCGGCGTACAGCGAGAGCGGAGATTGGGAAGGCGTCTTCGGTGACGAGTACTACATCGGGAAAGGCGACACCGACTTCAGCGGCGGCGGCAAGATGCGGCGGGTCAGCTTCGGTATCGCGAGCGTCGTCGAGCAGGACTGGATCGTTTTCATGTCGTACAACCTGGCCGACGGCGGCGAACAGGTTGACAGTGGGCTTCGGGCGGCAGCCATCGTTTACCGGGGCATCAAGCCGTGGTGGCTGATGGCGGGACAGTTTGGCAACTCGGTCGGGCTGGAATCATCCACGTTCAACAGCTTCCTGGGCATGGCCGAGCGTCCGATGATGTCGAACGCGTTCGCCTATGCGCCGAGCGCGCCCGTGGTGGCGCTGATTGCGTCGCATCGCGGGAGGTCCACGTACGCCAGGTTTGGTGTGTTCGGGAAGAACTCCGGTGTCGACAGCGACTTTGACGAGGGGTGGGGCCTCCATGGCCGTTTCCTGCTCCAGCCGCACAAAGAGCGCAGGTTCAGTTCCCAGATCGGCGTGAGCGGGTACTGGCGTAAGCCCGAGGAGGAAGTCGTGGGCAGCGACCACATGCGGTCGTGTCCGGAAGGCTCGATGGGCAGCGGCTTCCGGTTCAGGGCTTTCGGCATTTCCGCAGTCGATGGCACGTCCTTGGTGAACACCGGCAAGTTCTGTGCTGTCGAGGACTACACGTACGTCGTTGGCGAGGGAGCTGTATCCCGGGGCCCAGTTTCTCTTCAGGGAGAATGGGGCACTGCACAGGTCAACACGAAGTCGAGCGGAAGTTACGAGTTCAGCGGCGGATATGTCGATGTCGGATACTTCCTGACCGGAGAGAGTCGGAACTACAACCCATACTTCGGTCAGTTCTGGCGCCTGAAGCCGAACAACGATCTAGGACAGGGTGGGCTCGGAGCGTTTGAACTACGGGCCCGCTGGCAGACGATCGATCTGAACGACCGGGTGGCTGTCGTCGACGGCAACGTCACCGGCGTCACCGGCGGTGAGGCCAGCGGATTTACGGTGGGGCTCAACTGGTATTTCAACGCATTCACCCGCGCCATCTTCAACGCTGGTCGCATCGATGTGGAGTATCCCACGGCGGTCGGCGGGCGTCTGGGCACGCGGGAAGCGAGCGTCGACGAGTACGTGGCACGCGTCGAGATCTTCTTCTGAGCGTGAGGGTGCCGGCGCCACCCGGAGACGGTCAGGACTGGTTGTCGCCTTCGGCCGGTGTCGCTGCGCCGGTATCTCGGCCGGGACACCGGACCGTCGAGAGGCTGCTCGCCACCGTTCACACTGGTGTCGAGTAGCTGCCGGTGACGTAGTCCCGCGAGGCACTGACGTGCACGGCCGCCTGGTGAAGCGTGCGACCGCCAGCGCCGCAGGTGTTCGTCCCTGTAGGGGCGGCATGCAGCTTGTATGATGGGGCTAGCCGATTTGCCATCACGGCGGGGTTTGACGCCTGCTTCGCTCCATTGAGCCACCGGATGATCGATGGCCTGTACGGAACCGGAACCGCCGCAACGGCGATTCTCCGGCCCCGGGCGTGAGCCGGGCGGGACCCGCCGGTACGGTGTAATGGTCATGCCACGGGTGGGGATCGGTCCATGTGGACGGGTTTCGGGGCACTGGTCCACTGGCCAGCTGGCGTCGCGTCAGATCGGCCGCGATCAGCGCTGACCCGGCGTCCGCTGCCACGGCCGACAGGCCACGGAAGGTCACGCAACTGATGGCGCCACAGCATCCGATTTATCTCGATTGCCAGGCCACCACGCCGCTCGACCCGGAAGTGCTCGACGCGATGCTTCCCTATTTCCGTGAGCAGTTCGGGAACCCGCACGTCGATGCCCACGCGTTCGGCCGGGCAGCCGCCTCCGCTGTGGAATCGGCACGGGCCGAAGTTGCGGAGTTGATCAACGCCGACTCCCGCGAGATCGTGTTCACTTCTGGTGCGACTGAATCCAACAATCTCGCTGTCAAGGGAGCCGCGCGGTACCGCCGCGATCGGCATGGCTTGGATCATGTCGTCACGGTTGCTACCGAACACAAGTGCGTGCTCGAGTCGTTCGCGCGCCTGGAGCACGAAGGCTTTCGGTCGACGGTCCTGCCGGTCGAGCCCTCGGGTCTTGTTGATCTGGAGCGCGTAGAGGCGGTGCTGGAGGACGGTGTCGCACTCGTCTCCGTCATGGCTGCGAACAACGAGATTGGCACGGTGCAGCCCCTGCAGGAGGTGGGCAGGCTTTGCCGGGAACGCTCCGTGGTGTTGCACACCGACGCCGCACAGGCTGCGGGAAAGATTCCCTTCGACGTACAGGCGCTGGGCGTTGACCTGGTCAGCCTGTCTGGACACAAGTTGTACGGCCCCAAGGGAGTGGGTGCGCTCTACGTTCGCCGCCGGCCGCGTGTGCGCATCGAGCCGCTCTTCGACGGCGGCGGCCAGGAGCGCACACTTCGCTCCGGGACCGTACCAGTGCCCTTGGTCGTAGGCCTCGGGGTCGCCGCGCGCATTGCCCGCCAACGGCTTGCCGAGGAGGCGGAGCGGACTCGGATGCTGCGGGATCGCATGCTCTCCCGATTGCGAGTCCGGCATCCGGATGTGGTCGTCCATGGCGAAATGGATGCACGGTTGCCCGGAAACCTCAGCGTCGGCTATGCCGGAATTCAGGCCCATCGCCTGGTGCGGGAACTCGGTGACGTCGCGCTGTCGACCGGATCCGCGTGCTCGGATACCTCCGTCGAGACCAGTTACGTGCTGCGGGCCCTGGGAGTGTCCGAGGCGCTGGCAGCAGGTACCTTTCGAATCTCGCCAGGCCGCTTTACGACCGAAGCGGAGATCGACCGGGCAGCCATGTCCATTGCCGACGGTGTCGACGCGCTCCGCGCACAATGCGCCTAGGAGTCAGGTGTCGATGCCGCGCGTGATCTTCCACCAGCCGGATGGATCGGTACTCGAAGTAGATGAGGCCGCAGGACAGTCGATCCTGGATATTGCCCACAAGCACGGCATCGATATCGAAGGGGCCTGCGAAGCGTCTCTCGCGTGCTCGACCTGCCATGTGATCGTCCACCCTGACTGGCACGACCGTCTGCCGCTGCCGACCGATGACGAGGAGGACATGCTGGATTTGGCGTGGGGCGTCACGCAAACGTCGCGCCTGGGGTGCCAGGTCGAGCTGACCGAGCAGCTCGACGGCCTGGTCCTCAATGTGCCAAGCAACTCACGCGACGCCCGGGGATAGCCGCGACAACCCGTCGAGCCGGTTCGGCAGAGCCTGGCTGGCGACGCGAACGGGCTCAGTTCCCGAGTTCCGCAAACTGGACCTGCCGGCCCGTACCACGGAGTGATGCGACGGCCTCCCGGGAATGCGGCGGGGTCTCATGGGCATGGAATTTCCGCCGAATTGATCGTTCCGTCCGCAGCGCTGGATCGGTCGTCAATCGTGCTTGTGGAACTGGTCCTTCAAAGTCTCGACCCGGTCCGCGGGTTGCTCCTTCTGGAACTTCGCCTTCCAATCGGCGTAGGGCATGCCATACACGGTCTGCCGAGCGTTCTCGTACGTCACGGCCTCGCCGCGCTCCTCTGCCGCCGCGCTGTACCACTTGGACAGGCAGTTCCGGCAGAAACCGGCCAATTCCATGAGGTCGATGTTCTGCACGTCGGGGTTCTCCCGAAAGTGCTCGACAAGGCGGCGAAACACGGCTGCTTCGATCTCTGTACGGGTTCCTGTGTCCATGGAAGAGTTCCTTACCGGAGCCTGGGGACATGTTCCAAGCGCTGTCAGGATAGGGCGTCACCGGTCTTCGGCAAAGCCAGAGACGCTGCGCATTTCGTCGGATGTTCGCACCATCATCGCGATTCTGCCTTGACGCTTATCGTGATGGCCAAGTGACCGATCACGCCGTCCGGAAGCTGGGGTTGCTGCACGTAGCGGCCGGCCGAAAGTTCCTTCCGGCATCTCTTGGCCAAGCAGACGATGCACCCCATCAGGTGACACCCGGCCTTTCGCGCGGGGGTCCCGGCGTTACGCCAGTTCCAATCCTCATTGGTCCAGCCCGGACAGGATGGAAACTGCCTATAGATGAGGATGCAGCATTTGCTCTTACAAAAGAGGGTTCCGCCGTTCTACACATGGTTGGACGCCCCCGCTCCAAGGTCGGCCCCGGACAAGGCCGTCACACCGGGTCGCGTAGCGGTGGACCTTCGGGTGGTCTAACGTCGCGGCCACCGATTAGCGACCGTCTGTCATGTACACGCTCCTCTTTCTCGAGCCCGGCCACTTCCACGCCGCGCTCACGCTGCGTGTGAGGAACCCCAGGGTCGACCCCACCATCCATCTCTACGCCGGTCCCGGCTTGGAGCGCGATTCCTTCATCGCTCTGGTCCACTCGTTCAACGCGCGGGACGAACAGCCGACGAACTGGAGTATCCGGGTGCACGAACCCTCCGATCCGGAGCGGGCATTGATCGAGGAGAGGCGCGGGGACGTCGTCGTCCTTGCCGGGCAGAACCAACCCAAGCTCGGCACCATCGCCCGTCTGCACGCGGCCGGGCTGCACGTGCTGGCCGACAAACCCTGGCTCACTGACAGTGCGGCTCTCCCGAATCTCATTCAGGTGACCGCGGGTTGGCCGCTCGCGATGGACATCATGACTGCTCGCCACGACGCGGTCGCACGACTCGCGCAGATGGTAGTGGCCGACAAGGAACTGTTCGGCGCCCTCGATGGCGGCACGGACGAGCCTGCGATCGACATTCATTCCGTGCACCACCTGCTCAAAGAGGTGAATGGCGCGCCGCTCCGGAGGCCTTCCTGGTATTACGACACGCGCATTCAGGGCGACGGCATCGTTGATATCCAGTCCCACATGGTCGACCAGGCTCAGTGGCTTCTCGGTGACGGGCCGGGCTTCGTATTCGAGCGAGACTACAAGCTCGAGGACGCGCGTCGCTGGAACACC
>VXPW01000006.1 GCA_009839325.1 Rhodospirillales bacterium
GATCCGCCCAGCCCGGCCGCACTGGGTCGGCGTCCACAGTCAGCGTGCCACCCGCGAAATACGCCCCGATCCAGCGCCGGTTCCTTACGGGCCGCGATTGGGGGAAGGTGCCAACGGAACTTGATCTTCTTGAATCAAAAGGCCTTAAGGAACTCTCTCCCGCCCGCATTACCCCCCGCAATGAGATGTCCGGGCTGGTCCGCTACACGATCTGGTGGTCCTCTCCGGATCCATCGGACGAGAGAAAATCCCCGGTGTAGGGTACGGGGCCCCTCCGGCCCCGTGACCCGCCCAGGACATCCGACCCATGGACCAGCAGACGCCGACGAACCCTCCTGCCGTCACCAACTGCACGCTCGAGATTCAGGGCCGCATCGCCCTTCTGGCATTCGACCGCCACGATGTGCGCAATGCGCTCACGGGCACGAAGATCCTGGAAGACCTGCTCGCGGTGACGGCCTGGATCAATCGGTCACGGGCCGTTTCCGTCCTGGTGCTGACCGGCAATGGGACCGCGTTTTCGGCCGGGGGCAACGTGAAGGACATGCGCAATCGGTCCGGCGACTTCGAAGGTCCCGTACAGGACATCGAACATGCCTACCGGCACGGCATCCAGCGCATGCCGCGCGCGATCTCGGATCTCGACGTGCCCGTGATCGCCGCCGTGAACGGTGCGGCCATCGGCGCCGGCTGCGATCTCGCCTGCATGTGCGACATCCGGATCGGGGGCGCTTCCGCGCGCTTCGCCGAGAGCTTCGTGAACCTGGGCATCATCCCCGGCGACGGGGGCGCGTGGTTCCTGCCGCGGGTCGTCGGCATGCAGCGGGCGGCCGAGATGACGTTTACCGGACGCATGGTGAACGCCGACGAGGCCCTGGCCATGGGTCTGCTGCTTGAAGTGGTGCCGGATGATGAACTCCGGCACCGTGCACTCGAACTGGCGGCCACGATCGCCGCCAAGCCACCCGTTACGCTCCGGTACGCCAAGCGGCTCATGCGGATGGCGCAGTCCATGCCGCTCGAACAGTTCCTCGACACCTGCGCTGTGTACCAGGGCGTGGCCCACCAGACGGACGACCACCACGAGGCCCTCGCAGCGTTCTTCGAGAAACGTCCGGGCGTCTACCACGGGCGCTGACAACCACGTGGTGGGCCCGGCAGGACTCGAACCTGCAACCTAACCGTTATGAGCGGTCAGCTCTGACCAATTGAGCTACGGGCCCCGCGCGGATCAACTACCGGTCGTCGAGGAAGCCTTCGAGCTTCTGCCGCCGCGAGGGATGTCGCAGCTTCCGGAGAGCCTTGGCCTCGATCTGGCGGATCCGCTCACGCGTGACGTTGAACTGCTTGCCAACCTCTTCCAGCGTGTGGTCGGTCTGCGTGCCGATGCCGAATCGCATGCGGATGACCCGGTCCTCGCGCGGCGTGAGCGATGACAGCGCCCAAGACACCTGCTCGCCGAGCTTGGCCCGGACGACGGCCTCGTCGGGCATCATCGCGTTCTCGTCGGCGATGAATTCCCCGTAGTTGGTGTCCTCGTCCTCGCCGACCTGCTTGTCGAGGCTGATCGGCTCCTTCGAGATCTTCATCACCCGGCTGACCTTCTCCAGCGGCATGCCGAGCTTCTCGGCGATCTCCTCCGGCGAGGCCTCGTGGCCGCTCTCATGCAGGATCTGACGCTGGGTCCGGATGATCTTGTTGATCGTCTCGATCATGTGCACGGGGATGCGGATCGTCCGCGCCTGATCCGCGATCGAGCGCGTGATCGCCTGCCGGATCCACCAGGTCGCGTAGGTCGAGAACTTGTACCCAAGGCGGTATTCGAACTTCTCGACCGCCTTCATGAGGCCGATGTTGCCTTCCTGCATGAGGTCCGGGAACTGAAGGCCGCGGTTGGTGTACTTCTTGGCGATGGACACCACCAGCCGAAGGTTGGCGGCGATCATCTCGCCCTTTGCCTGTTCGGACTCCTGCTCGGCCCGGTGAACCCGCCCGACGATGGCCCGGAACTCCTTCGGGAGCAGCTTGCTTTCTTCAGCCACGCTCCGAATCGCCTTACAGCAGGCCTGCAATCGTTCCGTGGCCTGCTCGTCCACTTCCTGTCCCTGCCCCTGCACCAGCTTGGCGAGCTGGGCGACGTCCAGCTCATTGGCCGAGTACTGGCGCAGGAATTCGGACAACGTGGTGCCGCCTTGCTCGACAAGGGCCCGCAGTTTTCCTTCGGCCCGGGTCAGTTTGCGGTTCCACCCGTAGAGTTCGTCGGCGAGTTCCCGCGTCTTGGACGGCATGAGGAAGAACTCGCTCAGCAGTGCCAGCGCACGCGTGCGCGCGCGGCGGTAACGCAGGTCGGTGGTCCGCGGGAGCGGCTTGCCCTCGGTCGCATACCGAATCCGGCGCGTGTGCACCTTGTCCAGCCAGACCTTGAGCTTCTCAAGCTCCGCAAGAATGGTCATGACGGCCGGTCGGACCGTCTTCTCCATCGATGCGACTGACTGCTTGGCTCCCCCGGTGGTCGGGGTCGGCTTGCCGTCCTTGGTGGAAGGGGCAGCGGGCGACGCGCGATTGGACATTAGGGCGTGGGTCGCCTCGAGGTCGATGACCTCGCGGAAGGGGACCTCCTTGGCATCGATCAGGCGTCGCCACTCGACCACGCTGTCCAGTGTGCGCGGACTCTCGACCAGGGCCTCGACCGCCTTCCGGCGGCCGATCTCCATCCGCTTGGCGATCGCGATCTCGCCTTCCCGCGTCAGGAGGTCAATCCCGTTCATGTCGCGGAGATACATCCGCACGGGATCGTCGGTCCGGCCCGTAATTTCGTTCGGCTGCGCCGGGGCGCGCGCCGATGAGTCGATCACGCCGCCCGGCAGCGGCCCGCTCTGCTCGCTGGGCACCTCGTTGGGCTTCAGCACGCGGATCGAACTCGCGGTGAAGTAGCCGTGAATCTTGTCGAGATTCTCGACCATGTCCGCGGGCACCGCCTCGGCGATCTCTTCAGTGCTGACCCAGCCGCGCGCCATGGATTTCTGGATCAGGGCGCGCACCGCCTCCATCCCTGCTTCCCGGTTCGCCGCGGCACTGTTGTTGGCATCGTTCATGGCTGTGACTGGCTCCACGGGATCTCATTGTCGGGCCCTGACGGAACGGCCTGGCTCGCCGTCGCCGACGGAGGGGGGTCATTGCGATGCACCCAGGCAAGCTGGACTTCTACGGCGGCCTCCCAGCCCGCCAGCGCCGCGTCGAGCCCGCTGTCGGGGAGCACAAACGGTTCCACTACGTGGCGGCTATCCCAACGGCTGGACGACGCTCCCGCGTCAACGAGTTCGGCCATGCCGCGGCTTTCCAGCCACGGACGGACGCTCGACGGGTCTACGGGGTCGCTGTGTGCATGTCTATTTAGGAGTTCGGTGCGCACTACGTCAAGGTCGGGGACGGCTCGAAACGGCACTTCGGCAAACTTTTCCTCGACGCGGTCCAGAAGGCCGGGCACGTTGATGACGGCCTGCACGATGGATCGCTCACGGCGTGCGGCTCCCTGGTTCGGTTGCCCGTCCTGATGGCGCTCGCTCACCAGCCGATCAGGGCCGCGGGCGGCAAAGCGTTCGCGGAAACTCTCCGGCCGGCCGGCCCGACGCCGCGCAGGTGCATCGCCCGAACTGCGGATCTCCAGTGTCCCCTGGCAGGTCTCCTGGTAGCGGCGCGCGAACTCCTCGTGATACGCGTCCCGAACTGCCCGGTCCTCGATCTCCTGCACCAGGCGATTCAGCCGCTCCTGAAAATGCACCTTGCGTTCCGGGGTATCGAGCGACTCCCGGGCAAACTCCGTCTGCCAGGCCAGGTCGACCAACGGGAGGGCATCGGCCACCACCTCGCGGAACGCATCGGCGCCTCGGTCGCGCACCAGCGAATCGGGATCTTCGCCCGCCGGCAGGAACGCGAAGCGAAGGGATCGACCGGGCCCGAGCATCGGCAGCACGTTCTCCATCGCCCGGACGGCGGCGGCCCGCCCCGCGTCGTCGCCATCCATGCAGAGCACCGGTTCGTCGTGCAGCTGCCAGGCCACGCGGATCTGCTCGCTCGTGAGGGCCGTTCCCAGGGGCGCAACTGCCGCCTTGAAGCCCTGTGTGGACAGGGCGATCACGTCCATGTAGCCCTCCACGACATAGAGGGTGCCCGCCGCCCGCACGGCCTGGCGGGCCTGATGCAGATTGTACAGGGTGCGGCCTTTCTCGAATACGAGAGTCTCCCTTGAATTCAAGTACTTGGCCTGCGCCTTCGGATCGAGAGCCCGGGCGCCGAAGGCCACGATCTCGCCGAGCCGGTCCGCGATCGGAAACATCACGCGGTCGCGAAAGAACGGATACGAGCGGTTCTGGTCATCGCGGACGAGCAGCCCGGCATCGATCTGCGCCTCGGGGGAAACACCGGCCGCCCGCAATCGCTTGACAAGACCGCTGCCATGGCGCGGGGCGTAGCCGAGCCGGAACGCCTTCGCCTCGACCCCGCGGATGCCGCGTGACGCGAGGTACTTCCGCGCTGTGCTGCCGCCGGGTGCGAGGAGCTCGGCCTCGAAGATGCCCTGCGCCGCTTCGAGCGCCTCGCGCGCCTGCCGCCGTCGACGCTCGCGCGCCGGATTGGGCCGGCCACCGGTCCGGGGCACCTCCATGCCGGCCTGCGCCGCCACCTTCCGCACCGCGTCCATGAACGGAAGGTTCTCGATCTGCATGACGAAATTGACGGCAGTGCCGGACGCCTTGCAGCCGAAACAGTGGTAGAGGCCCTTGGTTTCGTCAACGTGAAACGACGGGGTCTTCTCGTCGTGGAACGGACAAAGTCCCTTGTGACGCCCCGCCCCCGCCGCCTTGAGCCGAACGGTCTGGCCGACGATGGCGGCAAGGGGAGCGCGGGACTTCAGTTCCTCGAGAAAACTGTCCGGTAGTCGCGCCACAACCCGCCCGGCTCAGGCCTCGAGCCGTCGCCGGGCTTCGCGCCGGGCCCGGGCCAGGTCCTCGGGGTTGGTGCAGATCTTGCGGAGTTCCGCCATCGTCTTGCCCAGGTCCCGGATGGAACGCGCCTGCGCCGCACCAAGGGCCTGCTCTACCGCCAGCGCCATCTCGGCTTCATTCATCGGCTCGGGCAGGTACTCGGCCAGCACTGCCCGCTCCGCCCGCCGCAGCTCGCGGACCTGGGCGTTGCCCTCCACGCCGCTGCCGGCGGCGGCCTCTTCACAATGACAGTGCAAGCGCCTGATCAAGTCGCGGACGGCCGCGTCATCAAGGCCAGCCTCTCCGTCCGGAAGGTCGGCTTCCGCGTCATCGATCGCGGCGAGCACGAGCCGAAGCGTCGCAACCCGCGCGCTATCCTGCGCACGCACCGCGGCCTTGAGATCGGCGCGCAGGCGTCCGCGAACGTTCGTTTGAAGCATGGTGAGGCGGCCCACTACTTCCAGCGCCCGGAGGCGACGGCCCGAACCCTGCATTATACAGGTAGCCGCGAACGAGCGCTCAGCGCATGCACTGTCCGCTGAACCGTCTTGCATTTTCTGTTGCCGCCCGTAGTTTCTTGGCAATCCCGGATGGTCCGGGGCACCCTGGAAATCGATGACCCAGCCCGGATCTCCCCCCCGAGTTCCCGGACGCGCGGAATCGGGGATTCTGGTGCTCGCCGACGGTACCGTATTCCGGGGCCGCGGGTGGGGCAAAACCGGCCGCGCCGTAGGCGAGGTGTGCTTCAACACCTCGATGTCCGGCTATCAGGAAGTGATGACTGACCCGAGCTACGCGGGCCAGATCATCACGTTCACGTTTCCGCACATCGGGATCGTCGGTTGCAATGCAACCGATCACGAAGCCGTGTTGCCGGCCGCGCGCGGCGCCATTTTCCGAGCCGATCCCACGCCGCCCTCGAACTGGCGGAGCGAGCAGCCGCTTGACGCCTGGCTGCGGCTTGCCGGAATCGTGGGCCTTTCCGGCATCGACACGCGTGCCCTGACGCTCAGGATCCGCGCGGGCGGCGCGCCCGCGGGCGTGATCGCGCACCAGCCGGACGGAGTCTTCGACGTCGAACGGCTGGTCGGTCAGGCTGCCGCATGGCCCGGCCTCGCGGGCATGGACCTGGCCAGCGAGGTCACTTGCCGCGAGCCGTACACGTGGACCGAAGGACTGTGGTCCGGGCTCGGACGAACCCCGGTTCCGGCCGCGGACGCGGTACCCATTGTCGCCGTCGACTACGGGGTCAAGCACAATATTCTCAGGCTCCTGGTCGACCGGGGTCTGACGCCGACCGTGGTGCCGGCAACGGAGCCAGCCGAGGCCATCCTCGCCCGCTGTCCGGCGGGGATCTTTCTCTCGAACGGACCGGGCGATCCGGCGGCGACCGCCGAGTATGCGGTGCCGATCATCCGCAGGTTGATCGACTCCGGGATGCCGCTGTTCGGAATCTGCCTGGGGCACCAGCTGCTGGCGCACGCGCTGGGTGCGCGCACCGAGAAAATGCATCAGGGGCACCGGGGCGCCAACCAGCCGGTGCTGGACCGTGCGACCGGCAAGGTCGAGATCACGAGTCAGAATCACGGCTTCGTGGTCTGCCGCGACGAACTCCCGGAAACGGTGGAAGAGACCCACACGTCCCTGTTCGACGGGTCGATCGAGGGCATTCGCCTGCGCGGTCGCCCGGTTTCCGGGGTCCAGTACCACCCGGAAGCCTCGCCCGGTCCGCGCGACTCCGCCTACCTGTTCGATCGCTTTCGGTCGCAGATCGTCGAGGGGACCGCCTGAATGCCGCGCCGCCGCGACATTGAATCGATCCTAGTGGTGGGCGCCGGGCCCATCGTCATCGGTCAGGCGTGCGAGTTCGACTATTCGGGGTCGCAGGCCTGCAAGGTTCTCCGGGATGAGGGGTACCGCGTGATCCTCGTCAATTCCAACCCGGCGACGATCATGACCGATCCCGAGCTGGCCCACGTGACCTACGTCGAGCCGACCGTGCCCGACACCGTGCGCCAGATCATCGTCCGGGAGCGCCCGGACGCGCTGCTTCCGACGATGGGCGGGCAGACCGCCCTGAACATCGCCCTGGCCCTGTCCGAGGACGGGACCCTGGAACGCTACGGGGTCGAGCTCATCGGCGCGTCCATCGACGCGATTCACCGTGCCGAGGACCGTGAGCGGTTCCGCGAGACGATGGGCTCCATTGGTCTTGCCACGCCGGAAAGCGCCACGGCCGGAACGCTGGCCGAGGCGGAAGCGGTCGTGGCAAGGCTCGGTCTCCCGGCCGTGGTGCGCCCCTCGTTCACGCTTGGCGGCGCCGGCGGGGGCATCGCCCGGACGCCGGAGGAGTTCCGCTCGATCGTTCAGGGAGGGCTGGACCTCTCGCCGGTCACGCAGGTCCTGGTCGAGGAGTCCGTGATCGGCTGGAAAGAGTTCGAGATGGAGGTGATCCGCGACCGCGCGGACAACGCGATCATCGTCTGCTCGATCGAGAACGTCGATCCCATGGGGGTCCATACCGGCGACAGCATCACCGTTGCGCCTGCCCTCACACTGACGGACAAGGAATACCAGTCGCTGCGGGATGCTTCGATCGCGATTCTTCGGGCCATCGGGGTCGAGACCGGCGGTTCCAACGTGCAGTTCGCCATCAACCCGGCCGACGGTCGGATCGTCGTGATCGAGATGAACCCGCGCGTATCGCGCTCCAGCGCGCTGGCCTCCAAGGCCACCGGCTTTCCGATCGCCAAGGTCGCGGCGCGGCTGGCGGTCGGTTACACCCTCGATGAAATCATGAACGACGTGACCGGCACCACACCGGCCTCGTTCGAGCCGGTGATCGACTACATCGTCACGAAAGTGCCCCGTTTCACGTTCGAGAAATTTCCCGGCGCCGACCCGGCCCTCACCACGTCGATGAAGTCGGTCGGGGAGGCCATGGCGATTGGCCGCAATTTCGCGGAGTCGTTGCAGAAGGCTCTGCGTTCGCTCGAGTTGGGCCTGACGGGCTTCGACGCCGTGGACGTCCCGCGGGATGGTGATGGCGTTGACCGGCCCGCACTGCTCGACCGGCTGGCCCAGCCGACGTCGCGGCGGGTGCTGCTGCTCGCGCAGGCATTTCGCGAGGGCCTGTCGCTTCCGGAAATCCACGCCGCCACCAGCATCGACCCGTGGTTCCTGGCCCGGATTGAAGAGATCGTCCTCGTGGAAGCTGAACTCGCCGCCCACGGTCTGCCGACCGACCCGGACGCGTTGCGCCGGATCAAGTCGCTCGGGTTTGCCGACGCGCGGATCGCCCTCCTGACCAACCGCGACGAGGCCGCGGTCGCGGCCGCCCGCCGTGCCCTTGGCGTGCGCCCGGCGTTCCGCCGGGTCGACACCTGCGCCGGGGAGTTCGCGGCCAGCACCCCGTATTTCTACGGAAGCTACGAGGAAGGCGTCTCCGACGGCGGCGAGACCGCGCCCGGCGACCGCCGCAAGGTCGTGATCCTCGGTGGCGGCCCCAATCGGATCGGACAGGGCATCGAGTTCGACTACTGCTGCGTGCATGCGGCGCTGGCGCTCAGCGGTGTCGGCATCGAGACGATCATGATCAACTGCAACCCGGAGACGGTGTCCACCGACTACGACACCTCGGACCGGCTCTACTTCGAGCCGCTCACGGGTGAGGACGTGGTGGAGATCATCGAAGCGGAACGGGGAGCCGGGGAGTTCGTCGGCTGCATCGTGCAGTTCGGCGGGCAGACTCCGCTCCGGCTGGCGCAGGCACTGGTCGCGGCCGATATCCCGGTCATCGGGACACCCCCCGACGCGATCGACCTTGCCGAAGACCGGGACCGGTTCAGCGGCCTGCTCGCCCGACTGGACATCCGGCAGCCCGAAAACGGCAGCTGCCGCAACCCCGATGACGCGGTCCGGATCGCCGAGCGAATCGGCTATCCGGTGATGGTACGCCCCTCGTACGTGCTTGGCGGCAGCGCGATGGAGGTGGTGCACGACGAAGCTTCGCTGGTCGACTACGTCAGGCGGGCGGTCCACCGGCACGGCAGCGATGACCCCATCCTGATCGATGCGTTCCTGTCATCCGCGATCGAGGTCGACGTGGACGCCCTGTCGGACGGGACCACGGTGGTGATCGGGGGCGTAATGGAACACGTCGAGGAGGCCGGGATCCATTCCGGCGACTCCGCCTGCTCCCTGCCGCCCCATTCCCTCCCGGACGAGATCATCGACGCCATCAAGGAGCAGACCGAGACCCTGGCGCTGTCGCTCGGGGTCGTCGGGCTCATGAACGTGCAGTTCGCGGTTACCCGGGCTACACCGGACCGGCCGCGCGAGGTCTACGTGCTGGAAGCCAATCCACGCGCCAGCCGGACCGTCCCGTTCGTGTCCAAGACGACCGGCAATCCGCTTGCCCACATGGCGTCCCTCGTGATGGGGGCCGGTCGGAAGGTTGCCGACCTCGATGTTCGTCCGTGGCGCAACGGCCACATTGCCGTGAAGGAAGCCGTGTTCCCGTTTCGGCGCTTCCCCGGGGCTGACACGCTGCTCGGACCCGAGATGAAGTCGACGGGCGAAGTGATGGGCATCGACCGGTCGTTCGCCAATGCGTTCGCCAAGGCGCAGGTCGGTGCGGGGACGGTGCTCCCGACCACCGGCACCCTGTTCCTGTCCGTGCGCGACGCCGACAAGGAGGATTTCGTCCCCGTCTGCAAGGCCTTCGCCCGCTACGGCTTCCGGTTGCTCGGGACCACCGGCACAGCCCGATTCATGCGCGCCCACGGGCTCGAGATCGAGCCGGTCAAGAAAGTCTACGAGGGGAGCCCCCACGTCGTGGATGCCATCCGCAACGGCGAAGTTGACATGCTTTTCAACACCACCGAAGGCGCGCAGTCCATTGCCGACAGCCTCTCGATGCGGCGCGAAGCGCTGAATGCCGGCATCCCCTGCTTCACCACGGTCGCCGGCAGCCTGGCCGTCGTGGAGGCTATCGAGGGCATGCGTTCCGCCAGTCTTGACGTAGCCTCGCTGCAGTCGTACTTGGGCTGAGGATACGGTGACCGGACCCGATCGCACGCTGGACCCGACGCAGGAACTCGCAGATGCCGAAAGTGCCCATGACCGAGGAAGGCTATCGCGCTCTCCGACAGGAACTCGATCTCCTGAAAAAAGAGCAGCGGCCGGCCATCAGCGCCGCCCTGGCGGAGGCACGCGCCCACGGCGACCTCTCGGAAAATGCGGAGTACCATGCTGCGAAGGAGAAGCAGGGGCGAATCGAAGCGCGCATCGCGCGGCTTTCAAGGCGACTCGGCATGGCCGAAGTCATCCGCGCCGACGACCTGTCTGGCGACGAGGTCCGCTTCGGGGCCTGGGTGACGATCCGCAATGCGACGGACGGCGCCGAGGACACCTACCAGATCGTGGGCAGCGACGAGGCCGACCTCGACCTCGACCAGATCTCCCTCGAGTCCCCGATCGCGAAGGCGCTTCTGGGCAAACGCAAGGGCATGTCCGTCGAGGTGGAAACACCTGGGGGGACTTCCAGCTATACCGTCACCGAGGTCTCCTACCGGCGCTGATCCCCCTGTCATGAGCGACACCCGCGACTGCCCTGTTCTCATCGTCGGCTCCGGGCCGGCGGGCTGGACTGCCGCGATCTATGCGGCCCGGGCGGCGCTCGACCCCGTCGTCATCCGGGGACTGCAGCCCGGCGGCCAGCTCACGATCACGACCGACGTCGAGAACTACCCCGGCTTTGCCGAAGTCGTGCAGGGGCCGTGGCTGATGGAGCAGATGGAGGCGCAGGCCCGCACCGTCGGGGTGGACGTCGTCGACGACATCGTGTCGGCGATCGACCTCGGCAGCCAGCCGTTTGTCTGCACGGGCGAGACCGGCACCCGCTACCGGGGCCAGACGGTTGTCCTCGCGACCGGCGCCAGCGCCCGCTGGCTGGGCCTGGATTCCGAGCAGAAGTACCGCGGCCACGGGGTATCGGCTTGCGCTACGTGCGACGGCTTCTTTTTCAGGGGCAAGGAAGTCGCCGTGGTGGGCGGCGGCAATACGGCGGTCGAGGAGGCCCTGTTCCTCACCAAGTTCGCATCAAAAGTCACGCTGGTGCACCGGCGCGACAAGTTGCGGGCGGAGCGCATCCTGCAGGACCGGCTGATCGCCGAGCCCCGCGTCGAGATCGCCTGGAACAGCGTCGTCGAGGAGATCCTGGGCGATGCCGACGGGCAGATCGTCGCCGGGGTACGCCTTCGCTCCACCAACGGCGGCGCGACCCGGGAACTGGCGGTCGAAGGCGTGTTCATCGCGATCGGCCACGATCCCAACACGGGGTTGGTGCGGGACCAGGTGGAAACCGACGCCGACGGCTACATCAAGGCAAGGCCCGGCAGCACGGCCACCAGCGTTCCCGGTTTCTTCGCAGCCGGCGACGTCCAGGACAAGGTGTTTCGCCAGGCCGTGACAGCAGCGGGCCAGGGCTGCATGGCGGCCCTAGAAGCTGAGCGCTTCCTGGTGGAAGCCGCGCAGCACAGAGAACCATCATGACGGAACCACCGCATCTCGACTGGGACCGCCTGCGAGTGTTCCGTGTCGTGGCCGACGCGGGTTCGTTCACGCGCGCCGGCGAGACGCTCCGCCTCTCACAGGGCGCGATCAGCCGCCAGATCCGCTCGCTGGAAGACAGCCTCGGCGTCACGCTGTTCCAGCGACACGCCCGCGGTCTCGTGCTGACCGAGCAGGGCAAGATCCTCCGGCGCACCTCCCGTGACGTCTTTGACCGTATTTCGCGCATGGAGGCGCAGCTCGACCACAACCGTGAACGGCCGCGCGGTCCGCTCCGCGTCACCACCACCGTCGGGTTCGGCTCGGTCTGGCTGCCGTCGCAGATCAACGAATTCCTCGACCGGTACCCGGAAATCAACCTGTCGCTGGTGATCGACGATTCCGAAGTGGACGTGCACCTGCTCAAGGCCGACGTCGCGATCCGGATGGCGCCCCCGCGACATCCCAACCTGATCCAGCGCCATCTCTTCACCGGACACATCGCGATCTACGCGGCCCCTTCGTACCTTCGGCGGTTCGGGACGCCGCAGACGCTCGAGGATCTGCTCGATCACCGGATCGTCACCTATGGGGACCAGGCGTCGATTCCGTTTCCCGGCGTCAACTGGCTGGGCGAGGCACTGCGTGAACTGGATCCCCACTTCGAGCCCGCATTCACGCTGAACAACCTGGTGGGCATCGTCCGCTCGGTGGAATGGGGTGCCGGCATCGCCGCCTTGCCCACACTGCTCGTCCACCAGATGGGAAGCTGCGAGCACATCATGCGCGAGATCGAGGGGCCGCTGATCGAGGCCTACTTCGTCTA
>VXPW01000109.1 GCA_009839325.1 Rhodospirillales bacterium
GGCGTGGGGGGCCACTATTCTGTATTGTCGGCTCCCCCCACCACACGCACCGCCGATTGGTTTTTTACGTTTTGGGTGTCGTGCGCATCCACGTCTTCACCGCCGCCGCGGCCCCCCCGCCGCCCGCGCCGCAACCGCAGGGCCCCGGGGAGAGCACACACTCTCCCCGGGGTCTATGTCTGCAAACGTTCGCGGGGAACCCGGCAGGATGCGTTTCAAGCCTGTTCTCAATGCCATGCTCGGCGCCGCGCTGGCGGCGACCGTCGCGAGCGCCGCGGCGGCTCGTGCCGCGGATGACGCGAATCCCTTCACGGGCGATCCCGATGCCATCGCGGAAGGCAAGCGGCTGTGGGCCCAGACCGGCTGCTATGCCTGTCACGGCAAGGAGGCGGGCGGCGCTGTCGGTCCCGACCTCACGGACGACCAGTGGGTGTATCGACCGACCGACGCGACGATCTTCAAGGCAATTGCCAAGGGTCGGAAGGGAACCAACATGGTCGGCTGGTCGAGCAGCCTGACCGACGAGCAGATCTGGAAAGTCATCGCCTACATTCGATCGCTGTACAAGGGCGATCCCGGCAAGATCATCTGGTAGCTGTCAGAACCGACGATCATCGCCGATTGGCCGCACAGCGCTGGGTGCCGGAACGAAGCGGACCTGCGACGCTATCGCCCGCTGGCTATCCTGCAGCCTTCGGGCGTTCGTACTGCGTCCGCCCCGAAGGTCCGAGAGGTGGATGGGCTCATGAAGACGTTGCGAATTTGTGCGCTAGCCGCGTTGATCATCGGTGGTTCCACTCCGCTGCACGCCGAAGAGCCCTTTGGCTCGATCGCCCTGTCACGGGATTCCATCGGGAGCTTCGCCTGGGGTATCGCTTGGAACCCTGACAACGCTCAGGAGGCGGAGGCGGAGGCGCTCGTCCTGTGCCAGACGCATGGCGGACGGGACTGCCAGGTGGTCGGCCAGTCCCGCAAGGCCTGCGGAGCCCTCGCAATCGGCAACGACGGCGGCTACGGAACGGGGTGGGGCGTGCTGCGGGTAGCGGCCGCTCAGGAGGCGCTGGCGGAGTGCCGGGCCGAGAGCGCCCGGTGCCAGCTCGAGCTCGCACGATGCTCACAATTGCAACAGGCGGGCGGCTCCGGTCGCATCGAGCAGCCGGTCGTCTTGGCAAGACCTGCAGGCGAAGACGGGCCCGCCACGGTGTTGGACGTGATCTGCCCGGGGCGAAATCCATTCGGCCAGCCGGTGTGGTTCAATTGCTGGAGCGAACTGGCGAATCAGCCCGGATGCTACTTCTGGTACCTGGATCAGACTCGCTGGATCGGCTTCCCCACCCACGAAAGTGCCAGCTGGTCGGGAACGTGCCGAGGCGGCGTGGCTGACGGGGAGGGCGTGCTGTCGGGGACGTCCAACCGGGATTTCAGATGGCGGGTTGCGCACGAAGGCTCCCTCTCGAAGGGGAAGAAACACGGCCGCTGGGTCGAGACGAGAACCACTGCCCGTGGCAACACCCGCGAGGAAGGACACTATGTGCACGGGGGCCGCGACGGCGAATGGACCGTCGACCACTGGTCGAAATGCGAGATGATCAACTACCCCGTGGCAAACTGGATGGATGCCAGGGACCCCTGCTAGTACATCGCTAGCCCACCGGACGCGGTCGTCACAAGGCGGCGCGAGGCACCCGGACGACCACGTCTAGCCGTCCGCGACAGCGGCCAACGCAGACCTGCGAAGGTGGCGCTGCCGTTGGCGGCCGTTGATTCCCTCAGGCTAGGGCTCTATCGAACAGGGCCAGCAGCCGGCCCCAGGCTCGCTCCGCCTGCGCCTCGTGGTACACGGCAGAGTCCAGCGAGCACCAGCCGTGGAGCGTGCCGGCATACACCTCGATCTCCGCCGGCAGACCGGCGGCGGCAAATGCTCTACGGAGCGTGGTCTTGGCCTCCGGTTCCTTCGCGTCATCGTTCTCGGCGATCGCCACCAGGTAGTGCGCGTTCATCGTGCCGACGAGCAGATGCGGGCTGTCGGGCGCGTCGGTCACCAGCCTCCCGCCATGGAACGATGCGCCGGCGCCAATCCGGTCGGGAAACTCGGCCGCGGTGCGCATGGTCATGGCACCGCCCATGCAGTATCCCGTCGTTCCCATCTTGCGGTCCCCGGCCACTGCGTCCTGGCTGTCCAGGAAGGCAACGAAGGCTCGGGCGTCGGTCACGGTGTGCCGCGGGCTCAGGGCGCGCATCAGGGGGATGATCTTTGCGCGCGTCGACTCGTCGCGAAAAGAGGCGCCCTCCGGCGCGACGGGCGCCTTCGCGGTTCGGTAGTAGGGATTGACGACCAAGACCGCGTAGCCTGCTTCGGCCAGTCTCCGCCCCATCTCCTCGAACGCCGGTCGCAATCCGAGCGCATCGGGCCAGACCAATACGCCTGCATGGGCACCGCTCGAGGGATGTACGAAGTGACAGTCAGCCACGCCGTCGGGCGTCGGCACCTCGATATCCGTGGCCGTCACCGCATGCGCGGCTGCCGTCAGGGGGAGGAGTGATGCCGCTCCCGTGCCGAGGGACAGCGCCCCGAACCTGCGCCGGGTCAGGTTCCCTGAACGGCGCAGGTAGACCTCCGCGTCTTGCTGTGTTCTCTCGTCGCACATATCGCTCCTCCACTCGCATCGGCTCGCATGGCCGCCGCACGGTGTCGCCATGCGGACCGGCAGGCCGGCTTTCCTTGCGGCACAACACCGAGGCGCGGACCGGGCTCCACCTGACGGTACCCGCGAGTCTCCATCTCGGCAGCCTCCGTCCCAATCGTGTCGGGACGGAGCGGGCGGTTCCCGGCGCGTCGGTTCATCAAGCGGCTGACGCAGGCTTGCTGAACTTGCGAACCCGCGATCAGTGGTTCCACCAGGGCAGGTCGGAGAACGCGCGCAGATCCAGCTCGTGCGTCCAGGCCGAGCGATGCTGTTGCGCGAGATGGAAGTACGTCTCGGCGATCTTCGCGGGGAGCAGCAGCCCGTCATGCTCCAAGCCCCGTTCCTCACGAAGCTTCTGAAAGGCCTCGGGCCCGAGCATCTTGCCGAGGGTGTCGGGTGCGTCCACCGAACCGTCGATGAGGATATGGACGACGTGGATCCCCTTGCCGCTGAATTCCGCATTGAGGGACTGGCACAGCATGCGCCGCCCTCCCATGGCCGCTGCGTGCGAGTGCTGCTCCTTGTTGCCGCGCATCGCCGCAGTGGCCGAAGTGACCAGGATCGTCCCCTTGCCCCGCTTCACCATGAGCGGACACACACTGGTGGCCACGCGGAACAGGCCGAACGTGGCCATGCGCCACCCGCGTTCAAACGCCTTGTAGGTCGTATCCGTGAGGGCGCGGTTGCCGATCTGGGCCCCCAGGTTGTAGACCACGACCTCGATGGGTCCGATGTTCGCTTCCACGTCCGCGATCCGGTCCTCGATGCTGTCGGGCTCGACGGCATTCAACAGGAACCCCGACGCGCTGCCTCCTTCACGCTCGATGCTGGTGACCGACTTCTTCAGACCCTCTTCGTCGGTACGGCGGCACAGGACCGCGTGGTAACCCTCGCTGGCAAAGCGTCTGGCAACGTTGCTCCCGATACCGGCGCCGGCACCGATCACAAGACAAACTGGCTGCATGGAACTTGAGCTCCCGGGCGATTGGCGGATGGGCGAACCTTCGACAACCCGTAGATGCGGCGCCGACAAGGCATCCCGGCGGTTCGGGTCGTCATTGCCTGCCTGATGCAGGTGGTACACTCGCGGGCCGCACCTTACAGCACGCGGCGACGGACGCATCCGCCCGATCGGACTCCGCCCCGGCTTTCGGCGCAGCGGCGTTGCGAAGCGACGTGACCGCTGCGGTGCCGCTGTCCCAACCCCACGACGCCCACCTGCCCGGGCCTCCGAGAAGCTGCCGATGCACGTTCATCTCGATGCCGTAGGAGGTGCCGCCGGCGACATGTTCGCGGCAGCAATGGTCGACGCCCGTCCCGACTACGGCGAGGCGGTGGAGGCGGCGGTCCAGGCGCTGCGGCTCGGCGACCGGGTATCCATCGCATTCGAAGCACACAGCGACGGCGTCCTGAGCGGAAGCCGTTTCCGGGTGGCCTGCCCGGCTCCCCCGCATGCGACGCCGGCGGACACGGTACGCGAATGGATCGCGCAGGCCCCAGTGGCGCAGGCGGTGCAGGAGCGGGCGCTCGATATTCTCGAGCTGCTCGCAAATGCCGAAGCCGAGGTCCACGGGATACCGGTGGCCGAGGTGGCGTTTCACGAACTGGGTGGCCTGGACACGCCGGTGGACCTGGTCGCGGCGGCGGCGCTGATCGAGGCCGCCGGATCGCCCACCTGGTCATGCGGCGCGCTCCCCCGCGGTCGGGGAATGGTGAAGACGGAGCACGGGCTGCTCCCGGTTCCCGCGCCGGCCACTTCCCTGTTGCTGGCCGGCATGGTGCTGGTCGACGACGGCGTCGAGGGTGAACGCATCACGCCGACCGGCGCCGCCATCCTGCGCCATCTCGCACCGGAGCAGGCGGCGGACTTCGTGCCGCGGCGACTGCTCGCCACCGGCCACGGGTTCGGAAGCAGCACATTCGAGGGCCGGAGCAACGTCCTCAGGGCCCAGTTCTACGATCCTGTGGACGACGAGCTGCAGGGCGACCAGGTCGCGGTGCTGACCTTCGAGGTAGACGACCAGTCGCCGGAAGATCTTGCGGTCGGGCTTGAGCGGGTGCGCGCCGGCGACGGCGTGCTCGACGTCACGCAGCAGGCCATCACCGGCAAGCACAACCGGCTGGCGGTCCGGGTCCAGGTGCTCGCCCGCCCCCAGCAGGTCCGCGCGGTGGCTGAGCGCTGCTTTCTCGAGACCGCGACCCTGGGGCTGCGCTGGACGTTGACGGATCGCCTCCTTCTTCCCCGGAGCACGGTGACCGTCGATGGCACGGAGCAATCCATCCGCGTTAAGGTTGCCGGGCGTCCCGGCGGCCGGCGCTCCGCGAAAGCGGAGATGATCGACGTCAGCGCCGCCACTTCCGGCCGCGCCGGACGGGCCGAACTGCGCGCCAGGGCGGAACAGCAGGCGCTGGCCCGAACCGATGGAACCCACGATGGAAACGAGCGTGCCGACCGCGACGACTGACCTGCTGGCTTCCCTGCACCGCGTGCTGGACGCGATGGGACCCGTTGCCGTCGCCGTCAGCGGAGGCGTCGACAGCACCACGCTTGCCGCGCTTGCGCTCGCGCGAAAGCCATCCGAGACACGGCTGTTCCACGCGGTCTCCCCGGCCGTTCCCGCCGCGGCCACCGAACGGTTGCGGGCGTTGGCCGAACCGGCCGGCTGGCCGCTCAGCATCATCGACGCCGGCGAGTTCTCGGACCCGAACTACCTCCGCAATCCGGTCAACCGCTGCTTCTACTGCAAGCACAACCTCTATCGGACAATCCGCCAGCACACGACGTCCACCGTGCTCTCCGGGGCCAATCTGGACGACCTCGACGACTTCCGCCCCGGGCTCCGGGCGGCCAAGGATCACGCGGTGCGCCATCCGTGGATCGAGGCCCGCATCGACAAGGCCGCGATTCGCCGGTTGGCGGCTGAGCATGATCTCGAGCAGTTCGCGGGACTCCCGGCGTCCCCCTGCCTGTCGAGCCGCGTCGAGACCGGCATATCGATTGCCGACGATGTCCTCGACGCCATCGATACGGCCGAACAGATGCTGCGTCGGGAGCTGACGCCTGCCACGGTCCGCTGCCGCGTGCGCGCGGACGCCGTCACGGTGGAACTCGACGGACCCACCCTCGAGCTGCTGGATGCGAACGAGCGACGCGACCTTGGCGAGCGCGTGCGCGCACTGTTTGCCGGGACCGATCGCCACGGGCCCGTGGGGTTTGCGCCGTACCGGCGCGGGAGCGCAGTGATCCGAAGGCAGCCCGGTGAGTGACGTCAGCCGCGAGGTCCTGCTGGATATCGGACGGCGGGCCCGGATCGGCCTGGATGAAGCGATCCTGTGCGAAACGAAGACGCCCGCGCAGCTCTCGCACATCCTCGATGAGGCCACAACCGCCAACCGCAGCATGTTCCTGACCCGCTTGTCGGAGCGGCAGGTCCAGGCGTTGCGGGAAGAGCATGCGACTGCCCTCGACTACCACGCGCTCTCGCAGACCGCCATCCTCGGTGACGTCCCGCCGCCGGAAGGCCCGGCCCGCATCGCGATCGTGGCGGCCGGATCATCCGATGCGGCCGTCGCCCACGAAGCCGCCCGGACGCTGGCCTACGCCGGAGTTCCCAGCGAACTCGTGTGCGATGTCGGCGTGGCGGGGCTGTGGCGCCTGCTCGACCAGGTCGACCGGCTCGCCGAGATGGACGTGATCATCGCGGTCGCCGGGATGGATGCCGCCATGGTCAGCGTGATCGGCGGTCTCGTCCCGGGGCTGGTGATCGCCGTGCCCGTCTCTACCGGGTACGGCGCCGCCAGGAACGGCGAGACTGCGCTGTATAGTTCGCTCGCCAGCTGCAGTCCCGGTGTCGCCGTTGTGAACATCGACAACGGCTTCGGGGCGGCCTGCGCCGCCTTGCGCGCGATCGGGCATGCGCGAGCGAACCGTGCCGATCCGGTCGGAGTCGACCATGCACGTTGACATGAACTACGACCGCGGGTCCCTGGCCATCAACGTGGCACCGGACTGGCGGGCGACCGTCCTGCGCAAGCCGGCTATGCCGGTGCTTGCCGATCCGTCCGGGGCTGTCGCGGAAGCGCTGGACGCACCGCTGGACGCACCGGGTCTCCGTGAGGCCGCCGCCGCATCCAAGTCGGCCTGCGTCCTGATTTGCGACATCACGCGTCCCGTGCCCAACGGCGACATCCTGCCGGTCGTCCTACGCACCCTGCTGGCGAGCGGGATGCCGGCCGAGGCAATCACCGTCCTTGTGGCGACGGGACTGCATCGACCCAACGAGGGCGAGGAGCTCCTCGAGCTGGTCGGCGACAGGTGGGTCCTCGACGCGGTCCGGGTTGCGAACCACTTTGCCCGCCGCGACGAAGACCACGTGGAGGTCGGCACCACCCGGCGCGGCAACGTCATCAAGCTAGACCGGCGGTTCGTCGAGGCGGATCTGCGCTTGGCTATCGGCCTCGTGGAGCCACATTTCATGGCAGGCTATTCGGGCGGACGAAAGATCATCGCGCCCGGTGTCGCGCACGCCGACACGATCACCACGTTCCACAGCGCCCGTTACATGGAAGACCCGAACGCGGCCAACTGCGTGCTCCAGGACAATCCGCTGCACGAGGACCAGCTCGAGGTGGTCCGCATGGTTGGCGGCGCGTACGCGATCAACACCGTGATCGACGACGAACGACGGATGTCCTTCGTCAACTACGGCGAGATCATCGCGAGTCACCTGCAGGCAGTGGCGTTCACCCGCGCGTATACGGAGCTCCCGGTACCTGAGCGCTATCCGACGGTCGTCACGTCGAGTGCCGGCTACCCGCTGGACAAGACCTATTACCAGACGGTCAAGGGAATGGTCGGCCCCCTCGACATCATGGCGCCGAACGGCAACCTGATCGTCGTCTCGGCCTGCTCGGAAGGCATGGGATCGCCGGACTACGTGGCAGCGCAGCGGCGTCTCATCGCCCTCGGACCAGACCGGTTCCTGGCAAGCCTCCTTGAGAAACGGCATGCCGATGTCGACGAGTGGCAGGCCGAGAAGCAGCTTGCACCCATGCGCGCAGGAACTGTCTCGCTCTACACGACCGGCCTCGACGACGAGGAGCGCGCCCTAACTGGTGTCAGGATGATTGAATCGGTGGAGGCAGCGATCACCCGAAGCGTCGTCGAGCACGGCGACCCCCGGGTGGTGTTCGTACCGGAAGGCCCCTACGTCGTTCCACAATACGCCCCCTGAGGGGCGACCGGCTCTCGGTCGATTTCGGCCCGAACCATGTCGGTGCGCTCAACCGTTTCCTCGGTTGCCGGGAATACAGCATTCGCCGCAGGCCTGACAAATACGGTCGCCAAAATACCGCGTGCTGTTTGAGGCCCTGGCCGGGATTCCCGAAACCACCTCGACACGGCACAACGGCCGTCGCGTGGCAGCGGTGTTCGCGGCGGTCGCCGCCGGAACCTGCTTAGCTACGGCATGAGGACGATCTCGAATGCCCCTACCTACGACACGTCGACGTCGGTCAACGAAAAGTCCGATCCGTTGAACAGCAGCGGCTCTCCGAGCGTTCTTGCCAAGGCGTACGCGAAGCAATCTCCGAAGTTGAGGCCGGCGGGATGACGCCGTTTGCCGTAGGCGCGGAACGCAGTTCGGGCAGCGTGAGCTTGCTCGGCGTCGACCGGGACAAGCTCGATGTCGGCTTTCGCGATGACCAGATCGAGCGCTCGCACGCCATCCGGTCCAAATCGTGTCTCAAGGATCATCGATGCCTCGACGAACGAAACGACTGACATGGACCGCCGGTCGGCTGCCTCGATGGCTTCGTTGAACGCTCCGCGCTCGGGCTCATCCTGAAGAATCGCGACCAAGGCCGAGGTGTCGATGACCATCAGTCCGGCAAGCCGCGGTCATCGTAGCCCAGGATGTCCGTTGCCGTCCGGTCGTCGAGCACCGGCAAGGACGCGCAGTGCAGGGCGATCTCGTCGAGTTCCGCTGCGAGACTCCGACCTACGCGGCGCCGCCGAATTCGTTCTAAGCGATCCTGCAACGCTCGAGTAACTGCCTGTGTCTTGGTTTCTCCCGTCAACCTGGCCAGGGTCGCCGCGAGCTCCTCGGTCGCTCGATTCCGAATGTTCAATGCCACGAGTGAATCCCTACGTGTAGAATGATTGCTACACAGTAACATCCATTGATGCCCGCCACTAGCCTCCGACGGGACGTGCGCCCGCCGGCGGTGCCGTGGCCTCCCCGCGACTCGACACTCCGGCGTCCTTTGCCGCGGTTGCAGACACCCTTCCGAGTACTACAGCCGGGAGATTCCGCCTGGCGTTCCCTTCGCAGCCCTTGCGCCACAGGAACACGTGAAGCCGGCGGTAGCCGTAGCGCCCGCCGGTCAGCGGATGCACTTCCTGACAACCAGGTTGATGACTTGCCAAGTGGCCCGTGCGCAGCGTCACGCGACCTTGGCGGGCGGCAGCCGCTGATCCCGGGCCACGGAACTCCGGGTGGTATGCGAATGGGTACAACCGCGAACGACTGGTGACGCAGCAAGAGACCGGACGACGGCTGGCCGCCGAGGCGCCGGACCGCATCGATCGGCGTGCAATTCAGCAAGCCGAAAGCACGATGGTGGTCGATGGCGCCCGCTACACGGCGGCCGCGGCGCTTGCAGCCGAGAGTACTGCCCGGACGCGCTCGCCGGCAATCGCGCGAAGATCGCCATGGCGTTGCTGAGGCCCTGTCAAGGGACTCCCATTAATATGCGCGAACACGCAGCCGAGAACGGATAGCGATGCAACGGGAAACCGAACAACGACTGGCCGCGGAGGCGCTGGACCGTATTGAACGCCGCGCAGTACCGCAGGCGGACAGCACGATGGTGATCGACGGCGCCCGATACACCGCGGCTGCGGCGCTCGCGGCCGAGAATGCGGCGCTGTTCCGCCGACATCCGCTGGTGGTGGCCCTGGGATGCGAGTTGCCCGAACCGGGCAGCTATCTGACCTTCGACATTGCTGGGGTGCCGGTGCTGCTCGTGCGTGATGACGAGGGTGCGGTGCGCGGGCTCCTGAACACGTGCCGCCACCGAGGCGCGCGGCTGCTGTCCGGTGGAGGCAAGGTGGGCAAGGCCTTCGCGTGCCCCTACCACGGCTGGGCCTACGACCGCTGCGGTGTCCTGCGCGCCCTGCCGGGAAGCGAGCACTTCCCCGAAGTGGATGTCGATGACACGCGCCTCATGCAGTTTCCAACCGAAGAGCATGAAGGTCTTGTGTGGATGCTGCTCGACCCTTCGGCGTCACGGGTGCCCGACCCCGGCCTCGGCGCGCTCGGACCGGAACTCGGCAGCTATCGGCTGTCAGGGCATACCCACCGGGGCAGTCATGCCTGGACCAAGCGAATGAACTGGAAGCTTGGCGTCGACACGTTCCTGGAACTGCACCATGTGGCCGTGCTCCACCGGAAGACGATCGCCAAGACCGTGCTGAAAAGCGCGTTCCTGTACGAACCGTTCGGGCGGCATGCGCGCCTCGTGGCGCCTCGCCGCAGCATCGAGGAACAGCGCGGAAATGACCCGACGGACTGGCGACTGGTCCCGCATGCCACCGTCATCTATCGCCTCTTTCCCAACGCGATACTGATCAGCCAGGGCCCTCACATGGAGCTGTACCGCTTCTTTCCCTACGCCGAGCAACCTGGCACGACGGAATGCCGCATGACCCTCTCGTCACCGGCCGACGAAGGGTGCGGGCGCGATTGGGACGAGGCGCTGCAACTCGCGCTCGGCGTACTCGATCGTGAGGACTTCGCCATGATGGAGAGCGTGCAGTCCAACCTTGCGGCGGGGCTGCAGCGCGAAGTGATGTTCGGTCGGAACGAGATTGGCCTGCAAAACTTCCACCGCGTGCGCGACGCAGCGCTCGCGGAATAGCTGCACCGCAGGCCGGGATTCGCGCCCCGGGGAACCAGCCCCGCAATGTGTCGCAGTTACACGGGCCTGCGCGCAGGTCTGCCCCTGCCGGGCTCTCGGGCAGCTCGGGTTCCCGATCCGGGCCGCCCATCGGTCCCGCGTGTCGGCGGCACCCTGTCCGATCTGCACGGGACGGAAACCGCCGGCCGGCCCTTGCGGACCGGCCGACAGTCGTGACGCCTAGCGGACGGCCATGGCCGTGCTGCCCGGGGCACCACCCAGGCCCTTGATCGGCAATGGTGAGAACACGAACAGGAATTCGTGCGGGTTTACGTCCCCGCCGACATCGGCCTTGACCGCGGCAGCCAGCTCCCCGAGACGCATCCATTCGAGCAAGTGGATGCCGTGCTGGGTGATCAGGATGAAGTGCGCTGAGTTGAAGATGAACCCGTATTCCTCGCCTAGGAGGTACGGGTTTTCGAGCAACTCGGTGCTCCGACCGCCGACAGCCGCTTCTGAATGCTGCGTATCGGTGCCGAGCATGGCGATGCCCCGCTCAGCCAGCCACCAGGCAACCTCGCTGCCAATGCCCGGAGAATTGAAGTGCCGTTCGTTGTCGATCCCGAACAGGGCGTCCCATCCGGTGTGGATCAGCACCACGTCCCCGACGCCGGGACCTTCTACTCCCTGGTTCGCCAGTACCGCCTCCACGTCGGCAACTGTGATCGTGTAGGAATCCTCGACGATCTGCTGGCCGTTGAAGTCGACTTTCGGAACGTCCGAATTGTTGACGAAATCGAGCAGGATCGCGCGCGTGAAGAAGGGCTTCACCAGCTCGACCCCCAATGCCTTGGTGCGCCCAAGCTCGTCCGGGCCAATGTCTTCGTGCGTGAAGCAGTTGTAGTAACCCAAGTCGTGCCCGGCATGGGCGAGTCCGTCGAACTGGGTCGCGATCTGGCCGATCGACGCCACCACTCCACCGGAGTAGAACGACTGTGAGTTCTCCTCCTCGTCCGGGAAACTGAACGGAGCAATCGTTACGTCGAACACACGGCCAAACGGCGGCGTGCCAAGCGTCACCTCGTCGTACACGTGACCGAGTCGGATGATTTCGCCGGTCCTCACCAGCTTTATCGATTCAAGCACGTTTTCGGGTGTTTGCGTGCGCGTGGCACCGATCTGGTCCTCGGGATCGTCCTGCTGCCAGGGGCAGCGCTTTTCCGCAGCTTCGGCGGATCCGACCCACGCTATGACCAACGCCAAGAGCAGTCGTTTCATTGTGTGTTTCTCCCTCTCGATGGACAGTAAACTGTCATCTTGGCGAATAGCTTA
>VXPW01000017.1 GCA_009839325.1 Rhodospirillales bacterium
TAGAGAGGCTGGCGACGGGCGCGGAAGTAGGCTTGGGCGGCATTGCGCAACAGCATTTGGATGCCGTGGGTCCGGAATTCTCTCACATTGCGAGTCATGATCGAAGCCAAGTGCAATCCGGGTATGCGCAAGATGGAAGCCTCCAAATACCTCGCGGATGTATTTGTACCCGAGTAGCCGGACCCTGCCGTCGCAACGCTCGAGTGTGATCGATGCGCCCCGTGGGATTGTTCGCGTTGCCGGATCATCGGGCGCGGTCGTCGATGACCTGCTCCCCGGAGCTTGGACCACCCATTGCGCGAAAATTCATGGTTTGAACAGCCCAGCTTCGGGCGAGCAGATCAGTCGCTCGCCTGCAGAGGTCTTCATTGCAGCGACCGGTGAAATCAGGATCACAGCTTTTCGCGCCACAAGGCAGCACCGTCTATCCCACACAGGCATTGGGTGACAGGTGTAACTGAGCCTGACACGAAATCGAGGGCAGCCTGCTTTGCCCGAGAAACGGCGCGCTCGCTGTCGCTGTCCAGCCCCGTTATGTCGTTTGGCTAGCTCGCCTCTGAGCTGCGCCAAGAATGCTCTCGCCTCGACTCCGGACGTCTGTAGAGGGATGTTTCACGCGCGGGAGACCTTCCAGAATAAGCAAAAGTCGGGTTGCCGGTCCGCGACCGAGATGCGGCCCGTCGCCCGTCGCTCAATGCTCTCCATCCGGCGGCAATCTGCCATGCGCCCCATTGCCAAGCCCGTCATCGCCCTGATGATCTCGCTGTCGCTCACTGCCTCCGGGGGCGGAAGCTCTCCCACGCTCGCCGGCGAGCAGATCGACGAGATCGATGACGACCCGAGTACCTCGGGGAGAGCCATGAACCCATGATTGGCGTGGCTGTACCGAGATGATCTGACGGCGGCCTTCGGAGACGACCGATAGTGCGCGCAGCCAACTACGTACTGATACTCGCCTGCACCTGTCTACTCACGGCCTGCGGCAGTTCGAGCCCTGGATCGACGGCTGGTGGCCTGACCCTTGACCCGGAAAGGGTCGCGGCGGGCCTGCAGGGGGGGTTCCAGCTAAGGACCGGAGGCGCGGCCGGCCGCCTCGCCAATGCCAGCTACGAAGTCTTTGACGAGTGGGAGATGCCCGTTGTCGCCGGCTTCCCTGTTGCCGTCGGTCGCCATCACGTCGATGGCACGGACAACGTCAAGGCGACGTATAGCAACAAGACCGAGCGCGAGTATTTCTTTGGGCAGGGAGGGCTCGAGTTCGGGTACTACATACGGTTTCTGGACGATGCACTGATCATCTATCCCTACGCGCATTCCAATTTCCCCTTTGGCACTGTCGAAGGGGTTGCCGGCAGCGCCGGCTATTCCGGCGCAATGGTTGGGCTTTACGAGTACCGCGGCACCATCCGTCGAGCAGGTCCGTTCGCTGCGGACGCAGCCTTCGAGGTCGATTTCGATGCCGACACGCTGACTGGGACGATTACCGGCTTCAGGGACGGCTCCGGTGCCGTCATTGATCCTGGCTGGTCAATCGATTTGTCTTCAGATGATCTGGACTTCGACAGCGGCACTGGATTCAGTGACGAAGACTCGATCGTCTATCAATTCCACCTGCCGCAGGTCGCGAACGGCCGATACTCGCACGAGTTGCCGCCCGAGTACCTGTCCGGCGAGCTGCTCCACACGTTCGACAACGGGTCCGTTCTCGGGTCATTTGGTGCCAGGCTTCAGCACGAGAGGCACGCGCCTGAGTAACCCCGAACGGAGGAGGCGGTTCGGGGCCGGGTGTGCTTTGTCTTGCCAGACTCAGTCCAATGCACGCGGGGGCAGAGTGCTGGAGCATGATCGCCGGCACGCTCGTGGCATCAATTTCACGGAGCGGACGGCTGCTCTCGATTCGCACACGGATCGGGTCATCGAGCACGGGCGTTTTCGAATTGATGCTTCAATCGAGTGCGACAGGCTTCTTTAGAGTCTCAAGAAGCGCATCAAGGAAATCGTCGGCTGTTCCTCCCAGCAGAGGAACTTCGGCGACATGATCAGCCCCAATCGATTGGTCCGGTCGCAGTGTTCGTGCTGCACGGATATTGGGCATGCCCCCGCTTCTCACATTGGAGTTGAACCAGACAATGGGGGTTGGTCAATCCTGCAACCGACCATCGGGTAGCCGTTGGATGATTCGGTTGTAGCAATGGCCAACTTGCGGGTCGCGACTCTTGGTATTGGCCAAATTGTCGTCCCAACGCCCGCCGGTAGCTAGACGATCCGCGCCTCAATGTGGCCCAAACAGGACAACGCGCGGCCACATAATGGTTTTATGGGTGGTCAATAAATGGTAATACCGACAGACATGGCGCTGGCCTCGTCCCCGCAGGGCTTCGTTTCGTGTCCTCGTTCCCGATAGCTTGGTCGGTGGGTCTCGGTCTGTCGGCTTTGGCGTCTGTTCAGTAAGGTGGAAGCGTGTCTGGACGACCGCGTCTTGCCCCGTCGTTGCTAGCGGCAGACTTCGCCTCGCTGGGAAGCGAGACGCGGGCCATGGAAGCCGCGGGCGCGGACCTCATTCACGTCGACGTGATGGACGGGCATTTCGTCCCGGTACTGACCTTCGGCCCCGCGATCGTCAAGGCGCTCCGCCCGCACACGAGCCTGCCGCTCGACGTCCATCTGATGGTGGAGCCGGCGGAGCCCGCCGTGGAGGCATTTGCCGCCGCCGGCGCTGATCTCATTACCGTCCACATCGAAGCCTGCCCGCACCTCGACCGCACGTTGCGCCGGATACGGGAACTGGGGAAGAAGGCCGGCGTGGCGCTCAATCCCGGTACCTCCGAGAGCCTGCTTGAGCCGGCGCTCGGGATCTGCGACCTGGTCCTGGTGATGACCGTGAACCCCGGCTACGGCGGCCAGACGTTCCTCACCGATCAGCTCCGCAAGATCCGAACGCTTCGCGAACGCATCGATGCGCGCTCGCTCTCCGTGGATGTCAGCGTGGACGGGGGCGTCAATCCGGAGACCGCGCCGTTGGCGATCGAGGCGGGAGCCGACATCCTGGTGGCCGGGGCGGCTGCGTTTCAGGGCGGCGCTGACGAATATCGCGGGAACCTGGACAGGCTGAGATCCGGCGGACGCGCGTCGTGATCGGGAGCGGAGCCGCCCGCGACGCGCATGGCTCCGAACCTCCGTGGCGCGGTGCACTGTACGGGTCGGCGCTCTGGAGACTGTGGCTGCGCCGGGGCGGCGCCGAGACGGTCGTCCGTCACGCGGCGGATGCGGTGCCCGGGGACGCCAAGCTGGGCGACGCCTTGTTCACCGGGAGCTACTCGTTTCAGGGTGAAACGCTCATCTCCCGGAGCCAGCCCGTCTGGGAACCGGAAGGGCACAGTGCCGCCTGGCTGGAAGACCTGCATGGGTTTCTCTGGATTCGCGAGTTGCGCGCCGCCGGGGACGAGCTCGCAGCCCTGCACGCGCGAAAGCTGATCGAATCGTGGCTCGAGGCCTACGCGGAATGGCATCCGAGTTTCTGGCGCATCGACATCCTGAGCAACCGCGTGTCGGCCTGGATGCTGCATGCGGATTTCCTGTTGAAGCGGGCGGACGATGACTTTCGCCGACGCTTCGAAGCGGCTCTGACGGCGCAGGTTCGCCATCTGGCGCATGGCGCCAGTCCCTCGCGTCTCCCGTTCCGACCCATGGCCGCCGCGCGTGGGCTCCTGCTGTCGGCCCGGCTGCTGAGTGGCGGCGCCAAGCGCCTGCGGCAGGCGCAATCCCTCTTGCAGCAGGCACTCAAGACGGCGCCGGGCCACGATCCATCGGTCTCTCCCGTACCGTCCGAGTGTGTGGGATTGCTCGAGCAGCTGATCACGCTGCGCGGGGTCCTGATCAAATGCGGCGACGAGCCTACGGCGGCGACACTTGCTCCGGCGCTCCGCGAAACGACGGCCTGTCTCAGCACCTGCCTGCTGGGAGACCACCAGCTTGGGCGGTTCCACGGCGGCGTGGTCGGCGAAGCCGGGCAGATTCGCCGCCTGGTGAACGTCGGCCGGGATGCCGGACCCGGTTCGGCCGACGCGACCGGTTACCGGCGGATGTCCGTCGGCAGTACCACGGTACTCGCGGACTTCGGGCTTCCCCCGACGGGCGGGAGTAGCGCGCCGCTCTCCTTCGAAATGAGCGACGCCGACCTGCGCATGATCGTCAATTGCGGTTCGGTCCGGATGCTTGCCGCCGTGACGGGCACCAAGCTGGCGGACAATGCCGCGCATTCCACGCTGTCGGTCGAAGGCAGTGATGCGCGGCTACGGTCCGACCGGCGCAACCCGATGGTGACGGCGGAACGGCGGCAACGGGAAGACGGCGACGAGGTGACCGGCATGCATCGGGGGTACGAAGCGCGCTACGGGATCGTCCATGTGCGCCGGCTGGTACTCACCCGTGACGGCCGGACGTTGACCGGCACTGACACGCTGACGGGACGCCGCGAGCACCCGTTCGCCATCCGGTTTCACCTGCATCCGAAGGTGCACCCGATCGGCGGCGGGGATTCACATTCGATTCTGCTCAGCCGGAGCGGGCGCGAGTGGGAGTTCCGGTTCGAGGGCGAAGCCGCGTTGTCGATCGAGCCGTCGGTCTACGTGGACAACGGCGGGGAAGTCGCGGACACCTGGCAGGTGGTGCTCTCCGGTCGCTACCGCAGCCCGGTCACCGCGGTGACGTGGCTGTTGCTCCGCTCGGACAGCAAGTGAGCAGGTGGCGTGAACGTGTCAGGTGCGGATGATGCAGCCGGCGAGCGACAGGCCGACGCCGAACCCCATGACCAGCACGGTCATGCCGGCCTGCAGGCGACCCTGCTCCTGCGCCTGCCGCAGCGCGATGGGGATCGTCGCGGAGACGGTGTTGCCGACGCCGTCGAGGTTCTGGAACCATTTCTCCGGGACCACGCCCAGCTGTTCACGGAGGCGGTCGAGAACCACGGCGCTCGCCTGATGAAAGACGAACAGGTCGATATCGTCCTGGATCAGGTCCGCGCGCTCGAGCAGCTCCCGCACGGCATCGGGCACCACGCGGAGGGTGAAGGCGAGCACCTTCGGACCGTCCATGAACAGGACCGGCCCGTCGACGTCGGCCACCCCGTTATTCGGGGTGAGCGTGAGGTAGGGGGCGCCGGATCCCTCCGTCGTGAACACGAACGGCCCGATCGTTCCGGGCCCGCCTCGTTCCACGACGCAGGCCGCTGCCCCGTCGCCGAAGATCGGCCGGGACGTGCGGTCGTAGCGCGAGATGTAGCGGCTGTAATGGTCCGTGCAGATCAGCAGGATGCGGGCAGGGTGGGCATTGGCGATCAGCGACGCTGCGACCGACAGTCCGTACACGAAGCCGGAACATCCCTGAATCAGATCGAAGGCGAGGAGGGTGCTGGGCAGTCCGAGCCGTTCCTGCAGGAGGCAGGCCGTGGTCGGCAGGGTTGACTCCGGAGACTGTGTAACATGGATCAGGCCGTCCAGGGACGCGGGATCAACCCGCTCGAGGAGCTGGCGCGCGGCGTCCTCGGCGAGCACGGTCGCGGTTTCCTCCGGCGACGCCACGCGCCGGGTGCTGACGCCCGTCTTGGCGTGCAAGCGCTCGATTCGCCAGTGAGGGTTCAGCGCGCCGAGGTCTTCGAGGGTCTCGGTCCGGGAACCCAGCCGGTACTCAATATCTGCGATCTGCAAGTTCGCGTCCGGGGGCAGTCCTGTCGCCGACCAACCTATCGGGGGCTCGCGATTCCGTCAAAATCGACTCCGCGTTCGCGAAGGCTGGAGCCTTGGCGTTGACCCTGCTGGACGACGGGGGCATCGGCGAGATCGAGCGGGCGATGCGCGCCGCCGGACAGGCGATCTTGGCGGTCCGTGCCGCCGGCGCGGCGGACCCCGAGTTCAAGTCCGACGGATCGCCCGTGACCGAGGCCGATCGCAGGGCCGACGCCATCTTGGTGGACGCGCTGCAGGCCCTCGACCCGGACACCCCGGTGGTGAGCGAGGAGCGCCAGCGCCCGGCGGGCCTCGCCGCCGCCGCCCGTCACTGGCTGATCGACCCGCTCGATGGAACCCGCAGCTTTCTCGCGGGCGGAAACGATTTCACGATCAACGTCGGGCTGGTGATCGGCGGCGAACCGGTGTTCGGCAGCATGCTGGACCCCGTGGGCGGCCGGTTCTACTGGGGCGGCGTCAACGTGGCGGCGCGCGCCGCCGATGCGGCCGGCAACCGCACGAAGCTGCGGGTGCGCCCTTGCCCGGCCGACGGGCCCACGGTTCTGACGAGTCGCTGGCACGAGGCCGCGTTCGAGCGCAGCATGGGGCGGATCGAGGGGGGACGGCGTGAATCCATGAGCAGTGCGCTGAAATTCTGCCGCGTGGCCGAGGGGACCGCCGACCTGTATCCCCGGCCCGGCCGCACCATGGAGTGGGACACGGCGGCCGGCCACGCCATCGTGGTGGCCGCCGGCGGGGCCGTCTCACAGCTGGCCGGCGGCCAGCTCCGCTATGGCAAGCCATCGCGGGAGAATCCTGCGTTCTTGGTCGAGGGCTCTCCGGACTGGCGCCGGTTTCTCCGTCCCCGCGACCGCTCGGCGGGTGCTTCGTGAGCGCCGTGGACCCCGGCACCGTACCGGTGCGGCGCGCTCTGCTGTCGGTATCTGACAAGACCGGCTTGGTTGAATTCGGCGAGGCGCTGGTGGCAGCCGGTGCCGAGATCCTGTCGACCGGCGGGACGGCGGCGGCGCTCCGTGACGCCGGGGTTCAGGTTACCGAGGTCGCCGACCACACGGGATTCCCGGAGATCTTGGACGGCCGGGTCAAGACGCTGCACCCGGTCATCCACGGCGGCCTGCTGGGACGCCGCGATTCGAGGGATCACCTGGATGCGATGGCCGCGTGTCGGATCAGTCCGATCGACCTGCTGGTTGTCAGCCTGTATCCCTTCGAAGCCAAGGTGCGCGATGGCGCCGCGCCGGCGGAATGCGTCGAGAACATCGATATCGGCGGGCCGGCGATGATTCGATCGGCCGCCAAGAACCACGATTCCGTCGCGGTCCTGGTGGATCCCGCGGACTACCGCGGGGTGGCGGCGCAGATCGCCGAGACCGGGGGCATCGGCGCCGACGCGCGCCGATGGCTGGCCGCCAAGGCGTTCGCCCGCACCGCCGCGTACGATTCGATGGTGGCGGAATGGCTGGCCCGGCACGCGGGAGCCGATGTCGGCACCTTTCCCTGGTACAGCGTCGGCGGGCCTCGCCGGAGCACGCTCCGGTACGGCGAGAACCCGCACCAGCACGGCGCCTTGTTCACGACGGGAGCGGCGGAGCCCGGCGTGGCACAGGCGCGCCAGTTGCAGGGGAAGGAGTTGTCCTTCAACAACCTGAACGACGCCGACGCGGCCTTTCGGCTGGTCGCCGAGTTCGCCGATCCGGCGGTCGCGATCATCAAGCACGCCAACCCGTCGGGGGTGGCCACGGCGGCCGTGACGGCCGACGCTTTCCGGTTGGCGCTGCGTTGTGATCCGGTGTCCGCTTTCGGCGGCATCGTCGCGCTCAATCGGCGGCTGGATACCGAGACGGCGCGCGCCATCGCGACGCTGTTTGTCGAAGTGGTGGTGGCGCCCGAGGTTCCGGCCTCGGCCCGCGGCGTGTTCGAGGAGGCCGGAAGGACCAGCCTTCGTCTGCTCGAGACCGGCGGGATGCCGGATCCTGCCGGCCCGGCGCCGGACGTGCGCACGATCGCCGGCGGTCTGCTGGTGCAGGATCGTGACAGCGGACAGGTCGGTGAAGCCGACCTGGAGATGGTGACGGAGCGGGCACCGACGGCAACGGAGATGCGTGACCTGCTCTTTGCCTTCAAGGTCTGCAAGCATGTGAAGTCGAACGCGATCGTCTATGCCAAACACGGTGCGACGGTCGGTGTTGGGGCTGGCCAGATGAGCCGTGTGGACTCAGCGCGGGTAGCAGCCGGCAAGGCGGCAGAGGCGGCTCAGGCGGCGGGTCTTGGCGCGTCCCTGGCGGCCGGGTCAGTCGTCGCGTCGGACGCGTTCTTTCCGTTTCCGGACGGACTGCTGGCCGCCGTCGAGGCGGGTGCCACCGCGGTCATCCAGCCCGGCGGATCGGTTCGCGACAAGGAAGTGATCCGGGCCGCCAACGAACGCGGCGTCGCCATGGTGTTTACAGGGATGCGGCACTTCCGGCACTGAGGCGCGGCGTCAGGCGGCAAGCGCCTCCTCGATGGCCGCCGCGACGCGCAGCAGGGCGCGGTTCTGATCGGCCGGCCGGGCCACCATGAAGCCAACCGGCAGTGAGTCGGTCACGGGTAGCGTCACGGCGGCGAGGTTGAGCACGTTGCCCAGCCGAGTGTTCCGCAGGGCGAGGGCGTTCGCGCGGGCGTAGGCGTCGCGATCGGCGGTGACCTGGGCGATCGGCGGCGGCAGGATCGGCAGCGTTGGATGGACCAGCGCGTCCCAGCCGGCAAGGCGTCCCGCCAGCTTCCCGGTCAACCTCGCCGAGGCATCGCGCACGATGAGAAAATCCACCGCGGACATGGCCCGGCCTTCGGCCATGCGCGCGAGCACGTCCGGATCGATTTGCGCTTCGCGCCCGTCGATCAGATGTCGGCAGGTCACGTAGCCTTCGGCCGTCACGATGCCGCCGTGACGCTGCAGCAGGTCGTGAATCTCGGTGAATTCCGGAATCTCCGCCTCGACGACGGTCGCTCCGGATCGCCGCAAGGCCTCGAGTACCGCCGGCATCGCTTCGGCCACCTCGGCGTCCGCCTCGTCATGCACGAGGTTGCTGGCTGCCAGCAGGCGCAGGCCGTCGGCGCGGGCACCCGCCAGATCGACCGGGCTGTCGTTGGCGAGAATCGCGAACATCTCTGCGGCGTCGGCGACCGAACGGCACAGCGGCCCGACCGTGTCGAGTGTGGAGGACAGCGGCAGGACACCGTCCCGCGGCACGGCGCCGATCCCGGTCTTGAAGCCGACCAGGCGGTTCCAGGTGGCGGGGATCCTGACCGACCCTCCCGTGTCGCTGCCGATGCCGATGGGTACGTGGCCGCCGGCCACCGAGACGGCGGCGCCGGCCGAGGAGCCGCCGGGAACCCGCGGGACGTCGGTCATCGCGGCGTTGGCCGGCGTGCCGAAGTGCGGATTCGTGCCGATGCCGCCGAGCGCGAACTCGACGGTCAGCGTCTTGCCGATGCAGACGAGCCCCGCCTCGCGGCCGCGGCGGACGACTTCCGCGTCCAGTGCCGGCGTCCGGCCCGCCAGCTGCGGCGAACCGCCCTCCGTGAGCACGCCGGCGGTGTCGAAGAGGTCCTTCCACGAGATCGGCACACCGTCAAGCGGACTCCGCCGCAGGCCTGCGGCGGCGCGGTCCGCGGCGGCGGCCGCCTCGGCGCGCGCCCGCTCCGGCGTGAGCCGGACGAAGCCGGCGGCTTCGAGACCGGCTTCTTCAATCCCGGAAAGGCACGATTCCGCCAGATCGACCGGGCTGAGTTCTCCCGTCTCGATTGCGCGCCCCAGGGCAAGCGCGGTCGGCTGGCGTGCGTCGTCGGTCATGGCTGGAACGAGGATAGTGATTGGTGAGGCGGGGGGCAGCCCGCGTGGCCTACGGTTTCCCGGCGGCTGTCGTATGCTCCCAGAGACGTGGCGGCCGAGGAGTCCTCAGAGCAGATGTCGGAGGCACCGCTCCGGACGGAAGTGTTGATCGCGGGCGCCGGTCTCACCGGAATGACGCTGGCGGCGACGCTCGCCTCCGCGGGCATCGACTGCAGGATCGCCGATCCCGCGGCAGGCAGTTCGCGGCGCGATGCGCGGACGACGGCCATCACCTGCGGGTCCAGGCGACTGTACGAGGCGATCGGGGTTTGGCGGGCGGTGCGCGCGCGGGCGCAGCCGATTCGCCGGATTCGTGTCGCGGAGAGCGACGTTCCGCTGTACCTGCATTTCGAAAGCGATGACCTCGGCGAGGGCCCGGTTGGGCACATCGTTTCGAACGACGATCTCTCGGGAGCCCTGGGATCCAGGCTTGGGCGGCTGGGCGTGGCCACGGACGCGCATGCCGTCGAGTCATTCGAGGAACAGCCGGGTTGGGTGCGCACCCGACTTTCCGACGATTCGGTGATCGACAGTCGGATACTGGTCGGCGCCGACGGACGGGCCTCGCCCGTCCGGAAACTTGCCGGCATCGGCCAGCGCACCCGTGCCTACGGGCAGACGGCGATGGTGTGCACGGTCCGGCACACGGAACCGCACCAGGACACGGCCGTGGAGCGATTTTTCCCCGCCGGGCCGTTCGCCGTGCTCCCCCTCCGCGGTCGCCGGAGCGCCGTCGTCTGGACCGAACCCCGCAGCGCGGCGCAGCAGCTGATGCGGCTGCCGCCCGCCGACTTCCAGACGGAGCTCGAGGCGCGGTTCGACGGGATGTTCGGGACTCCCACCGTGGAGGGCGCGCCGACGGCATTCCCGTTGTCGCTGGTGCTTGCCAGGCGGCACACGCGCGGGCGCGTGGTGCTGGTTGGAGATGCGGCCCATGCGCTGCATCCCATCGCTGGCCAGGGCTTCAACCTCGGACTGCGCGGGGTTGCGCTCTTGGCAGAACTGGCCGCCGATCACATGCGGCTGGGACTCGAACCCGGTGACCCGAACGTGCTCGCTGAATTTGCCGATCGACGGCGCATCGATACCGCGAGCCTCGTTGCGGTCACGGACGGCGTCAACCGCCTGTTCTCGAACGGACTGCCCGGCCTAGGCGTGGTCCGTGCCCTCGGCCTCGGGATGGTCAACGCGATTCCCCCGGTGAAGCAGGCGCTCATGCGCCAGGCGATGGGCATCGCCTCCGGCATCGGCGCGCCGCTGCCGCGGCTGATTCGGGGCGAGCCGCTTTGACGGAAAGCCGGTTCGGCTGAACTTGCCCGCGAGGGGAACCACCGGTCCCGCCGGATTCCAACCGGACCGTGCCGAAAGGGCCAGAGGCTAGCCCCCAAAGGGGGAAGCAGGGAGCCGCGGGAGCGGTCCAGATGCCGCATCGTGGCGAGCCGTTCCCGCTGCCCGGAGGCGACCGTGGCGCCGGCAAGTCTCTACGTCGTCCGGTCCCGTCGGATTGGCCGCGACTCGGCCGGTCGCCAGGCGCGAAACACGTGATCGGCGCCGCGCTGGAATTCGAACGGGACCGGTTCGATGGCGACCCGTACGTTCCTTCGTTCCAGGAATTGCCGGCAAGCGTCCACATGGGGCGACGGCGTGCCGTCCAGGCTGATCATCGGAAACACCCGCACTTCGACAGCAACGCGCGTGAGTTCTGACAGGGCGCTCAGGTGGAAATCCAGGTCAAGTTCCCGGCCGTACAGGAACAGTAGGTGCGAGCAGAGGGCGAGGTCGAAACGGGAGGCGGGGAAGGGGAGGCTGGGCAGCTCTCAGCAGCTGTCTCGTCCGGTCGACCGTCCCCGCGGGTAGTCGGAAAAGAACCGGTCGGCGGCCTGGCGGCGCGCCGCCAGCAGGCCGTCGATATCGCCGTAGAAGTCCCAGACGAAGCGGTCGCGCTCGGTGGCCAGCGCTTGCCCGATTTGATACTCCGCGTCGGCAAGCAGGCGCCGCATTGCGGGTATCTCGAGCCGGTAGCCGGGGTCCACCGCCCTGACGTCGACGCCCGCCCGGGTCATTTCCGCGGTGAAGGACGATGGACCTGCGCCGCAGTCGAGGACCGTTCCCTGGAGTTGATCTGCGCGAAGTCCGAAGAAGGCCAGGTATTCGTAGGCTCGCCGCCCCCATGGCGTCACCCCGGCTAGGCCCAGGCGCGCGGTCGGCCGGTTCACGGCTCGCGGCTTAGGCCGGCCTCTTGCAGAGCCTGCAGGTAGTCCTTCCAGAGCGCCGCCTGGCGCT
>VXPW01000016.1:0-24642 GCA_009839325.1 Rhodospirillales bacterium
AGGAAGCCGCCGCGGTCACGCTGGTCGCCCAGGAAACCGAATTTCTGGATCGGGCGCGCCGGGACACAGCTGGAATCGAGACGCTCCATGGGCACCCGGCGCACCCCCCCGTGCTGCGCGACGCGGGCGCCGACAACGCGAATCTGCTGGTAGCTGTTACTCGGAGCGACGAGACCAATATGGTTGCCTGCCAGGTAGCGCACAGCGTGTTCTCGATTCGAACGCGCATCGCCCGCGTCAGCAACCCGGCCTACCAGGAGGAGGACTGGCCGCAGCTTTACGGCCGTAACGACCTGCCGGCCGAGATCATTGTGCCGGAACGAGAAGTGGCGATTGCGCTGTCACGACTGGTCGCACTGCCCGGGGCAAGCGATGCCGTCGGTTTTGTGGGCGGCCGGGTCCAGCTCATCGGCATGAAGCTTGACCAACAGTCACCGGTCCTGTCGCATCCCTTGCGCGAACTGACGGAGTTGTTTCCCGAACTTCATGCCAGGGTTGTCTACATCGTGCGTGATGGTGTCGGGATCGTACCCAAGAAAGACGAGACGCTGGCCGTGGGAGACGAGGTCTTCGTCGTCACGGAAGGCAACCGCGTCAATCGCGTACTGCGTTCCTTCGGGCGGGACATCGAGGCATCTCGACGCATCCTGATTGTCGGGGGCGGCAACCTGGGTCGGCTGGTCGCGCAACGGATTGCGAAACAGGAGTCGGCCGAGGGCGTGACGATTCTCGAAGCAGATCCGAGTATTGCCCATCAGGCGGACGAGATTCTCGACGGCATGAAGGTCCTGGTCGGCGACCCTCGTGACGACGGTGTGCTGGAAGAAGCCGGGGTGCATGATGCCGCGATGCTCCTCGCGGTCACCGAGAACGACGAGGTCAACACGCTTGTCTCGGCGCTGGCCAAACAGAAGGGCTGTCCCTACGCGGCAACGGTCACACACGACAACAAGTACGGCTCCCTGCTAAGCCAGCTCGGGATCGACCAAGCCATTGTTCCCCGGTCCGCCACGGTGTCCAAGATCCTACGATGGGTGCGGCGCGGGCGCGTCCAGGCAGTCCATACCTTGCATGACGGACGCGCGGAAGTCATGGACTACGAAGCGCTCGACAGTTCCAACATTGCCGGAACTTCGCTCCGCAATCTGAAACTGGATTCAGACATCGCGGTCGGTGCCATCGTGCGGAACGGCGAAGTGATCTTGCCGGTCGGAGACACCGTGATCCGTCCTCGCGACCGAGTCATTGTCCTCGTTACCCACGAAAAGGTCCAGGCGCTCGAGGCTGCATTCGGAACCGTCAAGCTCTAAGTGGTACTCGCCTCCATTTCGCGAGCCCTGGCGCTGGCGCTGGGTGCCGAAGGGCTGCTCGCAGGGGTCGTCGGCTTCTGGGCATGGATTGCCGGACTTCCCTCTGCGGGCGGGTTTCTCCTGCTGACCACCGGTGCTCTCTTCGTCAGCGGCGGAACACTTCTCGCCACTCGCAGTCGTGGCCGCAGCTTGACGAGAAAGACGGCCCTGCTCAGCGCGGCCGCGATCTGGGGTGCCCTTTCAATCGGCGGGCTCGTTCCGTTCTGGGTCGCCGGCGCTGACCCCTATGCCGCGCTGTTCGATTCCGTTTCCGCCGTTACCACCACAGGTTACTGGTCGATTCAGGTCGGAGGGGCTGACCCCGCCCTTGTGCTGTGGCGGGCCGTGCTGCAGTGGACCGGAGGTCTGACCACGCTCCTGTTGGCTGCCATCGTATTCCTTCCGGCAGGGCTGGGCGGCGCCGCATTTGCCACACCGGGATCGGGCTCAGGCATCAGTAGCTTGGTGCCCTCGGTGTTTCGCGGGGTCACGGTCGCCTATGCGTCGCTCACAGTGATCTGTGTGTTTCTTCTTTTCGCCAGCGGAACGAGCGCGTTTGACGGTGTCCTGTACGCGCTGTCCGCGATTGCGACCGGCGGTGACCCCAAGGGCTATCCGTCCTCAATTCCGGGCGCCGGCACCCACCTGATTCTGGGTATCTTCATGCTCATCGGCGCCCTGTGGTTCCCTGGCACCCTCAATCAGCCTCGTGTGTTCTTGGCCGCGATGGCCCGGAACCGGGAAACGTTGCTGTTGGCGGCATTGGTGGTCGGGGGAATCAGTTTCGCCTGGCTGGCAGTGCCGAACATGGGCCTGGTCGACGGTTTCTTCGTCACCGCCTCCATGATCAGCACATCCGGGATCGTAACCGAGGCTCGAGACGCCTCCATCACGCCGCTGCTTGCCCTTGCGGTCATCGGCGGCTCGGTGGCCGGAGCATCAGGCGGCCTTCGTCTCCGTCGTGCGTGGCTCCTGGGCGCGGTCATTTGGAACGAGTTGAATCGCGGTGTTCAACCCCACGAAGTCCGAACCCTGCGCTATGGCGGTCAGACTGCAGAGCCGGGACTGGTTTCTGCTCTGTTCGCGTTTGCGGTACTTTGGTTCAGCGCCTGCGCCGGATTGGCGGTGCTCCTCTCCGTGACTGGCGTGACTGCGGAAGACGCCATTTTGGCCGCAGTGGCCGCGCTCACCAACACGGGCCCCGGCATGTCCACTCTCGTCGGCGCAGTAACGGTTCCGGGGGGTTCCACCGGCACGACGGTGTTGATGGCCGGCATGCTGCTTGGGCGACTTGAGGTGATCGCCCTCGTAGCGGTGCTCAGCCCCTGGTTTTGGACCCGCTAGACGGCCCGTCGCGTACGGCCGGTCCCGCCCCGCGCGACTGCCTGTATCAACGCTGTTTGACAGCCGGCGCATCACCGGGCTGCCAGATGCTGGATCGGCCATGCGGATGAGCTAAATCATTCGCAGGCACGGAACATGATTTTCGCTGGACGAACTCGCGGCGGGTCGGTAGGTTCACCGCGTCTTCAGACGGGTTGTAGATGGAACAGTCTTTCGGCAGGACGACGCTACCTGCGTGCAATCAACGCAGCCGCTTGGAAGATGGTAGGAAGCGCACCGTGCTGGTGTTTTGTGGTTCGCGGGCGGGCAGCAACCCTAGGTTTGCCGAAGAGGCCCGCCAGCTGGGTCGGAAGCTGGGCGAAGCAGGCTACGGTCTTGTCACCGGCGGTTCACAGCATGGGCTTATGGGCGCTGTAACCGACGGCGCCCTGGAGGCAGGCGTACTCACGACCGGTTTCATTCCCATCTACATCGCGTCCATGCAAGAAATGCATTCAGCGCTGGAGCGAACGGTGGTCGTGGATTCACTGGCTGATCGTAAGACCATGATGTTCAACGCCTCTGACATTTGCGTGGCGCTCCCCGGTGCTATCGGAACCATGGACGAGATCATGGAAACGCTGGTGTTGCGCGAACTCAAGCAACACCCGCGCCCCATCGTGGTGATCGATATCGATCAGTACTGGGCGCCAATGTTCGCGATGCTCGAACGCATGGTCGAACAGGAATTTCTCCCCAACATTCTTGATTCAATGGTGATCAAGGTGGAATCCGCCGAGGCGGCCGTTCAGGCAGTGAGCGAGCAGCTCGCATTACCGACGTCGGTTGCACCTGGCGGCTAAACGTAGTCATCCCCCACAGTCATTCATCTTCGTCATTTGGAGCGCGCATTCCGTGAGCAAGATCAAGGTTGCTTCCCCTCTCGTCGAACTAGAGGGGGACGAAATGGCCCGGATCATCTGGGAAATGATCCGGGAGCGTCTCATTCTTCCCCATCTCGACGTGGACCTGGTCACCTACGACCTGCACGTCAGGAGCCGCGACCAGACTGATGACAAAGTGACGGTGGAGGCGGCGCACGCCATCCGTGAACACGGTGTCGGCGTCAAATGCGCGACCATCACTCCCGACGAGGATCGAGTCTCCGAATTCGGCCTGAAGAAAATGTGGCGATCCCCGAACGGGACCATCCGCAACATCCTCGGCGGCACGGTGTTTCGCGAGCCGATCATCTGCCGCAACATTCCCAAGTACGTGCCTGGCTGGTCCAAGCCGATCGTAATTGGTCGGCATGCATTCGGTGATCAGTACCGCGCCACCGAGTTGCAGGTCCCCGGCCCGGGGCGTCTTGTGATGCGCTTCGAACCGGACGGGCGGGAATCGCCCACCGAAACCGAAGTGTTTCGCTTCCGTGAGGCCGGAATAGCCCTGGGGATGTACAACCTGGACGAATCCATCCGAGGCTTCGCTAGGGCTTGTCTACGGTACGGTCTCAATCTCAAGATGCCGGTCTATCTGTCGACCAAAAACACCATCTTGAAACAATATGATGGGCGCTTCCGGGATATTTTCCAGGAGGTCTTCGACGCCGAGTTCGCCTCGAGTTTCAACGGAGCCGGCCTGGAATACGATCACCGTCTAATCGACGATCTGGTGGCCAGCGCAGTCAAGTGGGACGGTGGTTTCGTGTGGGCCTGCAAGAATTATGACGGTGACGTTCAGTCTGATCTCGTTGCGCAGGGATTTGGGTCGCTCGGCCTCATGACCTCCGTGCTGATGACGCCCGACGGACAGACGATCGAGGCGGAAGCAGCCCACGGTACCGTCACCCGGCATTACCGGGCCTACCAGAAAGGTGAAGCGACTTCGACCAACCCGATCGCATCGATCTTCGCCTGGACGCGCGGTCTATGGCACCGCGGTCGATTCGACGACACGCCAGAGGTACAGCGGTTTGCCCAGACGCTTGAGCGCGTGTGCCAGGATACGGTCGAATCCGGCAAGATGACCAAGGATCTTGCACTGCTCGTCGGCCCGGACCAGGGGTGGCTGGAAACCGAACCGTTCCTCGACGCGATTGCCGAAAATCTGCGACAAGCCCTCTGAGCCAACCAGAGCCCTAGCCCGCCTCGCCAATCGCCTGCTGCACGGCCTGCAGGGCCTTCCGGGTTGCCGCGCCATCGGGCCCGCCGCCTTGGGCCATGTCGCGACGGCCGCCCCCCCTTTTCCCGCCAAGCGCCGCAACGCCTGCCTGCACCAAGTCCACCGCATCAAAGCGATTCGTGAGGTCCTCGCTGACGGCGACCACCAACGAACCTTTCCCTTCGAAGGATGTCACCACTACCGCCAAGCCGCTTCCGAGGGTGTTCCTCAGCTCTTCGGCTTGGCCGCGAAGCACCTTCGGAGGGACGCCGTCCAGAACCCTTCCCGCAACGCGCACGCCGGCGATTTCGGTCGGGGCTGCGGTTTCGGTATCTCCGCGAGCGAGCTTCTGGCGCAAGTCTTCAACAGTACGTTCGAGTTCGCGCCGTTCCTTCAGGAGCCGCTCAATACGATTCGCGAGTTCGTTCTGCCGAACCCCCAATCCGACGGCAAGCCCATCAAGTACTTGGGCATGGTCCTGGAACAGCTTCAACGCGGCGGGGCCCACTACCGCCTCCAAGCGGCGCACGCCGGAAGCGAGCGCCGACTCTGAAACGATCTTCAGAACGCCTATCTCGCCGGTTCGACCCACATGCGTGCCTCCGCACAGTTCGAGCGAAAACGTCGGGCCGGCCTCCGCGCCCATGCGAACCACCCGTACTTCATCGCCGTATTTCTCTCCGAATAAGCCGAGCGCGCCGGAATTCATGGCCTCATCCGGCGGTAGAAGCCTGGTTTCCACGGATGCGTCCGCCCGTATCCAGCCATTGACCTTGCGCTCGATGTCCTCGAGTTCTTCACCCGTAACTGCGCGCGGGTGGCTGATATCGAATCGGAGGCGGTCAGGGGCAACCAGGGACCCCTTCTGGATGACGTGCCCGCCGAGGCGCTCGCGCAACGCGGCGTGCAACAGGTGGGTTGCCGAGTGATGAATCCGCAAGCCTGCGCGCCGGTCCTCGTCGACAGCGAGCTCGACCGCCTCGCCAACGCGTAATTCGCCTTCGTCGACGGTTCCGTAATGGACGTGGAGTGCTTCGGCGCGGGAGTGGGTATCCGACACCGTCATGGCTCCGTCGGGCCAACGGATCGTACCGGTGTCCCCGACCTGGCCTCCACCTTCAGCGTAGAACGGAGTTTGGTTGCATATCACGCCGATGGTCCCGCTGGCCGAATCGGCTACTCGAACCTGCTCGCCATCGGTCACAATCGCCGACACCACGGCCTCCGCACTGGTCCCGGCGTAGCCCAGAAACTCAGTGGGTTCGGCCTCATCACGAACTTCAAACCAGACCCGCTCCGCCTTGGTGTCTCCCGTTCCCGACCATGCGGCGCGCGCCTTCCTTCGTTGCTCTGCCATTGCCGCCTCAAACCCGGCCCGGTCCAAAGCGCGCCCCTCGCTGCGCAAGATGTCTTCGGTCAGGTCGATGGGGAAACCGTACGTGTCATAGAGTTGGAACGCGGTTGCTCCAGGCAGCGCGGCACCGTCTCCCAGCTTCGAAGTCTCGTTCGCGAGAAGGCGCATGCCGCGTTCAAGCGTCTCGCCGAATCTCGCCTCCTCGCCCTTCAAGGTTTCCGCAATCAACGTGCGGGCGTGCGCAAGTTCCGGGAAAGCGTCCCCCATTTCCGCAATGACACTTCCGGCGATTTTCCACAACACCGGCTCGCGGGCGCCCAGCAGATGGGCGTGCCGCATGGCTCGCCGCGCAATGCGTCGCAGCACGTAGCCGCGCCCCTCATTGGACGGGAGCACGCCTTCCGCAATGACGAACGCCGAAGCGCGCAGGTGATCCGCGATCACCCGGTGCGAAACCGAGCGCCCCTCGTTCTCGTCCGCGCCCGTCGCCGCCTTTGACGCTTCGATCAGGGTGCGGAACAGGTCGATGTCGTAATTGTCCGTAAACCCCTGCATGACGGCCGCCATGCGTTCCAGACCCATGCCGGTGTCGATCGAAGGCCGTGGCAGCAGGACCCGGCGGTCAGAGGATTCCTGTTCGTACTGCATGAATACGAGGTTCCAGATCTCGACGAACCGGTCCCCGTCTTCATCGGGGCTGCCGGGTGGTCCGCCGGGTATCTGGTCTCCGTGATCGAAGAAGAGCTCCGAACACGGACCGCACGGCCCGGTGTCGCCCATGGCCCAGAAATTGTCAGAAGTGGCAATCCGCAGAATGCGCTCTTCCGATAACCCGGAGATCTTTCGCCAGAGATTGTATGCCTCGTCATCGTCCGCATAGACCGTCGCGAGCAGTCGGTCGGCATCGACGCCAAACTCCCTCGTCACCAGCGTCCAGGCGTGCTCGATGGCCTGTTCCTTGAAATAGTCGCCGAAACTGAAATTCCCGAGCATTTCAAAGAATGTGTGATGCCGGGCGGTGTAGCCGACGTTCTCAAGGTCGTTGTGTTTGCCGCCGGCCCTTAGACATTTCTGCGAAGTGGTAGCGCGCGGATGACTGCGTTTCTCCTGGCCGGTAAAGATGTTCTTGAACTGCACCATGCCGGCGCTGGTGAACAGCAGCGTGGGGTCGTTGCGCGGCACGAGCGGCGAAGACGGGAGCACTTCGTGCCCGTGCGCCCGAAAGTACTCCAGGAACGCGGCACGAATTTCCGATGTGGTCGTGGCAGTCGCCATATCGTCTTCAAATCCGGCGGTGAGCGGTCTGCTAGCTGCGCGAACTAGGCCGCAAGGGTTGGTAGTCCGCCCAACCGACTAACGTCAAGTCACTCGGCGCAGGCGTACGTGTTCTCTAGATCAAAAATCACCGTGGTCTCGGCTCGGGTCGTCTCGCAGATCGGCACGCATTTGCCTGACACCGCATGCTCGCCAGCCAGAAAATACCGGCTACCCTCGGCTACCAGTTCGGCCGCAAAGCAGCCGGTCTCACCCTGCTTCACACGCACCGAGGGCCCTTCGCAGCGATACTGGTCCTCGTTGGCGTAGAAATAAATTCCAGGGTGCACCCACGCCACTTCAAACGTGTTGGTCACACAGACGGCCTCGGCGGCAGACGCGGCCGGAACGAGAAATGCGATTCCGGCCAGGGCAGCGGTAAACGAACGCATCATCGGTTGAGCCTGTTTTGAACGAGATCGTCGACCGCCGCCGGGTCAGCGAGCGTCGAAGTATCTCCAAGCTCGTCGTGCTCGTTTGCAGCGATCTTTCGGAGTATACGGCGCATGATCTTGCCGGACCGGGTCTTGGGAAGGGCCGGAGCCCACTGCAGCAGATCAGGTCTGGCAATCGGGCCGATTTCGCTCCGCACCCATTGACCGAGCTTTACCCGGAGATCATCAGAAGCCGGAACTCCGGCAACCAACGTCACGTAAGCGTAAATTCCCTGACCCTTGATCTCGTGCGGGTAACCGACCACAGCCGCTTCAGCCACCGCTTCGTGTGCTACCAGAGCGCTCTCGATCTCCGCAGTTCCCATCCGGTGTCCAGAAACGTTGATGACATCGTCAACACGGCCGGTGATCCAATAGTAGCCATCCTCATCGCGCCTCGCGCCATCGCCAGTGAAGTACATTCCCGGGTACGTTGCGAAGTACGTGTCAACAAATCTTTGATGATCGCCGTAGACGGTTCGCATCTGCCCCGGCCAACTGTCCAGCAACACCAACTTCCCGGATGCAGGCCCATCCAGGAGATTTCCCTCGTCGTCGACGATGCCCGGGCGCACCCCGAAGAAAGGCAGGGTGGCCGAGCCCGGTTTCAGCGCAGTTGCGCCGGGAAGCGGTGCGATCAGGATGCCGCCGGTCTCGGTTTGCCACCATGTATCGACTACGCGGCAACGTTCCTCGCCCACAACCCGGTGGTACCAGAGCCATGCCTCGGGGTTGATGGGTTCGCCGACAGAACCGAGGATCCTAAGTGATGAACGACTGGTCTTGCGTACGGGCTCCTCGCCGTCCCGCATAAGTGCGCGGATCGCGGTAGGTGCCGTATAGAAGATGTTGACTTGGTGCTCGTCGCAGATTCGCCAAAAGCGTGAAGAATCTGGCCAATTGGGCACCCCTTCGAACATCAGGGTTGTCGCCCCGTTGGCGAGTGGGCCATAGACGATATAGCTGTGACCGGTCACCCAACCGACATCAGCAGTGCACCAATAGACTTCTCCGTCCCGGTAATCGAAGACATAGCGATGCGTCATGGACGCATAGACGATGTACCCGCCTGAGGTATGCAAAACGCCTTTGGGCCGACCGGTGGAACCGGATGTGTAAAGGATGAAAAGCGGGTCCTCGGCCGACATTTCAGCAGGTGGGCAATTGGCGTCGACGCCTGAACGCATCGCGGACCAGGACACGTCCCGGCCATCCTGCATGGCCACGTCGCCGCCGGTTCTTTCCACGACCAACACCGTGTGCACATCCGGGCAACGCCGAAGCGCCTGGTCCGTATTTGCCTTAAGGGGCACCAGCTTGCCTCCTCGAGGTCCCTCGTCGGCCGTGATCACACAGGTCGATCCACAGTCCAGTATCCGCTCGGCCAGCGACTCCGGAGAAAAGCCGCCAAAGACAACCGAGTGAATGGCGCCGATTCGAGCACAGGCGAGAAGTGCGTAAGCCGCTTCGGGGATCATCGGCATATAGATCGTTACACGGTCACCCTTCCGGACGCCACGTCGCAGAAGGACGTTGGCCATGCGGCAAACCTCCTCATGGAGTTCGCCGTAGCTGACAGTACGATTGTCTCCGGGAGTGTCGCCTTCCCAGACGATGGCTGCCTGATCGCGGCGGGACGCGAGATGCCGGTCTATGCAGTTCGCGGACACATTGAGAGTTCCGTCCTGGAACCACCGGATGTGGACGTCGTCGGATGCGTAGCTGACATCGCGCACCCGGGTGAAGGGACGAATCCAGTCGATCGTTCGGGCATGTTCCGACCAGAACGTCTCCGGGTCAGCAATGGAGGCGCGATACAGGTCCTCGTACTGCTGCGCGTCCACGTGAGCGTCCGCAGCGGTTGCGTCCGGTACCGGAAATATTGTGTCGTTCATTTACCTCTCACCAACAAGCTCATCCTCGCTTGGCGCTCTGACCCGTATGCCCGGCGGAAATACCCCGCCGAATCGGCCGTGGGAGCGGTCGGTCCGCGCTTCATCGTAGCCCGATCAGGCTGCAGACTGTTACCCGCTCCGTCACCGTGCCCAGAATGGATCCCGGGCAAGTCAGGTGGCAATACCGACGGGACACTTCCGAGCGGACGCTCAAGGGAGATACCCGTTGTGTGGCAATGTCATTTCAACGGGCGCGACCCTCCAGTCTGATCAGGCGCAAGTACGCAAGGATTGACCGGTTTGCACCTCGACGAGGGGGCACGTCTATGGTTGACCTGCGCCGGGGGACTCGCGGCCCGATAGCCCAAAACTAAAGCGTGCCAAGCCCGCCTGTCGAGCGCTTTTCAATGCGATAGCCGATGGCCCGTGCATATCGCCTGCACGTTCCCTTCTCAGTGCTACTTCAAGCGCCTGTCGGCCACCTCTCCACCAGCGTGACGACGTCGTCACCGAACTCGCGCGCGGCGTCAGGGCGTTCGATTCGTGCGCCGGAAAAGTCTGGCTGACGGTATGCCGGAGCCCTATTCCTTCGCTTGTACGTGAACCTTGGAACAACCTGGAGCCACGCTTCAGATCTCCGATCTTCGACGGGTTCTACAGGTAGGGGCTCTCCCACGACGGCATGCCACCACTATCCGCGACCGGGACAGTTTGCCACTAGGTTTCTTCGCGCGCCTTCTTCAATCTCTCTGATAATGGCCGCTGTTGGGCTTGGCCTCCGCGGCGGCGATCGGCGATGCCTAAACGAAGTTCAGTTGCAGCGACGGGTGGAGCTTCCGGAGGTTCGGCAGCGACTTCGATTGCCAGGGAATTCGCGTTGAACCCTTAACGGCAATTGCAATACTCTTTTGCTTACGTACTTCTATTGTGAAACGCGCGAGCAGGTTTATACCGGAGCTATTCAGGAACTCCAGCCCCACCAAATCAAGTGTAATTTCTTCAGGTTGCGACTCCAGGACGTCATTCATCATCGCCATGATCGGCTGATAGGCCTCCGTACCAGACAGTCGCATTGTCCCTTCGTAATGGATCACCGCATCCTCTACCCATATGCGGTATTCACTCGTCTTGATTTCCATGTGACCGAATCACCCGTGGTTCATATGGGAGGGGGATGCGCTTGAAAAACACGCAAGTACCAGCATATCGTACTCTATGGCATTGGCAAAACTGCGTAGGTTGCCAATTGGACCGTGCCCTCATCGTCGGAGGACGCCTGGAAGTCCCAGCCCAATTGCACGCCGTAGTCGCTCATCAACGTCAACAGGCCGAGGCCAGATCCTGTTGAATTGGGATCAGCCGCATTTCGTTCGATCCGTTCGATCAAGAGTTCCGAAGGATCCCGCCCCTGCAGCCCGCTCAATACATCTTGGAACCGCAGTGCACCCTCTTTACTGATAGTGTTAGCGATGCAAAGCCGAAAGTCACCGTTCTCCAAAGATGTTTCGATGACAATATCACCCGACGTCCTGAACTTTACTGCGTTTTCTAATAATTCGTTTACAAGATAACACACATTGTGACGTATCTCGTTCGCGTCGACGGAACCTCTAACAGCACGTGCAGAACAAAAGTCCCCAAGGAAATCTGAAGTAACACCACAGTGTTTCCAAGCGAGGCCAAGCGGGACGGCAAACAGCTTCAAACGCAAGGAACCGGCCGTGAACGTGCTGATGATGCCTGTGTTGCCTACCTGCTTGCGCATCCGTCGCTATCCGGTTACCGGTGCCTCATGACCACGAGGGTGATGTCGTCGTGAATTTTCTGCGTTCCGATGTGCGACTTGAGGTCCATGACAATTCCGTTGACCACGTCGACAGCCGAACCATTGCTGTTTGCCTTTGCACTCTCGCATAGGCGTTCCAACCCAAAGAGCTCACCTTCCAAATTTTCCGCTTCGGTCACGCCATCGGTATGGAGAATGAGGGTATCGCCGCTCAAGAAGTTCAGTTTACGCGTGCCAATAAACTGCGCTATGTCAAATTCGAGGCCGATGGGGAAGCCGAGGTCCATGGTATCGATACGTTCAAGCGAGCCGTTGCTCCGCACCAACAAGACTTCCTCGTGCTGTCCGGTCAGTGTGACTTCGTTCTCTTCGTAGTCGACGAAAGCAAGGGTCAGGTGTTTGTCCGACTCGGTGCGCTCTATGTTCTTGAAGATGGCACGGTTTACGATGTCGAGAAACCGCTCGTTATCCTGGTCCCCTTTTTCGTAAAGAGCCCGGGCCACTGACTGGACCATCAGCATCAATACGCCGCTCTCAAGGCCATGACCCGTTACGTCACCGATACCAACCTTGATGCGAGACCCGTCCTGAAGCACGTCGTAGTAGTCACCTCCGACTTCATCGGCTGGCTCCATGTATCCGGCAATTTCCAACTTGGGTATCTGGTCCAGCTCGCTGACCCGCGGCAGCACCATTTTCTGAATCCGATGCGCAACATCGAGTTCAGCGCCGAGGCGTAAGTTCTCACTTCGAAGCTGCTGATTAAGAGAAACAATTTCCCGGTTTGCTTCTTCAAGGTTGCGAGTGCGCTCTTCAACCAAGTTTTCCAAGTTTTCAGTATGGTACTGGATTTCCTGCACCATGCTGTTGAACGCAACTCCCACCTTGCCCACTTCGTCGCGCGTGGGAATGTTGACCCGAACCGAATAGTCCTTCTGTTCCAAACTCCTCGCAGCACTGGCAAGTGCGCTCAAACCGGCCGTGATGCGTCCGGATATCGCGTAAACGGCGAAGAAAACGATAAGTAGGCTGACCAGCAATACGGCAATCTGCAAATTGTAGATTCGTGATGTGGCGTCGGATATCCCGCTCTCCACGGCCGTCAGCAACTGGTACACCTCCTCTTCCGACACGACGAAACCAACCGTCATGTTTTCCTTGCCGATGCCGTCAAGATTCCACAAGTTTGTCGGGCGCAACTGCTTCTGAACGATCAGGTAGTCGGTGTCCTCGCCGCTCTGGTCAAGTGTCAAGTGCTGGATGGTGACGTCACTTCCAGTCGGCAATTGCATGTCCGCGATGGCCGGGTGAATACTGCTCCGGATCGATCTGTCAATGCCGGTTACGCCTTGTCCCCCACCTTCACTGGCAACCAGTCCAATTGTTGCTTCACCGGACTCGTTTATGGCAATCACATTTCCATTCGACATCAGCAGATAGCCGAAACCAGTATCGGCAATCGTGATGCTCTCAACGAGCGAGGTCAATTGGTCGAGAGTAATGTCGACGGCAACCATTCCGGCGACGTCGGTGCGGTCGGCGGTCCAGAGCGGATGAAAGAAGCTCACGATCAGTATGCCGGTGATCGCATCCACGTAGGGTTCGGTCATCACAATGTTGGAAGCGACCTGCCTGGCGTCTGGGTCGGTCAACCATGCCTGCCAGCCCTCGTACACTCCCGGGAAGAAAAAGTCCCAGAAATTGGGACCTTCATTGTGTCCGGGATAAAGTTTGTCGAACGTCTGGGCCTGTTCCGAATACGGCGTGGCTCTCAAGATCGATGCGTGCTTGGGACCGACGTAATAGGCCTGCAGCTTGGGGGCGCCGGTCTGCATGATCGCGGGCCCCATCAAGTCGAGAAACTTGCTGTCCTGAATTTCTTGGGCAGTGCTGGGGAGAGGCCGGCGGTTCTCATCCAAGAGATACCCCCAGACGCTGACGGCGGAAGGCGCACCCGGCATGTTTTGCGACCACCCACCCTCGGTGCTGTAAACCAACGGGCTGGTCAGGTCCGGATCAGCCGCTATTGCGGCGCCGAGTTCACCTTTCACATCAGGGTGGTCGATCAGGAGTTGCATCCCGTTAGCCAACATCGTGACTTCGGAATGCACTCGTTCCAGTAGCAGGTCGGCCTGGGACGTCGTCATTTCGATGGACGTCTGCAGGAACTGCTCGGTGGACTGGGTCAGGCCTTCACTGATCTCTTCCCGCGCTCCTTCGGACAGCCGCTGCATGTTCCAGATCGACACCCCGCCAGACATCGCCAGGTCAAACACGACCGCGGCGCCGACGACGAGTACAAACTTGGCGCGGAAACTGCGAAGCGAAAAGCGCCCGAACGACAACCTACCGCCATCACCCTGACGGGAGCTCATAGCGGTTTTCGCCCGGAAGCGACCCATATCGGCCACCCCGCGTAACCCTTGGGATGCAGGGCAGCAAAGATATGGTCGTCGAAACCCTTCTTGAACTTCTCGATGAATGCTTCGTTGTCACCGCGCTCTCTGGCCATACTTTCGGCGAACATATGCCGCCAAGTTCTTACGACCTCCGCAAACTCCTCCGGATCTCCATCAAGATTGGTCACCATGAACGATTCCATGCGGATATCGACGAAGCCGGCGTCAAGTAACAATCTGCGACTCTTTGGACCGATTTCGATGTCCATGTTGAAGTGCTTCCAAAGTTTAGCAACTTCGTTGTAGGTCCACTGGATGGATTCTGAGCGCGGCTCGCCCAAACAGTGAGAATTCTTCTCGTTGGTGACGTAGACGCGGCCGCCGGGCTTACAGATTCGGAGCAGTTCCGACAAAATGCGCTCAGGTTGATCAAAGACCTGGAGGGAGTGCCGACACGTCACGAAATCGAACTCGCCATTCGGCAGTAGCATCTCAGCAGCATCGCCGTAGACGTACTCGACACCGGTCACATCGAATTCCTTTGCCATCTTGCGGGCATATTCGAGGCTGGACTTGGCGTGATCGAGGGCTACAACGTAGGTCGGATTGAACTCCTTGAACAGCAAGATTGCGAAATCGCCGATACCGCAGCAAATGTCGGCGATTTTCATACCCTCCCCGATTCCGTGACGCGGGAGTATGTGCTTCTCGTGTCGCCATGTCATCGTCGTCTGTCTCCGCAACACGGACACAAACGAACTGTCTTCGACAAACGCCTGTCCAGGGTAGAAATCCTTGTCGTACTCGACAACGTTGATACGAGGAAGCTTTCGTTGCAGTGCTCTGAATTTTCTGGGTGTCCACCCAACCACACTGGACATCGTGATCGTAATGTTTACGTCAGACCGTTCCCGGCAAACTTCCAGCAGCACGGAAGCCATGCCATTGAACGCGACGTTGTTTGACTGCAGTAACCGCCGGACGTTGACGTAGAACATCCCGGTTGCTCGCATTGCGCAGGCCCGGAGAGACTCCAGACACGCACTGATCTCTCTGATCTCCTTCGGCCGCATCGAACCACTCAACGTGAACACCTGGTCGTTCTCGTCGAACCCGAACTGAAACGATGCTAGGTCAGGGTTTGCCATCAGTCCGTCTCTGGCTCCAACGCCAAGTCAACCGTCAGGCGAATTGCGCGATCCTCAACCGCGTCAGCTGATACTGCGGCCTTGTACGAAATTGCGAGTTCGTACAGCCCGACACGACGGTCGAACCCCTCGTCCGAAAACAGGAGATCCATGTATTTTTCGGAAGCGTCAGCCGTACGGAGTTCCTCCGCTGTCTTGATGTAGAACTGCTGTTCGTCCACCGCGCAGGGCACCAGCATTGTGATCCTGTCAATGGAGCCTTTTCGCAGAATCTGAAACCGGAATTGTCCCGCTTCCTTGCGGGTGCGATACACCGTCTCGAACAGCTCATTCAGGGTCGCTGACAGAAGGTTCGAATACATGAACGGGTCGGCGCGATTGTGGCTAACCATGCGCGCAACGTATGACGACATGTAATCGCAATAGTCCCACTGGTCATCCAGGACCTGTGTGTCCAAATCGAATTCCAGAAGGACGTCATAGCCGTCCTCAGGGAGGCTGTGGTTCTGCGTATCGGTCATGCAGTTACCAGCCCGGTACCACTGTCCGCAGATTCGCGATTCCGGGGCAAGTCACGACTCCGGCACCCGTCACCATTGAACGGGGCCAGAGTGGTGCGCAACCGTTCGGCCGCCATCATGTAGAACTCTCAGAAAGACCGGATGCTGCTCCACAATCGCTGGAAGAAGCTATTGCGCACAATAGGCTAGCAGATCATCGCCAACCGCTCGCCGGTGACCTATAGCACAGGTTGGCTACTATGTACAGGCTACTGCAGCTGGGGATAATGGGGCGATCAGCGCACATGTGCGCATTTTCGGAGCGGGATCGACCCGATCAGGACGCGTGAGCAGGCTTGCTTCGGAAGGCCCACCTGCACAGAAGTCGTTTCACGGCTGGCCCTGATCCCTGATCACGGCGGCGAATGGCTAGTTGCAGGAGTCCCGCCTTTCTTCCCCGCCCGTGCAACGACGGTGTGTGACTGCGGTACGCGAGGCCACGTGACAGAGAGCAATCACGACCCGAACGGGATTGGTACATCGACAGCCGGCAGTGGCCGCACTCCCGCCGTGATGAAAATGCCTTGTAGCGGTTTACACGATGATACGTGACGTCCTTCCGGGCGTCCTGCGCACTGGGGTTTCGACCTCCTTTCGCCAGGAATCAATTCCGGGCTCGCTACCGCCTGGTTGACCGATTGCCGTATCACCGAGATCACCGTTTGCGCGCAAGTCCGCGCCACGTTTCCCGCCCGGATCTCGTCGCGCACACGAGATTTCACGACCGTTCAATTCCCACGTTCTCCAACCTGTCGAACCATCGCGCCAACCCCGATTCTCGGCCGAGTCCCGCTGACTTGCCAACGCAGGTCGGAAGTGATGACAGGATTCCGGCAGCGCCGCTCAGGTTCTGCTCGCGTGCGCTAATCCGACAGTGCGCGGCAGATCAATTATTTACTAACACTTCTGCAGACCAGGTGCCGACGCTCACGATTTGACACCATCGTGCATGGCGATCAAAATTCTCGCAAGTGTGCGTTGTCCAATGCTGAGGCCAAGCGGAGCCGATGTCCACCGAGGCAGCTGAGAGCCTGACTGAGCAGGAACTGGAAGAAGCGCGGGTAGCACCCGCCCTCGCTGGTGTGCTCGCGGAAACCAGAGGCAAGCTTGCTGAGCTGGAGGCCGAGCACAGTGATCTTCAGCTGCTTTACGAGGCCACTATCGCTCACGGTGAGGCCGTTGAGGATCAGCTTGCGGAGAGCAACATCCTGCTGCAACGCACGCAAGCACGGCTGGAAGAAGAACTGAACGATGCCTCCCGTTACGCATGTTCGATTCTACCGGAGCCGCGTTCCGAATGGCCGAGCACCGAATGGTATTTCGAGCCGTCGACAGAGCTAGGCGGTGACTCGTTTGGTTACCACCACATTGATCCGGACCATTTCGCGATTTACCTGATTGATGTCTGCGGGCACGGCATCGGCGCTGCCCTCCTGTCCGCAACCATCATCAATGTCCTACGGACGCAGGCGATGTCGAGCGCCGATTTTCGGGACCCGAGTTCGGTCCTTGCCGCGCTTAACGATACGTTTCCCATGGAAAACCAGAACAATATGTTCTTTACGATCTGGTACGGCGTCTATGATCGGCGAAGCGGTGAGCTGCGGTATTCGTCCGGAGGACATCCGGCCGCGATCCTGCTCAGCGTTGATCGTGACGACTCGGGCGATAGTGGTGCAGTGACCACCAGGCTCTTGGGCAACAAGGGAAACGTGGCGATCGGCACGTTTCCGGGCCTACAATTCCCTGAAGCGACAATTACCGTAAAGACACATGATCAATTGCTGGTGTATAGCGACGGAGCGTACGAAATCCCCGTCGCTGAAGACCAGATGTTGTCCCAACAAGACTTGGTCGATTTTGCAAGCGCGGATGCCGGTCGGGGACCGGCAGAAATATACAAGTGGGTGCAATCCCAGTACGGCGAAGGTGCGCTACCCGACGACTTCTCGGTAGTGAAAGTTCACTTTTGAGATCAGCCCGACGTTCTGAAAGGTCAGCGCGATCCAATTGGCCGCCTCTGAAGAGGCGTGATACCCGCGTTCCGGATGGTGTCCATACCTCGGAGAGCCGTCGCCGCGTTGCCGCGCACGAGCAGAGGTGAAGCGCGCGTGGGGGCACCATCGGTTCCGGTTCCATGGCGACTGCGTGCGAGCGCGCCTGAAGTCCGGATCGCCCGAACGATTGCTGAACCCACAGCGAACTGGAGGCGAGGCCGCCATAGCGGCATTTTCGGTGGTCGCCAGCAGGGCAGCAGCTACAATTGTTGTCAGTAAATCTGTTCCTGAAGGTCGTACGAAATGCAGTCCGCGCCGCATGTTGAGTTCCGGGGTGTCAGCAAGACCTACGACGGGCGGACCATGGTTGTCCGGGACCTTGATTTGCGCGTACAGGAGGGCGAGTTCTTCACGTTGCTGGGCCCGTCCGGGTCCGGAAAGACCACCTGTTTGATGATGCTGGCGGGCTTCGAAGCGCCGTCGTCCGGAGAAATTCGTTTGTCGGGCCGGTCCGTCCAGCACCTGCCGCCGCGGAAACGGGGTATCGGCGTGGTTTTTCAGAATTACGCCCTGTTTCCCCACATGACTGTAAGACGGAACCTGGCGTTTCCGCTGGAGGTGCGCGGGATCTCGGCGGCCAGTCGAAGACAGCGGATTAGGCAGGCGCTCGAGGTTGTCCGGCTAGACGGCTTCGAAGACCGTCGGCCTGCGGAACTCTCGGGAGGTCAACAGCAGCGCGTCGCCATTGCCCGGGCGCTGGTGTTCAATCCGTCGCTGGTGCTGATGGACGAACCGCTCGGTGCATTGGACCGGCGCCTTCGCGAAGAGATGCAATTCGAGATTCGCCGAATGCAGCAAGACTTGGGCGTGACCGTCGTCTACGTCACGCACGATCAGCAGGAGGCGATGGCGATGTCTTCACGCGTCGCGGTGTTCCACCGCGGCCACATCCAGCAAGTCGCCGCACCGGAGACATTGTACGAAGAACCCGAGCGCGAATTCGTCGCGAGCTTCATCGGTGACAACAATATGTTGCGAGGGCACGTCCGGAAAGCGGAGCGCGATTTCTGCGACGTTGAGACGCCAGGCGGAACCGTCAGGGCATTCCCAGTGCACGGTTGTCGCCCCGGCGATAGGTCCGTTCTGGCAATCCGCCCGGAACGCGTGAGCCTCACCAAACCGGGTGTCTACACGAACGAGTTCGAGGCGGTCGTCGAGGACATCTTGTTCATCGGCGATCATCTTCGGTTGCGCGTCAACCTGTGCGGCAACCCCAATTTCATTGTCAAGATTCAAAACACCGTGGGTCACAGCGCAGTCTTGGAAGGCGACCGCGTCCGCATCGGCTGGAGCGTGATGGACTGCCGTGCCCTGCCTGACGAGGAAGGTGGTTCAGGCCCAACCCCAGTGAATCAGCAAGGCACTGAGAACCGATCGCGAAGCGCCGTGGACGCCGGGAAGCCGAAAACCGGTCGAACGAACGATTCGGTATTGGCTCAATCTCATCGAGAGGATGGCGTATGAATGCCCATCACACATCCCGCATCAAACTCCAAGGAGTTGTGCATGCATTCATCGTCGCCCTGGCAACGCATGCCGTTGCTGCTCCGGAGGCGGTGGCCAGTGATTCCGTGACCGTGGTGTCCTGGGGCGGATCATATGCGGAAGCGTGCAAGAAGGCGGTGATGGACCCGTTCACAATCGAAACCGATATCGAGGTGCGCCTTGAAAGCTACAACGGCGGCCTTGCCCAGATTCGAGCTCAAGTAGAAACTGGCAGCGTCCACTGGGACGTGGTCGATCTAGAGTTTGCGGACTTGGTACGCGGATGTGACGAGGGCCTGTTGGAACTCGTCGACATCGACGAACTACCGCCGGCTGCAGACGGCACGCCCGCACGCGACGATTACTACGAAGGTACGTACTCGGAGTGCGGCGGCGGCGGCATCTTTTACTCCACCGTCTACGCCTACAACAATGAAAGCTTTGCCGGGGAACGGCCGACCACCATTGAGGATTTCTTCGATGTTGAGAAGTTTCCGGGGCGCCGCGGCATGCGTCGAACGGCCGTCGGGAACCTCGAATTCGCGTTGATGGCGGACGGTGTGCCGCCAGAAGAAGTCTACGAAATCCTGGACACCCCCGAAGGTCTGAGCCGGGCCTTCAACAAGCTCGACACGATCAAGGAACACATTGTTTGGTGGGAGGCGGGTGCGCAACCACCTCAGATGCTGGCTGACCAGGAAGTCATCATGAGCACCGCGTACAACGGACGCATTTTCAACGCTCAGGTTCTGGAACAACAGCCCTTCACCATCGTCTGGGACGGCCAGATGCTTGACTATTCTCAGTTCGCCATTGTCGCCGGGACGCCAAACCTGGAAGCGGCCAAACGCTTCTTGTTGTTTGCCTCGCGGGTTGAAAACATGGCTGCCATTGGCCGATACATCGCCTACAGTCCGACGCGTCGCTCAGGCATTGATTTGATTTCTACGCACCACGAGACCGGCGTGGAAATGCGGCCGCACATGCCGAGCGCGCCCGAGAACATGGGCCGCGTGGTGCGAAATGATTGGGAGTGGTGGAGCGACAACGGCGAGGAAATGAACGAGCGCTTTAGCGTGTGGCTCTCTCGCTAGCGGCAGCGCGGTTTCGGGCGGCAGCCCTGACGCTGCCGCTCGTTGCCTTCATCGGCGTCACGTTCCTGGCTCCGCTGGGCACGATGCTGGTTCGCAGCGTTCACGAGCCTCTGGTTGCCGACTCCCTACCTGACACCCTCGCGTTGCTTGACGAGTGGGACGGCACGTCGATTCCGGGTGAAAAAGTATTTCGGGCGCTGGGGCTGGAATTTCAAGAGCTGCACAAGCAACGGGCCCTCGGCGGCGTCGCCACGCGCGTCAACCGCCTGGAAACCGGCATGCGCAGTGCGGTCATCCGCACGGCCCGGAAGCTTCGTGACGTCAACCCGGACTCGTGGAAGGAGGCCGTGATCGCCGCCGACCCGGTTTGGGGCGAGGCGAAGGCGTGGCGTGCGCTTCAACAATCAGGCGAGCGGTACACCGCGCGCCACTTCCTGCACGCCCTCGATCTGGGACAAGACTCAGTGGGAAAGGTGGTTCTTCAGCCACCAGATCGGCGCATTTACCTCCCGCTGCTTGGTCGGACATTGGCAGTCAGCATCGTGATCACCATGCTCTGCCTGATCCTCGGTTATCCGGTGGCCTACCTGATCGCGAACAGCAGTACCTCGAAAGCCAACCTCCTGCTGCTTCTCATATTGGTTCCGTTTTGGACATCGTTACTGGTTCGTACTACTTCCTGGATCGTCCTTCTTCAGAATCAAGGGGTAATCAACGACCTCTTGGTCGCGGTCGGGGTGACCACTGACGAGACACGCTTCCCCATGATCTACAACATGACGGGCACGTTGGTAGCGATGACTCAGATCCTCCTGCCCTTCATGGTCCTGCCTCTCTACGCCGTCATGCGAACCATTTCGCCGTCCCAGATGCGAGCGGCAGCAGCCTTGGGGGCCACGTTCCGGCAGGCGTTTGTGCGCGTGTATTGGCCGCAGTCCGTCCCCGGCGTCGCGGCCGGATCACTGCTCGTGTTCATCCTGTCCATCGGCTACTACATCACGCCTGCCCTGGTTGGTGGACGTACGGGCCAATTGATCTCCAACCTGATTGCGTACCACATGCAGCAATCCCTCAACTGGGGCCTCGCCGCCGCCCTCGGCGCCGTCCTGCTGGGTTGCGTCGCGTTGCTCTATTGCCTGTTCAATCGGCTCGTAGGCATCGAACGGATGCGGTTCACCTGATTCGGAATGGCATGACCGGCCACAATCTCGCTGAGCGCCTTGGGCGCGGACTGCACCTTGCGTTCTGCATCGTGGTCTTCTCATTCCTGATAGCCCCGATGCTGGTCGTGGTTCCGCTCAGCTTCAACGCGGAACCCTATTTCACGTTCAGCCAAGGAATGCTGGCCCTCGATGCCGACGCGTATTCGTTGCGTTGGTATCGAAGTGTGATCGTGAATGAGGAGTGGCGTCTGGCCCTGACCAACAGCTTGTTCATCGGCCTCGTCGCAGCAGCCCTGGCGACAGTCCTCGGGGTGCTGGCTGCGCTTGGACTGGCCAGCCCCGCGATGCCTGGCCGCGCATTCGTCACCGGGCTGCTGATCTCGCCGATGATTACGCCGATCATCATTTCGGCGGCAGGCATGTTCTTCTTCTATTCGAAGCTGGGCCTCTCTCAGACGCACCTCGGCCTGATCCTCGCCCATGCCGCCCTTGGCACACCCTTCGTGGTGATTACCGTGACGGCCACGCTCAGCGGGTTTGACCAGAATTTGGCACGTGCAGCTGCGAGTCTGGGCGCCGGTCCGTTTGCGGTCTTTCGTCGCGTCCAGTTGCCGTTGATTGCCCCCGGCGTTATCGCCGGGGGATTGTTCGCTTTTGCCGCGTCATTTGACGAGGTAGTCACCGTGTTGTTCCTCGGAGGACTTGAGCAACGCACCATCCCCAGGCAGATGTGGGCCGGCATTCGCGAACAAATCAGCCCCGAAATACTTGCAGTGGCTACGTTCCTGGTCGCGTTCGTGCTCGTCCTGTTGGGCGTGGTGGAATGCCTGCGAAAGCGTGGCGGACAGGGCCCGGTCGGCCGGTAGCGGCCGAACGGGCAGCCACCCTTCCGCCACCGACCTTCGAGGCGATAAAACCGGGCACAGCGGTCGCCGGCCGGTTTCCGTCAGCGTCCATTGCGGCCATCCCACTTGTCACGTGGACTGCCGGCGCCCTGGCCGCGCGCTCAGGACGCACGGAAAACGATCGTTTGTTCAGGCGCTCGCTGATGGACGCTCCGAAAACTCCGAATGCCAACGGTGAATGCCCGGATACCGCTCCTGCACGCCCATCTCGAAGCGATTGGCCATATTGATCACGAAGAAACAGGTGATGTCGGCAATGCTGACCTCGTCCCCTGCGACAAACTGATTGCCCGCAAGCTGAGGATCCAGTCGTTGCAGGAAAATGTGCAGCATCTCTTGACCGCGTTCCACCATCGCAGGCAACTGGGGCAAGTCCGTACGCGTCCCGGGCACGACACGGCCCGCGAACAAAGGGACCTGGTTTCGCGTGGCATGCAAGATCGGCATGAAGCCGTCGAGTTCCACCCTGCGATTCCACATGTCGATGGTCGCCCGTTCCACAGCCGTACGCCCAAACATCGACGGTTCCGGCTGCAGCTCCTCGAGATACCGGCAAACCGAGATCGATTCAGCGATCACCGTGCCGTCATCGAGTTCAAGGAATGGGACGCAGTGAAACGGATTCATCGAGGTGTACGGTTCCTTGAATTGTTCGTCGTCCCGCACGTTCAGTTCGACGATTGGCACGTCCATGTTCTTTTCCACCAGGAACATGCGTACGCGTTTGGAGTTGGCCGCAGGGCCGAAATCGTAGAGTTTCAAGACAATGCACTCCGCAGAGAGGTTCATGCGCCGGCACGGCCCAAGTTGGGATCCCGCATGGCCACCGACTACCGCGCGAACGGGACCCCGGGCTTGGCAGGGCCGCGGGGCGCAGGGACATGCGCCACAAGCCGATGCCCGGGCCGCGCGACGGTTATACACATTGCTGCCTGAATGAGTCGCCTTCACCCGCGTTCTGAACGACCCGTTCTCGGATGCCTTTCCCTCGCCAAGCGCGTCGCCGGCCCGGCTTGCTGCCGCACGGCCCCCGCCGAGGGGGCTTTCATTGCGTCAAGTATCGGATTTCGGCCGACCGGGTGCGCCGGGCGGGACGGCAGCCAGCGTTCCCCGGGCCCTGATCGCAGCTCGACGCAGGCAGCGAAAGAGTGCCGGCGGCAGGCGGCGACTGGTCGGTGCGACACGTGCCACCAGCTGTCAAGGCAATATGGTCACGGCGGGTTGTCAAACATATATCTCGTGTATGCCGTTTGAATTCACTCTCGCCGCACGCGGTGAGAATGTTCACAATTGGCGAAGCCGTTGGCTGACGGTTTCCGGCATGACCTTCGTTCAAATCCTGAGAGGAACAAGAAAATGGCTGATCACAAACGGGCTTCCGCCGCCATGGTCGTAGCGGGGGCACTGACCGCGCTCTTGGTGGCCGCGCCGGCAACGACAGCGCTGTCGGCCGAAGGCGACATGGAAAAATGCTACGGAGTCGCAAAGGCCGGTCAGAACGACTGTGCGGCTGGTGAAGGCACCACTTGCCAGGGCACCTCAACCGTCGATGGCCAGAAGAATGCCTGGATTCTTGTGCCTGCGGGCCTCTGCGAGAAGCTGGTCGGCGGCAGCCTCGAGGAGAGCTGATCGGTTCATCTGATCCACTGACATCCTGCCACCCGGACCGGGGCAGCCACGTATGCCTGGCGCGTCAGTTGAGCCGGCATCAGCTGCTGCCCCGGACCGGCCGTTCGCCCAAAGCAGCGGCGTCGGCCTCAAGTCACAGTTCTACAAGGAAGTGCTGGACACCTCTCCGCCGGTTGATTGGTTCGAGGTTCATCCCGAGAACTACATGATTGAGGGCGGCCCGCCGCTCCGATACCTGGAAGCCATCCGAAGCCGTTACCCCCTGTCCCTGCACGGGGTAGGTATGTCCCTTGGGTCAGTCGAACCTCCGCTGCCCAGTCACCTTGATCGATTGTCTGTCCTGATCGATCGGTTCGAACCCTTTGTCGTGTCCGAACATCTCTCATGGAGCCGGATCGAGGACGCGTTCTTCTCCGACCTGCTGCCGCTTCCCCTGACACACGAATCGCTGGGAATCGTGTCGGCCAACGTCTGCCGGGCGCAGGATCATCTTGGCCGAACTCTCTTGATCGAAAATCCTTCGGCCTATCTCCAGTTTTCTGAACCGGAAATCCCGGAACCCGAATTTCTCCGTGAACTGTCCC
>VXPW01000016.1:24742-51357 GCA_009839325.1 Rhodospirillales bacterium
CTCCAGTTTTCTGAACCGGAAATCCCGGAACCCGAATTTCTCCGTGAACTGTCCCGACGGACAGGTTGCGGCCTGCTGCTGGACGTGAACAACCTCTTCGTCTCTTCGTTCAATCAGGGGTTCGATCCCGTCGCGTGGCTGGACGCGTTCGACCTGGAGGCTGTCGAAGAAATCCATCTGGCCGGTCACGCGGTCGATCGGGCAAGTGGACAGACCATTCGCATTGACGATCACGGTTCACCGGTGCCGGCGGGCGTGTGGGACCTCTACCGCACCGTCATTCAGCGCCGAGGACCAACGCCGACGCTGATCGAACGGGACGCCAACCTGCCGCAGCTGTCCGATCTGGTTGCTGAGGCGCAAATGGCCGCACGGATCATGCGCGCACATATCGCCCACGTAGGCGACGATCGGTCTTCTCCGGTCACCCATAGGGCCAGGTCGGCACCGGTTCGTGTCGATCCCGGCACGTAGAGTTTTCGTGTTGCCCCGTCTCGCTGAAGTCCAGTCGGCCTTTCGAACTGCCATAGAGGAAGAGGGCGACGAGAGCATTGCGAAGCTGCTTGCCCGGCCCTCCACCGGCCCTGATATCGCCACGCGGCTCAATGTCTATAGAAACAACATTGCCTATGCGGTAGTCAGGGCCCTGGAAGCGCTGTATCCGTCTCTTTGCCACCTCATGGGCCAGGCGTTCTTCGAACGGATCGCTGCAGACTTTGCCCGGGCCTATCCCCCACCCCATGGTCGTCTGGTCGAGTACGGGTTCGAATTTCCCGACTTTGTCTCCGGTTACGAGGCCGCAGCCGCCTACACCTGGTTTGCCGACGTGGCGCGGCTTGAACTGGCCTGGCATCGCGCATATGCCGCCGCGGAAGCGCCGAGCCTCCGAATCGGTGAACTCGGCGCTGTCCCGCCGGACCGGATGAGCATGATCGAGCTGGCAGTACACCCGAGCTGCCAATGGCTGGAATCGCGTTATCCGGTATCCGAGATTTGGCGGCTCGCACGCGATGAGACCGAACCCGACGCTCCCATCGAAGTTGAGGGCGGACCTGAATGGCTTATGGTCATACGGCCGGACGCGGAGGTGGAAGTACGCACACTTTCGGAGGCCGGTTATCACTTCGGGTTCGCGTTGAGTAGGGGACTGACATTGGGCGGGGCCTGGGAGACAGCCTGCCGGTCGGACCCGAACTTTGATCTTCAAGGACACCTTGCAGGATTCTTTGCAGGCGGGACGTTCACGGACTATCGGCTCGCCCCGGATACAAGTAATTCCGATGATGGAGACCCGTCATGAGTGCACCAGCAGACGGCCTGAGGCAGCTCGGCAAGATCGTGAGTTGCGCGAACGCAATGATGGCACGGATCCCGGACTGGTTGCTGCAGCTTCTGGCGAGGGTGGCAATCGCGCCGACCTTCTTTCGGTCAGGACAGGCGAAGATCAGTGGGTTTTCGGTGAATGACAGCACCATCTTCCTGTTCGAGCACGAGTTCGGAATGCCCTTTCCGGTGCTATCGGCGCACCTCGCGGCGCTTGCCGAAAACATCCTCCCGGTCCTGCTGGTGGTCGGGCTCGCCACCAGGTTGTCTGCTCTGGCGCTGTTCGTCATGACCATTGTCATCCAGATCGTGGCGCCGGAGGGCTTCTGGACCTTCCATATTCTTTGGTTCTTCGTGCTGCTCTACGTGGTGGCGAAGGGTCCAGGGCCGATCTCGGCAGATCACTTGATTGAACGCGCATACCGGAACCGGACCGCGTAGCCCCAACGGCGACAGGCGTGAGCCAAGGTTCGGAGAGCGGTTGTCTGCGCGATTCAGGCGACCGTAACCTGCTTGCTGCTGCGCCCGGTCATCAGCTCTTGGTAGCCGGTCGCGCTTGAGGATCCATTGTCTCCTGAGCCGGGATGAGGGCCCCGTTCGCCCGAACGCTCCGCGCCGGCAGACCGCCTAGAGCGGCCCGCCGCGGGCCTTGAGCAGGGCGGCGAATTCACCCTTGGTCGTTGGGCCAAACGTCAGGAAATGTGGATCGGGCGCAGTCCGATATTCCGCGCGCTGCAGGCCGACGCGATCACTGCCTGCCCTCTGGAGCACTTCCTCCACATCTATTCCATAGACCCTCGCCGCGTTGAGCCCAAAGATGCGTGCCCGCAACGCGTCGGTCATCGGCGCGTAGCCGTGAGCTTCCTGCAAAGCTTCGGAAATCTGGAAGGTCCGGAAGGCCTGGATTTGATCCTGCGGTGAGCCGTACCAGATGCAGTCGGACCCATAGAGCACGTTGCGCTCGCCGATGTGTTTCACGAGCTTGCCGATCACGTGGGCGGCGCCATCAGGATCCCGCATCAGGAACCGCCAGGTACTGCCCAGCTCGGCGTAGACGTTGGCGTTGCGGCCGATCCCGCTGTCCTCGACCGAGCGAATCAGTTCATCGACGCCTTCGCCTCGCTCGGGATCATACGGACCCTCCGTTTCGCCGCTGATGAATCCCGAGTGGTACACGAGGAAATTCACGTCGGGGAACATCTTGGCGGCGGGCCCGATGTCGGTGCACAAACTGTGCTGGTAGGACCGGCGACCGAACGGTAGCCCCTTGTGCACGCAGATGTTCCTGACTCCGAGCGCGCGCGCTCTCTCGATCAGGGCGATACCGGGACCCGGCTCGTGCAGAAAGAAACCCGGCGCGCCGTCCGGACCCCACTGCGTATATGTCTTCCAGGCCGAGACCCCCCATCGTTCGGCCAGTTCCTCCATACCGTCCAGGTCCCCGTCCTGATTGGGATTGACGCGGCCGTGAATCAGCAGGCGATGGCTTCCCTCCATGGCGTCAATGATCCGGCGGGTTTCATCCGCTTCCTGGATTGTCAGCAGTTCACGTTCACGATTCGAGGGAATGAAGGACAGGACCATCATGTCGGTGTCCGAATCCAGGAAAATGTCCTTGATGAATTCTTCGGATCCACCGAGCCCGACCCGTCCCAAACCGTGCTGGCCGACAAAGTGACCCTGCACGTCGAACACGAACTCACGACCTTCAAGGCTTTCTCTTGCCGCTTCGACATCAAGCGCGGCAACCTGCGGGATATCGAAGAAGCCTCCCGTTCGACCTGCATCAGCGTTCGCCCGATTGAAGGCGAGGAGTGCCGTGGCCGCACCGGCTGAGGACACCAGAAATGCCCGCCTGGAGAGACCCAGACGCCCGGCGTTCTCGTTCGCCCACTCGTGTGCCAGGCGATTGGCGCCGCGATTAACCGGATCCAGCGGCACCGGCACAAACTCGCCATTCGATGTGGGATCAACTTTGACCGGCAGCCTGGTGCCGTCAGGGTCATTCCGAAACGCCATGAGGACCTCCTTCGGCCAAGCTATTCGTTGGGGAGCGTACGCCAGCCACCAAACAGTAGCCAGCTTGTCCCGAGGAGCCTGTCACCGATCCTCTGGCCGTTCGGGACGCCCGCACATGCCCCTGTTTTTCCACTTGTACCGGCAATAAGCCGCTAATGCCGAATTTGACGGCCTGAAGGTGAGGTTTCCGCGGTCTGGAATGCCGGACTTCGGAATGTGCCGTTCATGCTGATCCAGCCGGGTTTACGCTGGGCTGTCGCTGTGCGACAGCACGGAAGATCCGGCCCTGCCCCAACATCAGGAAGTTGCGGCTGTTCTCGCGAGGTCTGACCGCGCCAAATGAAACTGCCGCCGTCAACTTGCCTGAACCCGCGGGAACCTGCAGTTGACGGCGGCGCAAGCGTCACTCGCCCAAATGTCCGATCCGTTTCAATACGCCCGACTGAGTGGCGTCACGCACAAGCACAGGCGACGCGCCCGTACTGACTCAAGCCAACAACAGGTCAAAGGCCCCACGCCGTGACCCGTTGATGACCCGCGTGTCAGTCGTCAAAAACCTCGCGAAATAGACACGCCGAAAATTCCGTCCTCTGCCTTGCCGGGACCGGACTGACCGCACCTCGGCTCACGGTCACTGCGGTCAGAATAGAACGCGCTCAATCCAAAGCCCTTGAACGAGGTGTCCACCGACACGTGATACCAGTCGTAGTCGTCGCAATTCGGCCGGTTGTTGTCCTGACCATAGGTTGCCGAGACACTGACCGGTGCGTCCCCGAGCGGCACAGTGAGTCCGAACTGAGGGCGGTTGTGCCCGCTGGTATTTTGGTCTGGGCCATCCTGATCCGGCCACGTCGGGAACAGCACCCTGCCCCAAACGCTTGCCACTCCGAGATCAGCACTCAGCTTCAAGCGAAGCTCGAACAGGTTCTCTTCGGTCGCACCCGGATAGGTCAGATAAATTAAATCAACGTTCCACCCGAGGTTATCCGTCAGCGAACCTCCGCACCCGGTTTCATAGTCAATTTCAATGCCCCCGGGATAGTCGGCGCTCGACGCCCAGAACCCGGCATAGCAGGCGTCAAAATTGTAGTACATACTGCCTTGGAGCGCCGGCTCCTCCGCAGATTCGGACCCCCCTTGCCAGGCATAGTGGGATGCCAGCTTCAGGCCGCCGGAAAATTCCGCGTGCGCCACGCCGTACACCGCCATACTGAGAAAGGCGGTGAGAATTCCGAGAACCAGCGATCGTTTCATTACTTGTCCCCCTTGACACGGCGTTCTGGAACCCGCGGGTCGCGCAATCCAAAACGCACTGCACAAGCCGGACAGAAGCGCCCCCCTCATCCGGCACTTTCAAGCTGACATTACCTACTATCCAAACACTATTTTGTCAAGTAATGTCATAGCTTATGATGTTCATGACAAGCTGACATTCCGTTTTTTCAAGCGGATCAGTATTGCGTGCCGCTTAGCACGGCGTCGCAGAAGTGGTTCCGGCGCCCTGCGGGCCTCGAAGCTGCCAGAGCGGTATCTGAGGTATCAATAAGTCTCATCCACAGCACCCGGCAAAAGGCTGCTCCATCGAGTTGAGATTTCGCGAGGGAGGATGCAGGAACGACGGCAGCACGGTCAACAAGTGTTTCACGCGGGAGCGCATTTTCGGCAGCGCCGTCGCCGTCATTGGGCTCGAACCATCGCAATTGGTGCGAAACAACAACATGTAAGTGCGGAATTCCGGCCATCGCAGTGGCGGCCTACGGCAGCTGCCAGGACCCCCCTTGTCGCAGCGGCAGCGAGCCCATGCCCCGGGCTCGTTCGCCGACCATCACGCCCGCCCTACGGGAGCGACCGATACCACGGCTGGCATGTAAAGAGTTTCCAGCCAGGTACGGCGTTCTCCGCAAGCACGCCCGGTCACGGCGACGGCCACTCGCCGCCGGCTCTAGAGCGCAACCTCGAGTGCAGCAAGAAAGGCCTTGATTCGCGCGGCATTGACCCCGACGTCGCTACGTCCAACCCGGCTTAGGGAGCGCACATCGACCCGAGAACCAGTACCTGCATCTGCCGAGATGACGCGAACGACAATGTCATCCTTGAAGCCGTACCAAGTCGACGTGTCCGTCGCCTCGATCCTGCCCAGCTCGCGGTCGGCCGCCACGACCTCCCAGTCCATGCTGTTGGCGACATCGAGGGCGCGGTCGTAGGCCGTCGCAGGCTCTGCGGCAGCGATGAAGGACTCGAGCTCGGGATAACCGCATTCCTGCTGACGGGCGACCGTTTCTCCGGCGTAGTCATGAGGATTGGCGCCCTCCGCCTCTCTTGCCGCAACGACTGCGATGAAAGCCGGAGGATTCACGGTATCGGTGGTGATGTCATGGATGAACGGTACGCTCTTCACGGTCACCCACTGCTGGTAGATCGTGTGACAGCTGTAACCCCCAACTACGATGCCGATCACCGACACGACCACACCTGGAAGATTGCTAGGGAGACTTCGGCCCAGGCCAATCAGCGAGATGGCGCCGCCGGCAAACGCCGCGTATGCGGCGTAGTCGGTCAGGGTCAGCAAGGCGAATCGAAATGACCAGAGGCCCAAGCGATAACCAAGCGCCGCCGCCATCATCGCTATCGCTGCCAGAACTGCGACCGCAAACCCCAGCAGGGCGATTCGCGAGATCCTTGTCCGACTCCCTCGACCGCTATCGCGTTGATCGCTCATCATCACCTCCCTACCGCAGAAGCCGCCTCGTCACGAAGCGAACGGCTTCGGGTATGTGCATCCGCGGGACGGAGAGCATAGCCCCGGACCTGCGTGACCATCCGAGGTCAAGAAGGTCCGAGCAAAACGACTCCCCGAGGGGGAGGCAGGACCCTCTTCCGATTCGCAGAAGATCGGCGACCGAGGCTGGAGCCGGCGACGCCGTCGCCTGTTCCGTCCGGCGCGTCATTGATCCCGGGGCACATCACCGATACAGGCGCCCCGAATGGTGGCGGCTCCATCGCGGAACGCCGACTGGAGCAACCATGCGTCACCTGAATAACAGAAGAAATCCACGCCAGCCGCAAATAGGGGTGGCGCCGCCGCCGGATCCATGATCAGGCGCCCAAGCGACTTGCCGTGCCTGCGTGCAGCGGCCTCCGTACGCGCGACCGCATCCTTGAATGCCGGGTGATCGAATTCGCCAGGAATCCCCAGGCTGACGCTGAGGTCGAAATGCCCGATCCAGAGCAAGTCAATGTCAGGTAAAGCTGCAATGGCGTCGATATCGTCCGCCGCGCCTTGCGTCTCAACCAGGACCGCGAGGACGGTCCGTGCATTTGCCGCCGAGAACTTGTCATCCACCGTCCCTGCCGTAAAGCGGTCGTGCTGGATCCCGAGGGCAACTCCCCGTTCTCCTGCCGGCGGGTACTTGGAGGCCGCGATGAGTGCCTTCACGTCAGCAACCGATTCAGCCTTCGGCACCATGATGCCTTCTGCCCCGGCATCGAGCGCCCGGTTGACGTGGTGGGCTTCTCCCGACGGGACACGCACGATCGTGGGCAGCGCAGCGGCCTCCATGTAACGGAGTGCGGCCTTGAGAGCATCCATTCCGAAGCCGCTGTGCTCGGTGTCCAGGAAGGCAAAGTCGCTGCCTGCCGCCTTCAGCACGTGGCCGATTCCAGGGGTGTTGAATTCGACGACGAACGTCCCGGTCTTCAGCGACCGGGTCCGGGTCATCTCTTTGAGGGTCATGGTGGTTCCCTTCAGGTTGAGCATCGCATGCTGAACACTTCCGCGTCCGGCACCCTCGGGTGTAGGAGTAGCCGAACCGGCGCGGCGTGATCGAGCCCGGTGTCGGAACTCGGCGGGATGTGCCAGCAGTCGCGTTGGGGTGGCCAGGAAACAATTGATAGTAGCGGTCCCGAACCCCGGGCCCGCCTGGCTAGGGATCGCCGGTGCCGGCCAAGCCGCTCAGGCGGCGCGGAATACCGCCGCATGCGCAGTTACCGCGCGGGCCTCGCACACGGGACAACGGCGGGTTCGGACACCCTGAAACTCGCGTCGCGAACACATCACGGCAACGCGACGCGGGCCTGAGCGGCCACTTCTAGTCAGCCCGCCGTCAGGGCCGCCCGACACTCATCGACGCAGCTCTTGACCGGACTGCGGGGAAAGTCCTCGGACGCTCAGGTGCCCAGCGGGCGTGCTACCCCTGCGTTGTCGACCACGCGGACGCGCACGTTCGGCAGGCTGGCCGCAACCTCCACGGCTGCCCGCTCAGGCATCACGGCGAATGCGGTTGCCAGTCCGTCTGCTTCGGTAGCGGTCGGTGCGATCACGGAAACGCTCCGATGACGATGGGCGGATCGGGTCGTAGCCGGATCAAATATGTGATGCCACTTCCCTTCCGCATCGAAGCGCGTGCCGTATCCGCCCGACGTGGCGATGGCTTCGTCGCCGAGCTGAACCGTCTCGATCAGCATCTCGCCATCGGGGTCGGGTATCCCTATCCGCCAACGGCGTCCATCGGGATGCCGCCCGATTGCCCGTGTTTCACCCAGTTCCGCGAGCACGTGCTGAAGCCCTCCTTCCCGGAGGCGGTCCGCTACGCGATCGGTAATGAATCCCTGCGCAATTCCGTTCAGCGTTACTGCCATGCCGGGACGCGCGAACCGAATGGCATCGGCCGAGGCATCGACACCCTGCCAGTTCACAAGCGGACGGAGCCGATCCAGTGCGTCAAGTGAAGGCGGCAGACCGGTGCTCCGAAAGCTTTCGGCCGTGACGTCCCAGATCGGCTGCACGGTCGGATCGAAAGCGCCGCTGGTCAGTTCCGACATCCGGACGGATTCGTCAAGCAGATGCAGGAACTCCCGACCGGGTTTGTCGATCTGGCCAGTGCGGTTCAGTCGCGATATCGCCGATCCTGACCGGTACAGACTGAACTCATCCTCAAGCGCGTGAATGTCATCCGCGACTTGCGCGAGCAGCGACCGGGCGCCCACTGGATCGTCGCTGTAAAGCACGATTCTCGCTGGTGACCCAAGCGCGACCCCACTCCATTCGACGGCCTCAAGTTCTCGCGAACCGCCCAGAAGCAGGGCACCTCCTCCCAACGTGAGGCCGCCCGCAGTCGCGCCGAGGATCGTGATGACGCGGCGGCGACTTGTTCCATTGGCGGCGCGTGCCGGGATGCGTCGTGATGCCATGACTCCTTACACCTCCGACGGCTGGGGCGCGTGTATGGGCGGTAGGACGTCCGATTCCGGCTCCGCGACGCGCTGCTGGGTGGCCGGTTTGGTTTCGCCTGCGACGAAGATTCGAAGCATGGGAGGAACAATAATCAATGTGATCAGCGCTGACAGCGTCAAGCCCCCAACGACCACTGAACCCAAGCCCCGATATAGCTCGGAGCCGGCGCCGGGGAAGAGGATCAGGGGCATCATCCCCGCGACCGTGGTCAGCGTGGACATGAAGATCGGGCGCACCCGGTTTCGCGTGGCCTCGACGATCGCCGGCTGCGGCTGCATGCCCTCTTGGCGAATGTGCAGCAGCGACTGGTGCACGAGCAGGATGGCGTTGTTCACCACGATGCCGATCAGGATGACGAATCCGAGCATCGTCAGCATGTCGAGCGGCTGGACCGTGTAGAAGTTCAGGATCCAGAGCCCGATCACCCCGCCTGCCGTCGCCGGCGGTACGGACAGCATGATCACGAACGGATAGAGGAAGCTGGAGAACAGGACCGCCATCAGCAGATAGACGATCACCACCGCGACGATGAGATTCCCCACCATCGCGTTCCACGTCTGGGTAAGTTCGTCCGCAGTTCCGGAAATCGCGATCTTCACCCCGGCGGGCAGCCCCTGGCCCTCGAGCGGGCCGACGACTTCGGCGGCAACCTTGTCAATCGCAGCTTCGAGCGGGATTTGGTCAGAGGGCCGCAGCTGGAGCGTAATCGTGCGCTCCCGCTCGATGTGCCGGATTTCCGTGGGGCCTGACGTCACCAGGACATTGGCAACCGAGCTTACCGGGAGAATTTCCCCGCTTTGGGTCACGACCGGCAGGGTCTCGATGCCTTGCGTGTGACCGATGTCGTTCTGCGGGCCCTGCAGCGTCAGGTCGAGCCGCTCCGAATTCACGGTGATTTCGGCGACGCGGAGCCCGGAATTGAAAGCATCGACGCTCATGGCGAGTTCGCGAGCCGTCACGCCATTGTCCGACAGGCGTACCCGGTCCGGGCGGACCTGCACCTCAGGGGATCCCAGATCGAGCCCGGGGATCGGGCGCATCTGGTTGCCTTGCTCGCGCGGGAATCCCTGGCCGATCAGGCCTGCGGCCTGCTGCGCGACCGCCACGACGTTTTCAAGGGAGGGGCCGCTGATATCGATATCAATCGCACGCCCACCGCCAAAGCCGCGCTGAAACAAGCTCGGCTGAGTAAAGAAGCCGAACGTTCCCGGTTCGCCGAACAACGACCGGGTCAGAACCGGAATGAGCTCGCGAACCCGCGTTTCCTGCATCGCGCTGGCGCCGAAGAACGTTCGACCGTCGCGAATGGCCACAAAGAAGTAGTTCTTGATCTTGGGCGGTTGACCGGGTTCCGCCTCGGGGCCGGTCTCACTTGCCCAGAGCGGCCGAACCGGGACCTCCACTCGCTCCGCAATCTCGGTAAGCGTTTCAAGATTGTAGCCGGGGGGCGGGAGCATCACGCCGAATATCAGGTTCCGGTTGCCTTCCGGCAGATACTCCAGCTTCGGCAGCAGCTGCCAGCTCACGAATAGCGCCACCGTCGCGACACTCAACGCAATCGCCGCCGAAGCCATCCGGGAACGGAGGACCAGCTTCACGTATCCAGTGAAGAAGCGCGCCACCAAGCGCGGAATCCAATCAATGGGGCCGAGGCTGATCCGGCGGTATCCCCGGCCCGGGCCAAGCAGCCAGGTCGCGAGCGCGGGAATAACCGTCACCGACACCAGCAAGGACATCAGGACGGCCACCGAGATCGCCACGGCGATGTCGCGGAACAGCTGCCCGGCTTCAAGCTGCATGACGAGGATCGGAATGAAGACCAGTACCGTCGTGAGCGCGGAGACCATCACCGCCGACCAGACCTGACGGGTGCCGTCATGCGCCGCCTCCGGCCCTGAGCGACCACCCTCCCTGTGACGGTAGATGTTCTCCAGCACCACGATGGCCGCATCGACGACCATGCCGACGGCAAACGCGATCCCGGCCAGCGAAATCACGTTGAGCGAACGTCCCAGCGCCGCCATGGCGACGAAGGAAGCGACGACCGACACCGGGATAGCGAGTCCGATGATCACCGTCGCGCGCCAGGAACGAAGGAACAGGAGCAGGACCACCACGGCGAGCAACCCGCCGATCCAGATGTTCTGGCGGACCAGTTCGATCGCCGAATCGATATAGATGGTTTCGTCGTACACCTGCCGCATCGTGAGGCCCACGCTCGGCAGAGCGAACTCGTTCAGTTCGTCAATCGCGTCCCGCACCCCGTCCATGGTGTCGATGATGTTGGCGCCGCTCTGGCGCATCGCGTTCACGGCAAGTGCCGACTCCCCGAGGAAGCGGATATCGGCGCGCGGGGTCTTGTACCCGAAGTCGACGTTGGCGATATCTCCGATCCGGGTGCGTCCGATACGACCGGACTCCGTTTCGTCGGTCACCAGCACCACATCCCGAACCTGCTTGGGGGTCTGGAGCTCGCCCTCGGCCCGAACGACGTAGCGGCGCTTGCCCTCGTCGACATCCCCTGCGGACACCGAAGCGTTGGCGAGCCGTAGCGAATCCACCACCGCCGGAACAGTGAGGCGATGGGTGGCGAGCTGTTCTGGTTGCACGGTGACCTGCAACTCGCGCTGCGTGCCACCGTACAGGTTGGTCCGCGCGACGCCGGGAACCCGCTCCAAGCGGTCCTGGATCACGTCCTCGACGTAATCGCCATACGTCGAGATGGCGCGCTCATTGCCCTCGGTGCGCGTGAGAATGAACCATGCGACCGCATTGTCATCGAGACCGGCGGTATCGAGCTGCGGTTCGCCGGCATCATCCGGGTAGTCGTCAATCTGGTTGAGCCGGTTGGAGACCAGAAGGAGCGCCCGGTCCATGTTGATCCCAACATTGAACTCGAGCTTCACCTCGGCTTGCCCGTCGCGCGAGGTGCTCTCCATGCGTTCGAGCCCCTCCAAACCTCTGAGCACCTCTTCCTGGCGATTGACGATCTCGCGTTCGATTTCGTACGGGCTGGCGCCGTACCACCAGGTCGTCACCGAGATCACCGGCGTAAATACGTCGGGCGCCAACTGGATCGGGATCCGGGTGAGGGCCAGAAAGCCCAGCACCACGATCATGACGACCAGCGCCAGGACGGCGATCGGCTTCTCGATGGAGAGGCGGATGAGGTTCATTGGGCGGATTCTTTCGCGTCGTCCGATGTCGCGGCAGCCTCTGCGACCGCATCCGACTGGTCTCCCTGCCCGCCTTCGGCGGGCGGCGCTACTGCCACCGCCTGGCCTGGAAGCAGGCGCTCGTTGCCGCGGACGACGGCGACCTCGCCGGGTTGCACGCCGGACAGCACCACGAACCGGTCGCCCACGGCATCGCCCAGCTGTACCGGGCGAACTTCCGCCTTGCCGTCGACGACGACGTACACCACCGAGATGCCCCGCCGCTGCAGGATGGCGTCCTTATGGACCGTCGGCAGCACGGCGGTGTCACTGATGGGAACGTGCACCGTAACGCCCTCGCCGATCGGGGGAATGTGCTGCAATTCGGCCAGTTCCGGTACCAGCCGCACCCGTCGCGTGCGGGTTCGCGGATTCTCGACCGTACCCACCGCGCGCACCGTCGTCCCGATCGCTTCGCCGGACGCACGCGTCACCTCGATACTTGCGCCCGGATTCAAAGCCGCAACGCGCTGTGACGGAACGTCCGCCTCGATCTCGAGGGCCTTCTCGCTGACCAACGTGACCACGGGCCCGCCGGGCTGAACGGCTTCCCCCAGGTCTGCATGCCGCTCCTCGACCACTCCGTCGAACGGTGCGACGACGGTGCCTCTCGCAAAGTCATCCTCCGCAGTATCCAGCCGCGCATTGGCCTCTTCGAGGGCCGCCAGGGCAACCTGAACCTGCGCCGCCGCGATGTCCGCTTCGCCCCGCGCATCGTCTCGCTGCGCCTGGCTGAACGCCGTGGATTCACGCAGTCCCTCGGCCCGCTCCAGACGCCGCTGGGCCAGCTCCGCCCGTGCCCGCGCCACGGCCAGCCCTGCCTCGCTCTGCGCGACGCTCGCCTTCGCCTGCTTGACCTGCCAGCGAAGGCGGTCGATGTCGAGCACAGCAATGATGTCGCCCGCGGCCAAGCGATCACCGATGTTGACCGGAATCTCGGTTACATGACTCGCGAGCAATGCCGGTACGACAGCCTCGAACAGTGTCACGAAGCGACCGATGGTTGGAGCTGTCTGATCGACGGCTTCCGCGGTCACCTTGTCAGTCCCCACCACCGCCGCTTGCTGCGCCGAGGCTGGCGACGTTGCCCACACCAATGCTCCTGCCACAAGCAGACAGCGAGCGGTTCCTGCGACACACCGAATCCACATCACCAGCAAACCCCAACTTCACGATACGTGCGCGAGCGGCGACACCGCGCCCAGGCGAGCCACATGCCTAACGCTAGTAGGCGACCGGAACAGGGTCCAAGTGGCGCCAAAGATGCCATGTAGCGCAGGAACGCCATGGTTCCCACTGCTCGCCGAACTGTTCAGCCGCCGAGCGCTTGCCCTTCTCACTACCATACAACTCACTGAGCGCGCGTAGAAGCCCAAGATCATCCACCGGAAAGACATCGGGACGCAGCAGGCAGAAGATCAGGAACATTTCTGCCGTCCAGCGGCCGATCCCGCGACGCTCGGTGAGGACGGAAATGACCTCCGCATCGGTGAGTTCGGGCCAGTGCACGCGGCGGCCCGCACGCGACGCAAACCACGCCGCCAGTTCCATGATGTATTCCGCCTTCCGCGCGGACAGGCCGACGCCCCGCAATTCCGTCAAGTCGGAGGCCGAGACCTGTCGAGGGGAGACCCGCCCCAGGCGCTCTTCGAGCCGCAGCCACACGGCGTGCGCGGCCTTCACAGAAATCTGCTGGCCGACGATCGACCGGGCCAGACACTGGAAGGCGTTGCCTCGGGACTTGAGCGCCATGCCCTTCGAGGCGCGGATAACCCCACGCATCACCGGGTCGCGCCGGGCCAGCGCTCGGGTGGCCTGATTCCACCAGTCGGGCACGGTGCCCCGGGCCGGAACCCTGCCCAAGGTTACTGCGCTTCCCGATGCCACGCGAGAAAGAGCGCCCCTACCGCCAGTGCCAGGAGAAGCGGCCAGGGCAGCAGCGGTGACTGGGCGAGGCCCGTCACCGTGTGACGGCCGTGACGTCGCAGGCCGAGCCAGTTGTCGCCGGCCGCCGTCTGCCCGGCCATCACCGGCCGGAACGGCGGCGGTCCGCCGTGATCCACCAGCCAGAACACCCCGCCGCCCGTGGCCCCGACGAACGCTTCGAGCGGTCCGGGATCTGCCCGCATTTCCGTCAGTTCCAACGCGTCCGCGGCACCGACCAGTGCCGTAGCGCTCAGGTTGCCCCCTTGCAACGTCCACAATCCGGCTTCGTTGGCCTCGAACGAGGCGATCGCGGTTCCGGCCGCGGCGGGCCCCAGCGGGACCGTCGTAGACGCGCCGGACGGTGCCACCGCCGTAATCTCCCGGAGCGGGGTATCCACACTCCGGTAGAGGACATCGATGCGCCGGTCGGACACCGTCGCCTTCAGGAGATGTTCCTCGAGGTCCGGCTCCTTCATCAGCCAGTGCACGACGCGGCGCAACAGTTCCGCCCTCGGTCCGCCGCCGGGGCCCGGCCGGGTCCAGACCCAGGACTGATCCGAGAGAAGCTGCGCCACCCTGCCTTCGCCGACACGGCTGAGCTGCAGCAGCGGCCATCCGTCGGCGCCCCACATCAAGGACTCGCCCTTCACCGGCATGCCCCGCACCATTCGGTACCAGGGGCCCCAGTCGGCCGCGCCAGCGGTGAGGCCAGCAGTCACGGGGTGATTTTGCCCGGCCTCCGAGAGCTCCGGCACAAAGGGGCGCTCGATGACCTCCCCGGCCGGAAGGGTCGGGAGAATTTCCCGCAGGGGCGTGTTCACGAGGCTGAAGCGACCGGCGTAGCTGGGGCCTGCAATGTCGAGGAGCGCCCCGCCGCGGACCACGTACTCGGCAATGTTTGAAAGGTACTGCGGCGGCAGGATGCCGCGCAGGTGATAACGGTCAAAGATCACGAGGTGGAAGTCGTCGAGGTTGGCGTCGAACAGTTCCCGGGCCGGGAACGGGATTAGGGACAGCTCCTGCACCGGGGTGGCATCCTGCTTGGTCGGCGGCCGCAAGATCGTGAAATGCACCAGGTCGACCGCAGGGTCCGCCTGCAGCAGGTTACGCCAGTGCCGCAGCCCCATGCTGGGTTCGCCGGAGACCAGCATCACGCGGAGCCGGTCGCGCACAGCGTTCACATGGATGACGACCCGGTTGTTGTCGGGTGTGAGTTCGTCGGGAATGGCTGCCACCTCCAGCGCCACGGCGACCACGCCCGCCCGCTCCAGCGGCAGCTCGAATTCCGTCGGCGTCCCGACTTGCAGAACCCGCTCCGCAACATGTCCTCCCGGCACGGTGATGCGAACGGGTTCAGCCTGGCCCACAGCCGCTTCGTCCAGGAGCGTGACCCGGAATTTCACGGCCTCGCCGACGATGCCGTATCGCGGAGCACCATCGACGACCAGGCGCCGGTCCCGTTCGCCGGGCGCACCGGTCAGCACGGCATGCACCGGGGCGTCGAAGCCGAGTGCCGACGCGTCTTCCGGCACGTCGTGCACCTGTCCGTCGGTGACCAGCACCACGCCGGCGACACCGTCCGGCGGCACGTCTGCGACGGCCGAACGCACGGCCGCAAACAGGTTTGTTCCGGGGCCGCCCCCGGCCACCGTCACGGCCCGCACCTCGAGGCCCCCGTCGTCGGCCAATTCGTCCTGGATCGCCTGCACGGCCGACGACGTCGCCGCCGCGCGGTCACCCAGCTGCTGGCTTGGACTGGCGTCCGCCACCACCAGCACGACGTCGGCCAGTTCGGTCCGCTGCTCTGCGGTTACCGTCGGCCGGGCGATCGCGAGGAGCAGGGCCGCAGCTGCCAGCGTGCGAAAGCCGATCCCGGACGACCGCTTTCGAAGACCCAGTCCGAGAACCGCCGCAGTGGCCGCTGTCATGGCCGCGAACAGGCCCCACGGCAACAGCGGAGCGAATGTCAGCGTGTACCCGTCCATTCGGATTCAGCGCCGTTCCGCAGCGCGCCGCAGCCGCTGCAGGATGGTCCGGGTGTGAGCCTGGTCCGACTTGTAGTTGCCGGTCATCGCGTACATCGCCAGATTGATGCCGAACCGGTAGGCCATTTCGCGCTGCCTCTCCCCACCGGGGGTCACCGGGAACAGCGGCCGGCCGGAGGGATCGGTCGCCCACGCGGCCGCCCAGCCCGCCGCTCCGACCACCACGCTCGCCACCTCGTCGCGGGACCGCTCGGCCGTGCTCTCGACCCAGACCTGATTGCCGGCCCAGCGTCCGGGAAACGCGCCCAGCAGGTAGAAGGAGCGACCGAGCACGTGCCCGCCGGAGACCGGCACCAGCGGCGGAAGGTCGAGCGAGCCGAGCACTGCGGCAAGGCGCGGATCGCCGCGGCGCGACGACTCGAGCTGGGCCACCGGCGATCCGTCGCGCGTGTCGAACACGATCATGCCGCCCGTCTGCAAGTAGGCCTCGATGCGTTCCACCGCCCGCTCCGAAACCGCCTCCTGGCGATCCGTGATCGGCCAATACACGAACGGATGGAACACCAGCGGATCCCGCTCGATGTCGATCGCCTTCGGCGGGACGGGCACGACCGACGTGCGCTCGGCCAGCACCCGGCCGAGCGCCGCCAGCCCCAGCGCGCTCGTTTGATCGACCTCCGGATTGCCGGTCTGCACGTAGCCAAACTGGATTGCCAGCGCTCCCAGGGGCACGGAATCCTCGGCGCGCACATCGGCGCCGCCGAGCACGACGAGGACGACAGCCGTAGAGACCCAGCCATGGCCGCCGATCAGCCCGCGCAGCGCCAGGCCCGCCACGATGTCCACCAGGAGCAGTGCGAGCGCGAGGGCGAACAGCCACGCCGACAAGTCGACTGTCGTCGTACCGAACCTGGCAACGGGTTCCACGCCATCTGGCAGCGGGCCCCGGAACACCTGCACGTCGGCCACGGTCCCACCCAGGTTCAGCGCTCGACGGAACAGGTCATGGCCGTAGTAACCGGGCGGATGGCCGGGCCCCGGGGTCCCTTCCAGCAACCGTGCTGCGTCGACCGAAACGGCGTCCGGCGGCGGCGGCATTTCCCGGCCGAAACCGTCCAACACCGCCAGCGGCGGCAGCATCTCGGACCCCAGCTCCGCATCGCCGCCTTCCGCACGCTCGACAATCCGTTGCAACATGCTCACGAACAGGCCGGACAGCGGCAAGTTCGACCAGTCCGTGTTCGCCGTCACGTGGAAGAACACGAGCTCGCCGCGACCGCTCCGCGCCGCCGTCACCAACGGAGTCCCGTCCGCCAGGCGTGCCAGCGTCAGATCGTCCAGGGTCGCCGACGGTTCCGCGATCATCTGCCGGTGAACCACAACATCTTCCGGCACCGCCAGTCCGGCGAAAGGCGATTCCGAGGGAAACGGTCCCAGCGTGAACGGCTGCTCCCAGCTGAAGGCGCCGCCCAGCGACCGCATTTCACCTGCCCGCAGTCGCACCGGCAGCAGCGGGCTGTCCGCGTCCACGAGGCGTTCGCCGGCGAAGCGCACCAGTGTGCCGCCGGCCTCCAACCACGCTTCAAGGGCGTCGCGGCCCTCCGGGCGGAGCTGGCCAACATCCGCCAGCACGATCACCGACGGGGGATCCTCCAGCAGCGTCCCCAGCGGCCCCTGGCGGACCTCGGCGAACGGCTCCAGCGCTCGCCGCAGGTAGTAGGTGGGTGCCAGCAGCGGGCGGGCGGCGTAGTCGTCGCCCAGGGTCACCAGGCCGACGGTGCGACGCTGCCAGCGATCGTCGACGAGCACGACCGCACCGGCGTGGCGCTGACCTTCGATCTCGATCCGGGTGACTTCACGACGCAGCTCGCGCGGGAGGCCAAGCGGCGCACTGGCCGTCCGCTCTCCGTCCGCAAACGTTGCCGATACCCGCGTGAGCACCCGGCCGTCCAGGCTGAGCGCCCGCACCCATGCCTCCTGGAGCCCCGCTTCGTGCGTGCGGCGGAGGCGCGGCGCCATCCCGTCCGCATCATCCGACGCCGGGAGCAGCGACTGCGGGGCCTCGTGCTCCGGCCCGGCCATCAAGGACAGCGCGCCGACCCGGGACAACTGTTGCGCCAAGAGTGCCGTCGCTTCGGGGTCGCCCCCGTCCGTACCGTCCCAGAACCACATGACCTCGCCGACGTCGACGAACTCCGCGCCGACGAGCGATTCGAGAAATGCCCGCCGGTCGACGCCCCAAGGCTGCGGCGCCAGCACCCGGGCCAAGCGCGCAGCTTCTTCCGGATCGGCCGGCACCTGCGAGCGGAACCAGTCGGTCCCCGGTGCCGTGCCGGCCAGCACCACCGAGCGGTCCTGCGCCCGCGCAGCATCGATCACCTGCAGCAGGGACCGCCGCGTGCTCTCCCACCCCCGCGCACTTGCCCAGCCGTCGTCGACGACAACGACGAGCGTGCCGTCCGCCTCCAGCGCGGGGTCCGTGTCCCAGCGGGGCCCGGCGACCGCGAGGACCACCAGCGTGAAGAGAGCCATCCTGAGGAGCAGCAGCCACAGCGGGGTGGTATGCGGCGGTTCCTCGCGATCGTCGAGGCCGAAGAGAAGCCGGATGGCAGGAAACCGGAGCCGCCGGGGCGCCGGGGGCCGAATCCGCAGCAGCCACCACACGGCGATCAGCCCCGCCAGGGCCGCCAGGGCCCAAGGTGCGGCGAACGAAAACGGCACCGCTCAGAACCGTTCGAACGCGCCGGAGAGCGCTTGGTGGAGCGCCAGCAGGGTCGGTTCCGGCCCCCGGTCGGTCCGGTGGGTCAGGAACCCCCAGCCATGCTTGCGGGCGATGTCGGCAAGCCCCTGCCGGTGCTCCTCGATCCGGCGCACATAGCGGCGGTTCACCGCCTCCACTCTTCCGATCAGGAGGTCTCCCTCCTCCTCGGCGCCCACGAACCGGATGCGACCGCGGAAGGGCAGCAACTCCTCAGCCGGATCAAGGACCTGGACGAGATGCCCCGCCACCTCCTGGTTGGCGAGACCGCGCACGCGGGCGGCAACCGTCTCCAGCGGCTCGAGGAAATCGCCGACCAGGACCGTTTGTGCGTGGCGCTCTACCCGGATGGCAGCCGGCACGCCGGAGCCGGGAGGAGCGGCGGCCACGAGATGTTCGGCGATCCGTCCGAGCATCGCCCGTCCGCGGCCGGTGCGCGGCGTCGCGCCGAGCAGCCCCACGGTTTCGCCTCCCTGCAGCAGCATCGCTGCCAGGGCCAGCGTGATCAGCGCCGCCCGCGTCCGCTTCGGCTCGAGTTCGGGCGACGAGGCGTAGTCCATGGATGGTGACCGGTCGCACCAGAGCCATACCTGCTGCGCCACCTCCCATTCGCGCTCGCGGATGAAGATGTCCTGCGAGGCCGCGGTGCGCCGCCAGTCGATGGAGGACACCGGATCGCCCGGCTGAAACTGCCGAAACTGCCAGAAACTTTCCCCGCGCCCGCGGCGTCGCCGGCCGTGGACCCCGCTGATCACACCGGCGGCGACACGGAGCGCGCGGATCGAAAAGGAGGGAAGACCGGCAGCGAGACGTTCAGCGCGGTCCCGGGGAGCGGGATCAGGCGTCGGCACCAAACGGCTCAGGCGATGGATTCGGTCAGACGATCGATAACGTCCAGGACACTCAGGCCGTCCGCACGTGCAGCGAACGTCACGTCCATCCGGTGCCGCAGCACCGGCCGGGCCAGCGCCACGACATCGTCCACCGACGGCGCGAGCCGGCCGTCCAGCACTGCGCGGGCCCGCGCCGAAAGCATCAGCGCCTGGCTGGCGCGCGGCCCCGGCCCCCACGAGACATGCTCACGCACCATCTCGATTTCAGAAAGGTCGGGCCGCCCGCGGCGCACCAACGTCAAAATGGCTTCCACCACGCTGTCGCCCACGGGAATCGAACGCACCAGCGCCTGCATGTCGAGGAGTTCCTGCGCCGAGATGATCTGCTCGGGCTCGGTCTCCTTGGGCCCGGTTGTGGCGATCAGCATGGTGCGCTCGGAATCGCGGTCGGGGTAGCCGATGTCGATCCGCATGAGAAACCGGTCGAGTTGGGCTTCCGGCAGCGGGTAGGTCCCTTCCTGTTCGATCGGGTTCTGTGTGGACAGGACGTGGAAGGGTGACGGGAGCGGATGCGCGCGGCCGGCCACGGTCACCTCGTTTTCCTGCATCGCCTGCAGGAGGGCGGACTGCGTTCGGGGCGAGGCCCGGTTGATCTCATCGGCGAGGAGCAGCTGGCAGAAGACCGGGCCCTCGATGAAACGGAAGGCCCGCTGCCCGCCCTCTCCCTCCTCAAGAACCTCGGACCCCACGATGTCGGAGGGCATCAGGTCGGGTGTGAACTGAATCCGCTTGTCCACCAGTCCGAAGACGGTGCCGAGCGAGCGCGCGAGCCGGGTCTTGGCAAGCCCCGGCAAGCCGATGACCAGCGCGTGCCCGCCGGCGAGCAGCGTGATGATTGCGTGGTCCACGACGTGCGGCTGGCCGAACACGAGCTCGGCCATGTGGGCGCGGGCGCGGGCGACCGCATCGTTCGCCGCTTCGATCTGGGCGACAAAATCGTCGTTCTGGGCGACCGCCGCCAGAGGCGAAGGTTTGGCTGGTGGCATGAGCTTGTTCGTACTTCCGCAGCAAACCTGACCCTCGACCTATGGCAGTCGTCCGGGACGAGCAAATGGCGGGAACAGGGACAAAAAGTGCAGAGGCAACCTATCACGTGTGTCGTGTGGCCTGCAACGCGATCGCGCCGCGTCGTGCATTCTCCTGCGGGTGACGGCAAGACCGCGAGGCGGGCGCCAGCGACCTGCCGCTGCTGGTCGGCTACGGCGTCGTGCCGTCAGCCCAGGTGTATCGCGCGCTGAGCAGGACCGACCCCTGCCGGATACCGCGGACCGCCTCGCGAAAAGTGAGGCCGGGGAATTCGTGCTGAACGTAGGCGGACTGGTGCGCGAGGTCGCCGACGGTGCGATAGGCGAGCTTGACATCAAGCGCCCACCGGTCGCTCACGTGCCATGCCACCCCGGCAAAAAGATGGGCCGCCGGGACCACGTCCGTGAGGTCAGCGGACTTCACGGTGTCGTAGCGGTCCGCGGGCGGGTCGCACGATCGGCCTTCCCGGCAGAAGTAGTCACTGTGGAAGTAGAGCCCGGAAACCTCGACGTGCGTGATGCCCAGGCCGGCGCCAAGATACGGGGTCGCCCGGAACCCCGGCACCGGAAAGTCCCGGTAGACGTTCACCGACAGCGAGCGTGTCGTCAGTTCGTCCACCGTGTTCGTGGAGCGCGATGCATAGGGGCTGTCGACCACGTACGGCGCCCGGTCGGAGCCGTCCAGATACGTGATGCCGATGAACTCCAGCGCGACGGGATGGGCTTGCTGCGTCGCCGACAGTTCAAACCGCAGCCGCCCGGTCTGTCGGCCCGCCGCGATCCAGAAGGTATGGCCGGTTTCGGGGACCAGGTCCTGAAACCAGCGAAACCCCTCGACATGCCGGCCGCCGCAGTCGCGGTTCGGACTGCAGGTCGTGTCGCGGTTGTGCCCGGCCTTGTCCATGGTCGCGCTCCAGCCCGCGCCACCTCCCACGTCCACGTACCACGCAGCAGGTTCCGGCCCTGCGGCCCGGACTGCCTCGGGCGCGCTAAGCAGGACCAGCGCGCCCAGCAGCGCGGCGGCGATGCGAATCGATCCGGACGCGCCTCCCATGCGCTGAACTCCCGCTTGCCCCTGGCTTTCGTCGACGGCGAACATGCTGAATTTGCCTGGCGTCCCGGCCGGGACGGCGTTCAGGCTGCAGACTGGCGTTGGCGAGCCGTTGGCCTGCCGAGAAATGGTGCTTCCAGTATCGCCGGCAGTTCGAGCGCCTGCCCCGCCTCGGCTAGGGCGCCGATAAACGTCCGGTGGGGATCGATCCGCAGGTATTGGTCCGGCACCATGGCCGCCATCCGCCGATCCTCCAGCTGCGTCCGGTAAAGGTCGACCCGGAAACCATGGCCCGGGCCGATTTCGGCGGCGAGCGCCGGCACGACCGCAACACCCAGTCCGGCCTGCACCATCGACAGCGCCACTTCGTAGGTCCGGGTGGTCGCCTCGACCCGTGCTTTCGGCAGCACGCCCTTGTACCACTCGTCGATGCGACGCTTGTGCTGGTTGCCGTACTCGAACCGGATCGTGCGGTTCAACACGTCGGCGACGGCCGGCTTGACGTCCTCCGTCGGGTCTTCGACCGCTTCGAGCGCCAATCCCTCGGGGACCGCGAGTACATAGGGATCCACGAACAGCTCGGTCTGGGCGAACGGAAGATTGCTTGAAGCGATCGAGTCCGACGCCACGACGCCTATCGAAATGCGGCGCGCGTAGAGGAGATCGATCGTCTCGGCCGGCGGCACTTCCTGGACGTCGATTTCGACGTTCGGAAAGGACACCGCGAAACTGCGCATCGCCTCGGGCAGCAGATTTCGGGCGACGGAACTCAGGATTCCCAGCTTGAGCATGCCGCGCGTGCCGGCCGTGAACTGCCCGATCCCGTCCATGGCCTCGTCGTAGTCGCTCAGGATTCGTTCTACCCGTCGCAGGAGGTACCGGCCGGCGTCCGTGAGGTCGATCGTGCCGCCATGGCGCCGCAGCACCTGGGCGCCCAGCTCGTCCTCGAGCTTGGAGATGTGCTGCGAGATCGTGGCCTGTGCCACGCCCAGCTGTTTGCTGGCCCGCGTAAATGAACGCGCTTTGGCCACTGCCCAGAAGGCGCGCATGTGAGTGAGCGATACCGCCATCGAGACCTCCGCCTTGCCCTCAGCCTGACCGGTAGGACCGCTCCAGGTCAAGTGCGCACCGAAACATGCGCGTGGACGCGGCTTGAATTAGGGCCGCCGAAGGCCGCGTGGAAAGCCGCGTGTGGGCTGGCGACGCGTCGCCGGGAGCGCTGCCGTCCCGGGGTCGCATGCGGCGCTCCGACCGGGTTCCGGGGAACCGGCCGGTCCTCTTGCCGACACCGGCGGGAGTCCAGCGTGCGAATTCCCGGGTCTCAGTGAGCCGCCTCCCAGTTGGCAGCCACACCGACGTCCACCACCAGCGGCACGGACATCGCGCACGCCGGCAACGGCGCCGTCTCCATGGTCCGTTTGACCACCGCGGAAGTCGCCTCGACCTCCGCCTCGGGAACCTCGAAGACCAGTTCATCGTGGACCTGCAACAGCATGTCGGCCTGGAGCCCCGCCCCGCGCAGCGCGTCCGGCATGCGAATCATGGCGCGCTTGATGATGTCGGCGGCCGCCCCCTGCAGCGGCGCGTTGATGGCCGCCCGCTCGGATCCGGCCCGGGCCGAGAAGTTCCGGGCGCGAATGTTCGGCAGGTGACAACGACGCCCGAACATGGTCTCGATATAGCCGTGATCCCTGGCGAACTGCTTGGTGGTCTCCATGTACCGTTCGATGCCGGGGTACTGTTTGAAGTAGGCGTCGATAATCCCCTGGGCCTCACCCTTGGGGATGCCCAGCTGGCGGGCCAGTCCGAACGCGCTTTGGCCGTAGATCAGCCCGAAGTTGACCGTCTTGGCCCGGCGCCGCATTTCCGCGTCCACCTCGGACACGGCGACCGCGAACACGCTGGCGGCCGTGAGCGTGTGAATGTCTGCGCCGTCCCGGAACGCCTCCCGCAACGGCTCGATCCCCGCCACCTCGGCCAGCAGGCGCAGCTCGATCTGCGAGTAGTCGGCAGCCAGCAAGACCCTGCCGGGCGGCGCCACGAAGGCACGGCGGATGCGCCGGCCTTCTTCCGTCCGAATCGGGATGTTCTGCAGGTTCGGATCGCTCGACGACAGCCTGCCCGTGGCGGCCCCGGTCATGTGGTAGGACGTGTGCACGCGCCCCGTCGCCCGGCTGCGCTCGAGCAGCGCCTCGATGTACGTCGACAGCAGTTTCTGGACCTGCCGCCACGCGATCATGCTGCTCGCGATTTCGTGGCCCTGTCCCGCGAGTTCCTCCAGAACCGCGTGGGACGTCGATGCGCTCTTCTTCACGCGGGTCTTGCCGCCAGGCGTAAGCCCGAGTTCCTCGAACAGAATGGTGCCGAGCTGCGCCGGCGACGACAGGTTGAATGCCCGTCCCGCGAGCCCGTGGACCTGTGTCTCGAGGGCCGCCATCCGCGCCTCAAAGTCGGAGCGGAGTTCTTCCAGCGTGCCGCGGTCCACGGCGATGCCGGCCCGTTCCATGGCCGCCAGGACGGGAACCAGCGGTCGCTCCAGCGTCTCGTACACCGTCACCATGCGCTCCTTGAGCACGCGCGGCCGGAGGCACTGGTGCAGCTGCAGCGTGAGGTCTGCATCCTCGGCGGCGTACTCGCAGGCCTTGTCGAGCGGTACCTGCGAAAACAGAATCTGGTTACGGCCGGATCCGCACACCGCCGAAAACGGAATCGGCTCGATGCCCAAGTGGCGTTCGCTCAGCGAATCGAGGCCGTGCTTCGCGCGGCCCGCGTCGACCACGTACGACAGAAGCATCGTGTCGTCGATCGGCGTCACCTCGATGCCGGCCGCGCGGTGCAGGACGTTGGCGTCGTACTTGATGTTCTGGCCGATCTTGAGGATCGCGGGGTCCTCGAGCAGCGACCGCAGCCGCGCCAGCACCTGATCCTTCGGCGCCTGGGCAGGCGCGGGCGGCGTAAACAGGCCGTCCTCCCCCGGGCTGTCGGCGGCGCCCACATGCGCGAGCGGGATGTAGCAGGCTCGGCCGGGGGCCGTGGCCAGCGAGATTCCCACCAGTTCGAGCGTTTCGAGTTCGAGGCCCGTGGTTTCGGTGTCGACGGCTACGATTCCGGCGGCGTTCGCCAGGGCAACCCAGGCGTCCAGGCGGCGAAGATCGGTGACCAGTTCGTAGTCTCGCTCGACCGGCGCGGCCTCGGTCGATGCCGCTGCCGTGCCGGCACCGTCCAACTGCCCCGCGATCCGCTGCACCAGGCTGGCAAACCCCTGCGCCCGGAGAAAACCCAGCAGCAAGTCCGGATCGGGCGGGCTGCGACGCATGTCCTCGACACCGACGTCCACGGGTACGTCGCGCTTGAGCGTGACGAGCCGCATGCTGATGCGCGCGTCGTCGGCATGCTCGAGCAGCCGCTCGCGGCGCTTGGGCTGCTTCACCGCTGGAGCCCCGGCCAGCACGTCCTCGAGCGAACCGAACCGGGACACCAGCTCGGCGGCCGTCTTCACGCCTATTCCCGGCACGCCGGGGACATTGTCCGTGGCGTCGCCTGCCAGTGCCTGCACATCGACGACCCGCTCGGGCGGGACGCCAAACTTCTCGGCCACCTCCGGCGGACCGATGGGCTCCAGGTCGCGGGGCCCCAGCATCCTGACGTGGGGGCCCACCAACTGCATCAGATCCTTGTCGGACGAGACGATGTCGACGTCCCATCCCGAGTTGCTCGCCTGCTCGGCGAAGGTCGCGATCAGGTCGTCGGCTTCGTATCCGGCGAGCTCGATCGACGGCAGCCCGAACGCACGCGTCGCATCGCGTACCAGTGGAAACTGCGGGATCAATGCCTCCGGCGGCGGTGGCCGATGGGCCTTGTAGGCGGGATAAATGTCGTTTCGAAAGGACTTCGCGCCGGCGTCGAAGATCACCGCGAGACCGTCACTGTCCTCCTGCTGGTACAGCTTCCACAGCATGCTGCAGAATCCGTACACGGCGTTCACCGGCGTGCCGTCGGCCCGCGTGAGCTCCCGCATCGCATGAAACGCTCGGAAGAGGTACCCGGAGCCGTCGACCAGGATCAGCCGCGGTCGCGCCGAGGTCGATTCCGTCACGGGCGTAGGGCCGGCCACGGCAGCACGGCAAGGTCAGTCAGCGCGCCGCACGAAACGTCGTCCACAGTACGGACACACGACGTCGCCCCCCGCCCGGAGCGACAGGAACACGCGCGGATGACCTTCCGCGCCGCCGCCGTCGCAGGCGACCCGATCCTCATCGACTTCGACCGTTTCGGGAGACGCCATGCGACGCGGCCCCTGAGCGCGGTGCGGCCCAGGTCGTTGCCACGCGCGGGGCTAGATGATAAGGAAAGGGGAACGGCCATGCTAGACGAACCCGGTCCTGATTCCGTGCCCGGCGCGTCGGCGGCGGCTATCCGCATCAGCGGCCTCGAGAAAGTGTACCGCGCCCAGTCCGGTCAGCCGGCCATGCGGGCGCTCAGGGGCGTCAGCCTGGAGATCCCGAGGGGATCGATCTTCGGGCTGCTGGGTCCGAACGGTGCCGGAAAGTCGACGCTGATCAATATCTTGGCCGGGCTGGTCGTGAAAAGCGGCGGCCAGGTTGAAATCAACGGATACGACCTCGACGCGGCCTGGCGACAGGCGCGGCTCTCCATCGGCGTCATGCCGCAGGAGCTCGTCCTCGATCCGTTCTTCTCCCCCCGGCAGACACTGGAGTTGCAGGCCGGCCTCTACGGGGTCCCGCCAAGCCGGCGTCAGACCGAGGCGCTGCTGGAGATGGTGGGGCTGGCTGACAAGGCCGACGTCTACTCGCGCACGTTGTCGGGCGGCATGCGCCGCCGCCTGATGATGGCGAAAGCACTGGTGCACCGCCCACCGATCGTGATCCTCGACGAGCCGACTGCGGGGGTCGACGTTGAACTGCGCGAGCTCCTGTGGAACGAAGTCCGGTACATCAACGAAGCCGGAGCGACCATCCTGCTGACGACGCACCACTTCGAGGAAGTCGAGGCCATCTGCGACCGGATCGCCATCATCAATCGGGGATCCGTGATCCTGAACGGACCGATGGACGAGATGCTGGCCGAGCTGGACCGCAAGGAACTCGTGGTCCGCCTGGCGGAGCCGTGCAGCGAGGTGCCGGCGGCCTTCAGCGATCTCGACGCCTATCTCCAGGGCGACCGCAC
>VXPW01000016.1:51457-65594 GCA_009839325.1 Rhodospirillales bacterium
ATGCCGACCCGGCTGATCGCATTCTCCGACGACATGGACGGCCTGCGCAGCGTGCCGACCAACGTGCCCGAGCAGGCCATGCTGGCCGAGCACCTCGGCCGCCCCTTGAGCGACATTCCGGACCCGTTCGGCCAGCACGAGAGCTTCGCCGCCCACAACAACACCCAGCTCTGCACCTTCCTCGACCGGTTCGGGTTCGACTACGAGTTTCGGAGCTCCACGCGCTGCTACCGCAGCGGCGTCTTCGACGAGACGCTGCTCATGGTGCTTCGGCACTACGACGAAATCACCGAGATCATCCTTCCCACGCTGGGGCGCGAGCGGCGCGCGACCTACAGCCCGTTCCTGCCGGTCTGCCCGACGACCGGCCGAGTCCTCCAGGCCCCCGTACTCGCCCGGAATCCCGATGCCGGCACGATCACCTACCGGGGCGACGACGGGACGGAAGTCGAGACGCCCGTGACGGGGGGACGCTGCAAGCTGCAGTGGAAGCCGGACTGGGCGATGCGCTGGGTGGCGCTCGACGTGGACTACGAGATGAACGGCAAGGACCTGATCTCGTCGTACGAACTCGGGGCGCAGATCGCCCGCGTGCTCGGCGCCCGGCCGCCGGCGAACATGACGTACGAGCTCTTCCTCGACGAGCGCGGGGAGAAAATCTCGAAAAAGATCGGCAACGGCCTGACGCTCGAGGAATGGCTGACGTACGGCACTGAGGACAGTCTCTCGCTCTTCATGTATCACCAGCCCGGCCGCGCCAAGCGGCTTCACTTCGACGTGATCCCCCGGCATGTCGATGACTACGAGCGCCACCTCAAGCAGTTCGCGGACCGGGATCAGGAAGGCGATTCTGCAGAACTGCTGGAAAACCCGGTGTGGCACATCCACGGCGGCCAGCCCGCGCGCACCCGGACCGTGCCGCTGACGTTCGGGATGCTGCTCAATCTTGCCAGCGCCTGCAATGCCGAGGACGCCTCGGTGCTCTGGGGATTCATCGCGCGCTATCTCCCGGCCGCGGCGCCCGCGACGGAACCTGCGCTTGACCAGCTGGTCGCCCTCGCCGTCCGCTACTACCAGGACCGGGTGCGTCCCCAAAAGCGGTACCGGCCAGCCACCGCGCCAGAACGCACCGCCCTGCTGGCACTGGCCGAGGCCCTCCGCGCCCTCCCTCCGGACGCCGACGGCGAGACGCTCCAGGGCACCATCTTCGAGGTCGGGCGGGCCAACGGGTTCGACGAGCCGAAGATCTGGTTCAAGGCGCTCTACGAGACCCTGCTCGGCCAGAGTCGCGGCCCCAGGATGGGTTCCTTCATCGCGCTCTACGGCATTGCCGAGACGGTTACGCTGATCGAAGCGGTCACCACCGGCAGGCGTCCGTCCGACGCAGCCGCAACACCCGCTTCCTAGCCCCGGCTGCTGCCGCTTGGGGACCGGCCCCCTTGGATCGATAAACGGCAGCACCGCTGTCGGCAACCGGTTGTCGGCCCAGGACGAACACAACTCAACGTTGAACCGGACAGTGAATTAGACTAGTTATAGACTAGTTGAACAGAGCCTGCCCGGAGTTCACACGATGCCCACGATTGGCGCGTTCGAGGCCAAGACCCACCTTCCTAAGCTGTTGCGCCGCGTGGCAAACGGCGAACGGTTCGTCATCACGAGACACAATCGCGCTGTCGCCGAACTGATCCCGTTCCAGCCTCATGATTCCGGCAAGGTACGGGCGGCAATTGCCGGTCTGAAGGCGTTTCAGGACACGCACAGTCTTGGTGGCCTATCCGTTCGCGCGCTACTCGAAGAAGGCCGCAGGTACTGATCCCGTGTTTGTCCTCGACTGTTCGGTCACCATGGCGTGGGTATTCCCTGACGAAGCCACCGAAGCCACGGCCCGACTACGAGACCTGCTGGAGGACGACCGGGCAGTCGTCCCGTCGCTATGGGCGATAGAGGTGGGAAGTGTCCTACTCGCTGCAACCAAGAGGAGGCGCATCGGCGTTGAGAGTTGGGAGGAGCTATGCGCCCACCTTGAAGCCCTGCCCATCGAGGTCGACCCTTTCTCGGTTTCGCGTGTGTGGGGGGGTGCACTTCGCCTTGCCCACTCCTACGACCTGACCGTCTATGACGCGGTCTACCTTGAACTGGCGCTACGCCGACAGTTGCCTCTCGCCACGCTGGACCAAGCCCTTGGTACGGCCGCCCGTACCGCGGGACTGGACACGCCCGCCGACCGCTAGCAGGGCACACCCTGGCCCAATGCTGCGTTGACAGGAGGGTCGCCTGCGCGCCCGCGTGAGCATTGACCGCGCCTGTTCCATTCGTGCCCGCGTCCGGTATTGCTGGCGCCGGTCCCCACATTTGCCGGACCGGATTCCGTGAACACGACCGGGCATTGCGGCGAGCGCATGCTCGGGGCCGGTACTCCGGCATGCTGCGAGGGGATTCCCTTCGCGGCGAAAGGCTGCACAATCGTTGATCTTCCGGGCATCCGCAGTTGACGCCTACGACGCATATCGGAAACGGCACCATGACTGAACTTCTTGCTGGAAAAGTGGCCCTGGTGACGGGGGCGGGGCGTGGAATCGGTGCCGAAATCGCCAAGCTGATGGCCGCGCATGGCGCGAGCGTCGTCGTGAACGATCCGGGCAGCGCCACATCGGGCGAAGGCCAGGACCAGGCACACGCTCTCGCGACGGTGGAGGCGATCCGCTCGGCAGGAGGCGCCGCGGAAGCCAATTTTGACAGCGTGACCGAGTTTGCCGCCGCGGAAGGCATGGTCACGCAGGCGATTGATCGGTACGGACGGATCGACATCGTCGTGAACAACGCCGGGATCCTTCGGGACGCCATCTTCCACAAGATGACCGAGGACGACTGGGACGCGGTGATCGACGTCCACCTCAAGGGGAGCTTCAACGTGGCGAGGGCGGCTGCGACCCGGTTCCGGGCCCAGGAATCAGGGTGCTTCGTGCACATGACCTCGACGTCGGGCCTGGTCGGCAACGTCGGACAGGCGAACTACGCTGCAGCCAAGCTTGGAATCGTCGGTCTCTCGAAGTCCCTTGCGCTCGACATGGCGCGGTTCAACGTGCGGTCCAACTGCATCGCTCCATTCGCGTGGAGCCGGATGATCGGGACCATCCCGGCAGCAGACGACGCCGCACGCGCCCGTATCGAGAAGCTCAAGCAGATGACCCCCGACAAGATCGCGCCGGTCGCGGTCGCACTCTGCTCGGACCGCGCGGCGCACGTGACCGGCCAGATCTTCGGCGTCCGCAGCAACGAGATCTTCCTGCTCGGCCAGTCCCGCCCGCTCCGAGGCATCCACGAGGGCTCGGGCTGGTCTCCGGAAGCCGTGGTCGAGCATGCCTTCCCCGCGCTGCAGCCCGACTTCTATCCGCTCGATCGCACCGCTGACGTGTTCAGTTGGGACCCCGTGTAGCGGCTGCAGCGCTCATCAGGTGGCCCGGCCGGGCGCCGCACCAGGCCGCGGGCCCACAAGGAAGCCCCACAAGGAGAATTCGTGCCTCGGAGACCGGTGACCCGCTGGCGCGGACTGGCGTGATCCCCGGCCGGCTGAACCGGCCTGAATGCGCGCGAGACCGGCATCAGGACGGATGGATGACGAGATGGACAAGAATCCCTTTGTTCGGCTCCTCGACTATCGGGAGTATCCCGAAGCCGAGATGATGCAGCGGGCGCGCCAGTTCCATCTGGAGCTGAAGAGACGGCGCACGGTTCGGCATTTCTCAAACCGCTCAGTCCCGAGGGAGGTGATCGAGAATTGCCTGCGCACAGCGACGACGGCGCCGAGCGGTGCCAACCTCCAGCCGTGGCACTTCGTCGTCGTCAGCGATCCGGAAACGAAGCGCCGGATCAGGCAGGCGGCCGAGGAGGAGGAGCGCCACTTCTACCGGCATCGGGCACCGCAGGAATGGCTGGACGCCCTGGCCCCGCTCGGCACCGACGAACACAAGCCGTTCCTTGAGCGCGCGCCCTATCTGATCGCGATCTTCGCCCAGAAGTACGGCCGTCTGGCCGACGGCCGAAGAGTGAAGCACTACTACCCGCTGGAATCGGTCGGGCTGGCGACCGGGATGCTGATCACGGCGCTGCACGTCGCGGGATTGGCGACGCTGACCCACACGCCGAGTCCCATGAAGTTCCTGAACGATATTCTGGGCCGCCCGAAGTCATCCGAACGCCCGTTCCTGCTGCTGGTGGCGGGTTACCCCGACAGGAACGCGACGGTACCCGCCATCGGTCGAAAGCCGCTTGATGAAGTGGTGACCTACGTCTGAAAGCGCGAACGGCCCGGCGCTCGGGGCCGGGTCCCGAAATCAGCTCTCGGCAAGGCACCACTCGAGGATGGCCTTCTGCACGTGCAGGCGATTCTCCGCTTCGTCCCAGACCGCCGAATCCGGACCGTCAATTACTTCCGCGGTGACCTCCTCGCCGCGATAGGCCGGCAGGCAATGCATGAACACGGCCCCGGGCGCCGCGGCATCCATCAGCGACTGGTTCACCTGGAAGGGACGGAACACTGCCTGCGGGTCCGCCAGACCGTCGACCGACGGGTCCACGGCCATGGATTTCCACGTGTCGGTCACCAACGCCGAGGCCCCGTGCGCTGCAGCGGCCGGCTCGTCCACCAGGTCCACGAATCCCGATTCGACCGCGCGACTCACCAGGTCCGTTGGCGGCTGCCGGGAAGGAGGACACGCAACGCGCAGCCGCACGCCGAGCTGCATCGCCGCGTGAATCCACGAGTTGGCCACGTTGTTGCCGTCACCGATCCAGGCCACGTGCCGGCCTTCCAGCGAGCCGAACCGATCCCTGAGGGTCAGCAGATCAGCCATGACCTGGCATGGGTGGCTCCGGTCGGTCAGGCCGTTGATCACCGGAATCTCGGCATGTCGGGCAAACTCTTCCAGCTGGTCGTGCGAACCGGTTCGCAGCAGCGCCACGTCCGCGTAGCGCGACAGCACGCGAGCAGTGTCAGCAAGGCTCTCGCCCCGGCCGATCTGGGTCCCCTGCCGGTCGAGGGTGAGCGCCCGGCCGCCCAGCTCGTTCATCGCTACCTCGAACGACACCCGTGTCCGCGTGGACGGTTTCTCGAACAGCATGGCCAGCGTCCGCCCGCGACCCGCGCCGGGCTCCGCCCGCAGGGCGGCGCGGTTCCGCTTGTAGGCGCTGGCCCGATCGAGCAGCCGTCCCAGCAGGGCACCATTCAGACGGTCAAGGTCAAGGAAGTGTCGAGGTTGGTTCATCGTGCCGGCCCGCCGCCGCTCACCGGAACGTGCGAAATACGGCTTCCGTTATGGTCAACGCCTCGTCCACATGGGCGTTCTCGATGTTGAGCGGCGGCAACATCCGCACGGTGTCCCCGCCCGCCGGAACCGTCAGCAACCGGTGCTCGCGGAAGCGGGAATAGAGATCCGCCGCTGGTACCGCTGCCGTCATGCCGAGCATCAGGCCACGGCCCCGTACTTCCGAGATCACCCCCGGGTGCTGATTCCGCAACTGCTCCAATCCATCACGCAGGCGGACGCCCGCCTGCTCGACACCGGCAAGAAATCCCGGTGCCAAGATCTCCTCAACCACGGCATCCGCGACCGCACTCGCGAGGAAGTTCCCGCCGAACGTGGACCCGTGCGTGCCGGGCACCATGCCGACCGCTGCCCGCTCCGTCGCCAGGACGGCTCCGATCGGGAAACCGCTGCCGAGGCCCTTGGCGAGACCGGCGACATCGGGCGCGACCTCCTCCCATTCGCAGGCCAGGAACCGGCCGGTCCGCCCGACCCCGGTCTGGACCTCGTCCAGGGCAAGCAGGATGCCGTGCTCGTCGCACAGGCTGCGCAGTCCGGCGAGATAGCCCTGCGGCGCAGTCACAATGCCGGACTCGCCCTGCAGGGGCTCGACAAACACGGCTGCGGTCCGATCGGTGACAGCAGCCCGGGTGGCTTCGAGATCGCCGTAGGGAACCCGCACGAACCCTGCCGCGAGCGGCGTGAACCCCGCGCGGTGGGCCTCGTTGCCGCCCGCCGCCAGGCCCGCCAGCGTGCGCCCGTGGAATGCCCCGTCCGTCACGATCACCTCGGCACGCTCGGAATTGCCGTGGTGGTAGTGGAACCGGCGCACGGTCTTGATCACGCCTTCCGAGGCCTCGGCGCCCGAGTTGCAGAAAAACACCCGATCGGCAAACGAGTGCTCGACCAGTCGCGCGGCGAGACGCTCCTGCGGGCCGATCCGATAAAGGTTCGAGGTGTGCCACAGCCGGCCCGCCTGCTCCGCCAGGACCGCAACCAGCTTCGGGTGGGCGTGGCCGAGGGCAGTCACGGCGATGCCAGTACCAAAGTCCAGGTAACGCGTACCGTCGGTCGTGAAGAGATACGGACCCTCGCCCCGCTCGAAGGCCAGATCGAGCCGGGCGTAGGTGGGCATCAGCGCGTCCATGAATGACAGATCCGAATCAGGGGCTGGATTGAGGAGGAAGACCACGCAATGTAGCGCAGAACCGCCGGCGATGAGGCGGGATCAGTCCTTGAGGCGGTATCCGGTCTGGAACATCCAGAGCGCCCAGAGCAACAGCCCGAGGTTGATGACCGCCAGCAACGCCATGCCGAGGCCGAGGTTCGCATCTGAGTGGCCGATGAAGCTGGAACGGAACCCGTCGATGACATAGAAGAACGGGTTGAACTGAATGATGGTGTAGAACGGTTCCGGCAGTCGCTCGATCGAGTAGAAGGTGCCGGACAGGAACGATAGCGGCGTCACGACGAAGTTGGTGATCGTGGACATGTGGTCGAACTTCTCGGCCCAGACCCCGGTCAGCACGCCGAGGAGCGACATCAGCAGCGCAGCCGCAACCACGTAGTACCCCAGCACCAGGTAGTCCTGGAGGCGGATCGGCACGAAGACCCACATGGCGAGACCAACCGCCAGCCCGACGCAGAGTCCGCGGGCCAGCCCGCCCACAAGGAACCCTGTCAGCAGTTCCCCCGGCGCGAGCGGCGGCATCAGCAGGTCCACGATATTGCCGGTCATCTTGGCGCTGAGCAGCGAACTCGATGCGTTCGCAAACGCGTTCTGCATCACCGCCATCACGATCAGGCCGGGCGCCAGGAACTCGAGAAACGGCCGGCCGCCCACTTCCCGGAACGTCCCGCCCAGCGCCAGTGCAAATACCGCGAGGAACAGCAGCGTGGTGACCATCGGTCCGGCGATGGTCTGCTGCCCGATCTTCAGGAACCGCAGCGTCTCGCGCCCGCATAGGACCCACAGTCCCCCCCAATTGATCCGCCCCATGGTGGGCATGGGCATGGGTGCCGCCGGACTGCGCGAATTACGGTGGGCCATTTGCACTAACCTTCGTTTGAACTCGGGGCCGGCAGCACGGTGCCGGCGGGAACCGGAGTGCCGCGCAGAAACGCTGCGGCATCGAGCCGGCGGCCGCCGGGCCGCTGTACCTCCAGCAATCGCAGGCCGTCCACCCCGCAAGCGACCGTAAGGCGATCATCCAGCACCGTTCCAGCAGGCGCCGGACAGGACTTGACGGGCCGAGCGCGCCATACCTTGACCGGTTCGGAACGCCCCTTCAAGGGAAGCAGGGCGCGGGCGCCCGGACCAGGGTGCAAGGCCCGGACCTGTCGCTCGAGCTGCTCGGCCGCGGACTCCCAATCGAGGACGCGGTCGGCCGGACCGAGCTTGCTGGCGTAGACGGCGCCCTCCGGCTGCGCCACGGGGACCAGCGTGCCCGCGGCCAAACCGCTCAGTGCCTCCGCGAGCCGGCTCGCACCACACGTCGCCAGAACGTCGCGCAGCATACCGCCGGTCATGTCGGAACCGATCGGGACCTCGCACCGATCCAGGACCGGACCAGTATCCAGCCCGTCGTCCATCAGCATCAGCGAGACCCCGGTCACCGCATCGCCGGCCATGATCGCGCGCTCGACCGGCGCCGCGCCGCGCCACCGGGGCAGCAGGGACGCGTGCACATTCACGCACCCCAGCCGGAATGCCTTCAGGACGGCACCTGGCAGCAGCAGCCCGTAAGCGACCACGACGCCCACGTCGAGCCGCATCGACCGCAGGCGCTCGGCTTCGCCGGGGTCGCGCAGGCCGCCGGGAGTCCGCACCGCAAGGTCCAAGGCCCCGGCGCGTTGCGCGACGGGGCTCTCCCGCATCCGGTGGCCCCGGCCGGCGGGGCGCGGCGGCTGGGTGTAGACGACCTCGATGTGATGGACGCTGGCATGCAGTGCATCCAGCGCCGGCACCGCGAACTCCGGCGTGCCGAAGAACGCCGCCCGCAGCGGCGTCCCCGTCAAGGCCGCCTCAGGCCGCCGGACGGATGGTTCGATCGCGTCCCCGCCGGGCCAGCCGCTTCTCCTTGACCAGCCGCTGGATGATCCGGTCGCGCGTCAGGCGGGTCAGGTGGTCGACGAACAGCACCCCGTCCAGATGATCGATCTCGTGCTGCCAGCACACGGCTTCGAGCCCCGTGCATTCCCGGGTGCGGGTCACCCCGTCGAGATCCTGGTACCGCACCGTCACGCGGGCCGGGCGTTCGACCTCCTCATAGGCCTCCGGAACCGAAAGACACCCCTCGCTCATCGTGGCGGTCTCCTCGCTCGCATCCAGGACTTCCGGGTTGACCAGGATCTGCGGATTGCGCGGCTCGTCCTCGCCGTGCAGATCCATCACCACCATCCGCTGCTGCACATCCACCTGCGGCGCCGCCAGCCCGATGCCGTTGGCGGCGTACATGGTCTCCAGCATGTTCTGGGCCAGCTCCGCGAGCGTCCGGTCGAACTGCTCGACCGGACGGCTCACCTTCGTGAGCCGTGGGTCAGGCGCCTTCAGGATGGGTAGGATTGCCAAGGGTTTCAGCCTCCGCAGCCAATGGCGTCTCCGCGGAGACGCTACACACGCGCCACGCAAGTATGGCAAAAAAGCGCGGGTGGACAGAGTCTCCCGGCTCCACCCCGACCTTGCGCGACAGCGTGCGCCTGCATTCTCGGTCAATTCAGCCGGGTGGCCCCACAATCACCTGCATCGGCAGCTTCGGGTCGCGCGACCACTCGGCGAGGGAGCCGTCATACAGGCGGGTCCCGGTGCGCCCCAGCAGCTCATGCAGCACGAACCAGCCCAACGAGCTTTCCAGTCCGGCGTTGCAGAACACGACCGGGTCGGCATCGGCGGGCACGCCGGCATGGTCGAGCGCCGCGCGCACCGTGGCGGGCGCATGAAAGACGAGGGTGTCGTCCACGAGAAACCAGGCGAGCGGCACATTCCGCGCGCCCGGCAGCGTGCCATGACGAAGCACAGTTTCGTTGCGGTTCAGGCCCAGGTACTGATCGCTGGTTCGAAGGTCCACGAGCGGGCGGCCCGACGTGATCGCGGCTCCCACGGCGGCACGGTCAGCCAGAATGGGAGGCGCCCGGCGCGGCGTGTAGGAACCCGCTACCGGGGGCTGGTAACCGGTGTCCACGTCATTGTCCCAGCGCGCGGTCCAGGCCGCGAGGCCGCCATCAAGGATCGATACGGCAGCATGGCCGACACTGCGCAGCGAGACGAAGATCGCGGCGGCTTCCGCCGCGTCGTAGCGACCGGACCCCGGCGCCACGATGATGACGTGGTCGTCCGGGCTGACGCCGAGGCGTCCCAGCAGTTCGGCGGTGCGGACCGGCTCGGGGAGCCGCATCGGCACCCCGGCCTGCGTTTCCCGCCAGCCGTCCTCGTAGAAGTTCGTGAAGGTGGCGCAGGGAACGTGCCCGGTCTCGTGGTCGGCTCGTGACCGGCGCACGTCGAGTACCAGCAGCCCGTCGGAACAGGTCCGCTCAGCCAGCCAAGCCACGTCGACCAGCGCCGTCGCCGCCGCCGCGGGCGGCGCCAGGGCGGCGGACACCGAAGTTGCGAGCAGGAGAAACCAACGCCGTGCCATGCTGGCCGGAGCATAAGCCCGGACGGCAGATACCAATAGGCAGTTCCTATGCAACGTATAGATGGACCCTCAGGTCGCGCGTCCTATCTTGCGTCCCACTGACGGGCGCACGTAATTGCGTCTACCTTGGAACCCTGATCGGAGAGTTACCTATGTGGAAAGCTCCTGTGGTTCGCGAGGTGGCGGTCGGTCTTGAGATCAACTGCTACGCTTGCGCGGAGGTCTGATCCCAGTCTGGATCTGACTTTGACCCCCGCCGAACGGAAACCCGGGGCTACGGTGATGTCGTATGCAAATCCGTGTTCTGGGAGCAGCCGCCGGCGGGGGGTTTCCGCAGTGGAATTGTAATCATCCGAATAGTCGCCGGGCGCGTGCCGGCGACCCCGATACTCCCTCCAGAACTCAGTCTTCCATCGCCGTCAGCGACGACGGCACGCGCTGGTTCCTGTTCAACGCCTCCCCCGATCTACGCCAGCAGATAGCCGAGAATTCGGTCCTCCAGCCGTCGGCGCAGGCGCCGCTTCGCTACAGTCCGATTACCGGCGCGGTCCTGACCAATGCCGATGTGGACCATGTCGCCGGCCTGCTGAACCTTCGCGAATCGCAGCCGCTGAGCCTCTACGCGACCCCCCGCGTGCTCGGCGTGCTCGAGGCCAACACCATCTTCAACGTCCTGAATCCCGCGTTCGTGGAGCGGCGCTCCCTGGCCCTTGACAAGCCGGTGGCGCTCGTGGACGCCGCCGGGGACGCCGCCGGCCTGGAGATCACGCCGTTCGCGGTTCCCGGCAAGGTTGCCCTCTGGCTCGAAGACGAAGCCAAGGGGCCCGACTTCGGCTCGGTCGACGAGGACACCATCGCCCTGCACGTCCGTTCCACGTCAAGTGACGCCTCGTTTCACTACATGCCGGCCTGCGCCGCCATCACCGATGCCGTGCGCGAGCGGGTCCGCGGCACCCCCCTGCTCTTTTTTGACGGCACCCTCTGGGTCGACGACGAGATGGTCCGCGACGGAGTCGGCGTGAAGACCGGCAAGCGGATGGGACACACCAGCATTTCGGGCGAGGGCGGCTCGCTCCACGGTCTTGACGGCCTCGACATCGGACGCCGGATCTTCATTCACCTCAACACGACCAACCCGGTGCTGTCGGCCGACACTCCGGAACGCCGGGCCGTCGAGGACGCCGGGTGGGAAGTCTCCTACGACGGGATGGAGATCGACCTGTGATCGCGCCGGCGCCGATGGTGCCCGGAGCGCCCGGCACGGAAACCGAGCCGCCGCGTACCGAACCGGAGATGCTGGCGGCGCTGTCCCGGATCGGCGAAGAGCGTTACCACAGCCTGCATCCGTTCCATCGGCTGCTGCACGACGGCGAACTCGACCACGGACAGGTGCAGGCCTGGGCCCTAAATCGCTACTACTACCAATGCTCCATCCCCCGCAAGGATCTGACCCTCATGGCGCGGATCGCCGACGTCGATCTGCGGCTGGAATGGCGATCTCGCGTGATTGATCACGAAGGCGACATGGATGGTTCGGGTGGACTGGCCCGCTATCTACAACTTTGTGAACGCCTCGGTCTCGACCTCGACTACGTCCGCTCGTGCGCCGGCCTGTTGCCCGGCACCCGCTTTGCCGTCGACGCCTATATCGCGTTTGTGCGTGAGCGTTCGGTGCTGGAGGCGATCGCGTCCTCGTTGACCGAGCTGTACGCCCCGGCCATCCACCGGGAGCGGATTGCGGGGCTCTCCCGCCACTACCCATGGGCCGACGACTACGCCCTGGCCTATTTCAAGAAGCGTATCAACCAGGCGCGGCGAGACGTGGATTTCGGCCGCGCGTGGGTGCTCCGCAATGCCCGGACCCGGGCCGAGCAGGACGCCGTGCTCGACGCGGTACGGTTCAAGACCGACGTGCTCTGGGCCCAGCTCGATGCGTTGCATTCAGCCTACGTGGAACCGAAACGAATTCCCCCTGGCTGCTTCGCGCCCCAACCTCAGGACCAGGAGCACGCTGCGTGAGCGAGCGTCTCCTCCTGAACGTGGACTCGGTGCCGCGGCTGCCGCGGCACGCAAAACTCCGGTTCGACCGGGCCCGCGATTGCTGGATCATCAACGCGCCGGAGCGCGTGTTCGAGCTGGATGCCATTGCGGGCGAAGTCATCCAGCTCGTGGACGGCACGCGGACCCTGGCGGTCCTGGTGGACGAGCTCGCCACGAAGTACGACCAGGCCCCCCGCGCGGACATCGAACGCGATGTCACCGCCATGCTCCAGAACCTGGCTGACAAGGGATTTGTGATCGCATGACTGACCAAGCTGAAGCCCCCGCAAACGCGCAGACCGAATGCACCGCGGCAACCGGAAACTCGGAATCCCGCAATCGTCTGATTCCCTACGCCGTCCTATGCGAACTGACCCATCGATGCCCGCTCCAGTGCCCGTACTGCTCCAATCCCATCGAACTGGAGCGCGCATCGCGTGAAATCGACACTGACACCTGGAAGAGCGTGCTCTCGCAGGCCGTGGACATGGGGATTCTTCAGGCGCATTTCTCGGGCGGCGAGCCGACCGTCCGGAAGGATCTTGAAGAGATGGTCGAGCACGCCTCCAAGGCCGGGCTCTACACCAACCTCATTACCTCCGGGGTATTGCTGACTCCGGCCCGGCTCGACCGGCTGCGGGAGGCGGGCCTCGATCACGTCCAGGTCTCGTTCCAGGACACGGAGTCCGAGAACGCGGACCGCATCGCGGGCTTCCGCGGACACGCCAAGAAGCAGGAAGCTGCCCGCATGGTCCGGGCCGCGGACCTGCCGCTCACCGTCAACGCCGTGATGCACCGCCAGAACCTGCATCACCTGGAGGCCATGATCGCGATGGCCGTGGAACTCGACGCGGAACGGCTCGAGGTGGCCCAGGTGCAGTACTACGGGTGGGCGCTCAAGAACCGGCAGGCGTTCCTTCCGACACGGGACCAGCTCGATGAGGCGACTCGGATCGTCGAAGAGGCCCGGGTCCGCCTCAAGGGGATCCTGGCGATCGACTACGTGGTCCCCGACTACTACGCGCGCCGACCGAAGTCCTGCATGGGCGGCTGGGGCCGCCAGTTCCTGAACATCACGCCCGCCGGCAAGGTACTGCCCTGCCACGCGGCGGAATCGCTGGACTTCCTGGAGTTCGAGAACGTGACCGAGCGTCCGCTGGCCTGGATCTGGGAACACTCGAGCGCCTTCAATCGGTTCCGTGGTACCGACTGGATGCCGGAGCCGTGCCGCAGTTGCGATCGGCGCGAGATCGATTGGGGGGGATGCCGATGCCAGGCGTTCGCCCTGACCGGGGATCCCGACACGACCGACCCGGCCTGCGAGTTCGCTCCGCAGCGGCACGTGCTGGAAATGCCCATCGGCGAGGCCGGGGGCGAGATTCCGGAGTTCGTGTACCGGCGCATCGGCAACGGCTGACCGCTCGCTGCCGGTTGCCGGACGCCTGGGCCGGGAGCCGGCGGGAACCGGGATGCGGGCACTCTGGGCCGCGCGCACGCCTCGTGGGTCGGGCCCACCACGCGACCGGATGCCACGTCCGCTGCCCCGCTCCCACCGCGATTCGCTATCCTGCTCCCACCTGTCCGCACGGCCGGACAACCCTACCGTGATGGGTTCCCGATCACGCCACCACTGACGACATCCGTGCAATCTTCAGCCAAGACCATGCAGTCGATGCTGGCTGCAGCCCAAGCCAAGGTCCCGCAAATCGATATCGTCGAGGCACGGGCGCGACATGGTCGCGCCGTGTTCGTCGACGTGCGCGATCACCACGAAGTGGCAGCGGGTCACATTCCGGGTGCGCTGCACGTCCCGCGCGGCCACCTCGAGTTCATTGCGGACCCGGCCTCGTCGAGCCACCCCTCCCAGATGGCCGCCGACACGGAACTCGTGATCTACTGTGCGGCCGGCGGACGTTCGGCCCTGGCGGCGGCCACGCTCCAGGAGATGGGGTACGCCAACGTTTCGAATCTGGTTGGCGGTTACTCGGCCTGGGTCAATACCGGCGGCCCGACCGAAGGGGGCTAGGCCAGCCGCAAGTCCAATGGGGCGTCACGGCTGGTATGGTCGCCGGCAAGTCCCGCACCCGTAGCTCAACTGGATAGAGCGCTGCCCTCCGGAGGCAGAGGTTGCAGGTTCGAGTCCTGCCGGGTGCGCCA
>VXPW01000010.1:0-7677 GCA_009839325.1 Rhodospirillales bacterium
TGTTACACCTCCCTGTCGGGGCCGTATGGTGAAAACTGCGCACCCTGGTGGATGTCGCCGTCCAGTGCGACCGCTATTCTTTCATGGAGGTGTGGGGCGCGCGCCGGGTAGCGCTCGCCCAATCGGTTCAGCAGGTCACGCACGTTCGAGGCGGGAATGTCCGCCTCGCTGTCGTCACCGACGAGGTGCCGAAAGTTGCCGGTGAAGACCACGCGCGCCATGGTGTTGCCCGTCAGGCTGCCTCGGCAATGCGGGCATCCTCCAGCGCCTTGAGGACTCTGGGCGGGGACATCGGCAGGTCCATGAACCGCATTCCCAGCGCGCCTTCCACGGCGTTGGCGATGGCTGCCATGGGCGGAACGATCGGTGTCTCCCCCACGCCCCGGACTCCGTACGGATGCGTCGGGTTCGGAACTTCCACAATGACCGTGTCGATCATCGGAACGTCCGAGCAGACGGGAATCCGGTAGTCGAGGAAACCGGGGTTCTGCAGCCGCCCCTTGTCGTCGTAGATGTACTCCTCGTTCAGGGCCCACCCGATTCCCTGGACGGCTCCACCCTGCAGCTGCCCTTCGACGTAGCTCGGATGCACCGCCGTTCCGGCGTCCTGGATGACCGTGTAGCGCTCGATCGTCACTCTGCCGGTCTCGCGGTCGACGTCCACGTCGACGATATGCGTTCCGAAGCTCGGTCCGGCACCTTGCGCGTTGATCTGTGCACGACCGACGAACGGTCCACCGGTCTTGCCGGCGAGCCTCGCAAGGTCGGCCAGGGACAGCGGGTCGAACTCGCCGGCGTTGGACCCGGCGGGACGCGCCTCGCCATCGGACCATTCCACCGCTTCGACCGGAATGTCCCAGACCTTCGCAGCGCGCTCGCACAGCTGCCGGATCATGTCCTTTCCTGCCTCGACGACGGCCATCCCGCTGGCAAATGCGGTCCGGCTGCCGCCTGTCAGGAACGTGTAGCCCAGCGTGCTCGTGTCGCCGATCAGCGGGCGGATTCGTTCGACGTCCACGCCCAGTGTTTCGGCTGCCTGCAGGCACAATGACGCGCGCGAGCCCCCGATGTCCGGAGTCCCTGCGACGAGGGCGATGGTGCCGTCCTCTCCCAGATTGAGCGTCGCACAGGTTTCGCCGCCGATGTTGAACCAGAAGCCGGAAGCAACCCCTCGGCCCTGACCCGGCTTGAGCGGGGCGCGGTAGTGTTCGTGCGCCTTCGCCTGTTCGAGCGTCTCGACCAGCCCGACCGGCCCGAACGTCGGACCATACGCGGCCTTGGTACCTTGCTTCGCCGCGTTCTTCAGCCGCAGCTCTACGGGATCCATCCCAATCCGCTTGGCGAGCTCATCGACGACGGACTCGACCGCGAATTCAGACTGCGGAGCGCCCGGCGCACGGTACGCGGCCACCTTGGGCCGATTGACCAGCACGTCGTAGCCGATGACCTTCACGTGGTCCAGGTCGTACGGGGCGAACGCGCACATGCAGCCCGGCTGGACCGGCGACCCCTGGAAGGCCCCGGCCTGATATTTCAGCACGGCTTCCCCTGCCGTGATGCGACCCTCGTTGGTCATCCCAATCTTGACCCACACGCGGGTACCTGCGGCCGGACCGGAAGCCCGGAACACCTCCTCGCGAGACATGGTCATCTTCACGGGCTGCCCGGACTTGCGCGACAGCATCAGTGCCACCGGCTCCAGGTATACGACGGTCTTGCCGCCGAACCCTCCGCCGATTTCGGAGGCGGTGACCCGAAGCTTCGATACATCCATGCCGAGAAGCTTCGCGCAGTGTCCCCGGACCACGAAGTGGCCCTGGGTGGTGCACCAGAGCTCGGCCTGATCGTCCTCGGAATAGTTGGCGATGCAGGAGTGAGGTTCGATATAGCCCTGGTGCACGGGCTGCGTGCTGAACTCGCGCTCAATGACGATGTCGGCTTCCGCAAACCCCGCGGCGACGTCGCCGAGTTTGAACTCCACGACCTTGGCGATGTTGGAAGGCTTCGTGGGCGCCGGTTCGACACCAGCGGTGATCATGTCCTCGTGCAGCAGCGGTGCGTCCGGCGCCATCGCGTCGACGACATCAAGGACGTGCGGGAGGACTTCGTAGTCCACGTCGATCAGAGCCAGCGCCTCTCTCGCCACCTTCTCGCTGACAGCCGCCACTGCGGCGACCGGATGTCCCTCGAACAGCGCCTTCTCGCGCGCCATTACGTTCCGAACCACGTCACGGTAGTTGACCAGCATCTCGCCGGCCGGCACGAATTCGGAAGAGAGGTCGTTGAAATCGTCGCGGGTGACCACGGTCTTCACGCCGGGCAGCGCCAGGGCCGCGGACGCATCGATCGATCGGATTCGCGCATGCGCGTGCGGGCTCCGGAGCACCTTGCCCACCAGCATGTTCGGGAGGTGGACATCGGCCCCGAACCGTGCGCGACCGGTCACCTTGTCGACACCGTCGGGCCGCACCGGCCGGGTTCCGATCCACCGGGTAGCCCCGTTTGCCTTGCCGTTTGAAGTAGCCGCCATCGCTCAGCCTCCTCGTATCTCTTGCGCCGTGTCTAACACGGCACGCACGATCTTGTCATAACCGGTGCAGCGGCAGAGATTGCCTGCCAGCCAGTACCGAACCTCGATCTCGGTCGGATCAGGGTTGCGCTCGAGCAGTGACTTCGCGGCCACCAGGATGCCGGGCGTGCAGACGCCGCACTGAAGCGCCGCGTGCTCGAGGAATTTCGTCTGCAGCGGGTGAAGTTGGTCGCCGTTGGCCATTCCCTCGATCGTTTCGATGGAATGCCCCTCAGCCTCCACGCCGAGCATCAGGCAGGCGCACACAAGGCGGTCGTCGACGATGACGCTGCACGCGCCGCAGTCGCCCGAACCGCAACCTTCCTTGCTGCCGGTCAGGTAGAGTTCATCTCTCAGTACATCGAGCAGGGTCTGCTCGGCGTCACAGAGGAATTCGACCGGGTCCCCGTTGACGGTCGTCGTGACGTGTGCCTTGGCCATTATCGCGCCCCCTTGGCCCGCTGCGCGGCAATCTTTGCCGCTCGTGTCGCGAGTACTCCCGCGACCTTGGTTCGGTACTCGACCGTGCCCCGCTTGTCGTCAATCGGACGACAGGCCGCACTGGCCGCGGCAGCCATGTTCTGCAGGGCTGCGTCGTCGCATTCGGTGCCGACAAGGGCCCGACCCGCCTCTTCAACGAGGATTACGGTAGGTGCGACGGCACCGAGGGAGACCCGCGCGGCGGCGCATCGTCCATTGTCGTCAAACGAGAGGTTGACCCCGGCGCCAACGACCGCGATGTCCATCTCGGTGCGGGGAATGAAACGCAGGTAGGCGTCGGCCGAACGCGGCGGCCGTTCCGGAAATTCGAATGCGACGACGAATTCGCCGTCGTCGAGAGAGAGCTCGCCAGGTCCCGTGCAAACCTCTTCGACCGGCACGCGGCGCTCGCCGCCCGGACCCGCGATCCTGCACGTGGCAGCGGCGGCCACCAGGGCAGGCACGGTATCTGCCGCCGGCGATGCGTTGCAAAGATTGCCGGCCAGGCTGGCCCGGCCCTGGATCTGGGTCGAGCCAATGAGCTCGGTCGCTTCGACCACGCCTGGCCACATTGCCTTGGCAGCCGCGTGCTCTCCCAGCTCAGCGCCTGTGACCGCAGCTCCGATGACGAGCCTGCCGCCTTCTTCGCGAATCTCCCGGGTTTCGTCGATTCGCTTGATGTCGACGACGAGTTCCGGCGCGATCATGCCGGCGCGGAGCTGGACTAGCAGGTCCGTGCCTCCCGCCAGCACTCGACCCCGCGGGCCACCGCCCGCGAGGAGCTTCACCGCCCCTTCGATGGTTTCGGGTGCCTCATACCGCACTCACAACCTCCCCACTGACTTCTGCTGGTGCAAGGCGCGGTCCCGCCCGCTGCCTCCGATGTTCCGGAAGTCCAATGAAGCATCCGTCTTCGGCGCCGTGCCCGGAGATGGCCGCAGGTGTACGGGAAAGCGTTCCAGCGGCGGCACCATACCATGCCGGACGGCCAGCCGTTGCGCCCAGAGGCCGCACGCCGGCTATCCGTCTCCACACACGAGCGGGGAACACCGAGCGCCTGCGGTTCCGGTCCGAAGATCCTGTCAAGACGATGCGGACTTCCGATGCGGTCGAGTGCTGCGACCACCTGTCTCATGGTTGTCCAAGAAGGAAACCAAGCGGGACGCATGAACTGCCGCAACGGCAGAGGCCGGGCTGCTCCTCCCTGATCGGAAGCCGGGCGGCCGCCGCCCGACGGAAGTCATGGTGCTGCGCAGTGCCGCGCCGGGTGGCGCCAGCGACGGTCGCCGTGATTCGTCTGCCGAGCGCGATAGCTGCCGCGCCAGGTGCCTGTGCGGGCAATCCTTCGGTCAGGCCTGCGAATGCGCCACCTGCTCGCGCGGGTCGACGGGACTGAAGCGGCGCCGGCCGACGTTGTCCATGTTGACGCCTTCCACTCGCAGCAGCCGGGTCGCGCCCTCGCGCCGAGGCGAATGGATATCCCCCTCGTGGTAGACCACGGCCTGGCCCGGACGCAAACGATACTGTCGCACCTTCTCGACGTGTCCTGGCGACACTTCCTTCCATTCGATCATCTCGGTCTCGCCGGCAACCTGTCCATACACGGCCCAGCTCGGGCCGTGGTCGTGGGGTTGGCTGTTCGCGACGCCCAGGTGCACATGCGCCAGGATGCAGAAGCCGAGCTCCGGATCTTCGTAGAGAATCTTGCGCGCATCCTCCGCGGCCGGTCCGAGGTGGGCGCGCACAAACTCCGGATCGGTACAGGCCCTCTCGATGAACTTGCGGACCTCCTCTCGCCCGGTCTGGCCCGGATCCCGCTGAAGTGACTCCCGGCAATCTGCTGCGAGTTGCTCAAGCGCGTATGTCATGGCCATCTCCCCGCGAACGCCTCGCCCGCATCGAGGCGAGTTCACAGTATGTGTGGCACGTGAAAATGGCGTCAATGCGTCCCACGCCGTCCGGTGAGTCGACCATGTCGGGAGACTCCGCCCACGGTAAGGGTAGCCACGCGGCGGATCGTCCGCATGCGTCCGGGATGCTTCCGCTCCGCCATGACGGGTTGCAGCAGCCTTCGAATCTGCACCCGGCTTGCAGCCGATGCACTGGCGTCAGCCGCGACCTTGAAGCCGCGCAAGACCGGCATCCGTGCGTGGGCGGCAGCCCAGCTGGACCAAGTCCAGCGCGGCAGAACTCCGGTCCTGCGGGCAGCGGCTCCCCCGTTGCCCCAGGACCACGGCGGCAGGCATCGGGGGGCCGGCGGTTGTCGCCTGATCGAGGTGGGGCCGGGGTTCCTGCGTGCATGCGAGTACGGGATGATGCACATGGTGATTGGTCTTGCCGTGACCTGCCCTCCTGCCTGCGTGCTCGTGCCCGCGGGATGCCCTAGACCCGCCATTCGAGAGGTCACCGGAAGCTGATGCACCCACGGGGTCGACGGATCATCCCGACCTGGACCGGAATCACGTCGTGACGCGGCAACTGTCGCAAGCGGGCATGCGAGAGTTGCTCTCGGGACCGGGCGAATTCGCGTTTCTCGACGTGCGCGAGCAAGGGGTGCATGCGCGCGGACACCCGTTCCACGCGTGTTCGGCGCCGCTTTCGCATCTGGAAACGATGGTGGCCGATCTCGTACCCCGCCGTACGGTTCCGGTCGTCCTGTTCGACAACGGCGACGAAGGCCTGGCCGATCGGGCGGCGGGCAGGCTGGCCGACGTGGGGTACGCCGATCTCTCGGTGCTCGAAGGTGGATGCACCGGGTGGGAGGCGAGCGGTGGGGAGCTATTCAGCGGCGTGAACGTGCCGTCGAAGGCGTTTGGTGAATACATCGAGCATCGCTTCCAAACGCCGGCAATCGGTCCCGAGGAACTCAAGGCGATGCTCGATCGCGGCGAACCGGTCGTGGTCCTCGACTCGCGTCCCTACGACGAATATCACCGAATGACCATTCCGCGCAGCATTGACGTGCCCGGGGCGGAGCTCGTGTACCGGGTACATGATCTCTTGCCCGACACCGATCCGCTCGTGGTCGTGAATTGCGCCGGCCGTACGCGAAGCATCATCGGTTGCCAGTCGCTGCGGAATGCGGGCATTCCCTACCGTGTCGCGGCCCTGACGAACGGAACCATGGGATGGGAAATTGCCGGCTTAGATTGCGAGCGGGGCGCAACACGTGTGGCTGTTCCTCCCTCCGAGCGCGGATACGCCATGGCAGTGGCTGGAGCCGACCGGATTGCCAAGCGCTTCGGGGTCGAATTCGTCGGCGGTGAGATCGTTCGTGCCTGGCAGCATGACACCGCACGCACGCTCTTTCTGCTGGACGTGCGCACGCGGGAGGAATTCGAAGCCGGCCGGATTGCCGGCTCGCGCCATGCGCCGGGCGGACAGCTGGTTCAGGCGACCGACGAGTACATCGGGGTGCGCAACGCCAGGATTGTGCTGATCGACTCTGCGGGGGTCCGCTCCGTGTTGACGGCCTCCTGGCTCAACCAGATGGGACTGAAGGACGTCTATGTCCTGAAACCCGAAGGCGACGATGGTTTTGCCGGCTGGGCGCCGGAGCGCGGCCAACGGCGGCCGGCGCGCTTGGGGTTTTCGCGTTGGCCAACTCTGCAGGCAGGTGAACTTGAACGGATGTTGGGCCGTGACGAGGCTGCGGTGATCGACTTTTCCAGCAGCCTCAGCTTTCGGAATGGTCACGTCCCAGGGGCGTGGTGGGGAGTGCGGTCCCGTCTTGAAGAGGCCTACGCGACCCTGCCGGCGGCGAAGCGCCTGGTGCTTACCTCTCCCGATGGAGTGCTCGCACACTACGCGGCGCCAGAAGCAGCGGAACTCTGGCAATCTTCGACCATTCGGGTGCTGGAGGGCGGCAACTCCGGTTGGCTTGATGCGGGCCTGCCGTTCGAGACCGGTACCGACCGAAGCACCACGAAGCTGGATGACATTTGGTACCGGCCCTACCAGCGTGCGGAGGACTACGAGAGGCACGCCCGGGACTACCTGGCCTGGGAAGTGGCACTGCTCGAGCAAATCAAGCGTGATCCCACGGTGGCATTTCGCTACTACAGCTAGTGCTTCCAGCCGGGCGCTTCGTGACCAGGCCGTAGGGCCGGGTCAGGGCGCATGACTTTGGGGCGGGACGTCGAGATCATCGATCGCTCCCGATCTGACATCCGGTTCATGCCCCGGGACCTGAACATCCCCGCCATCGGCGCGCGGAACAGCGAGGTCTGGCCGGCCTTGCGGCAATACCTGCGCCTGGCCCCCCTGCCTCGATCTCGCTTCAGGCGTCGGTCAATTCGAAATGGCGAATGCTGGGCGACTCGGCAAGGCGCCCGATGAGCCGCGCGCTGGTACCCCTGTCCCGCTGCCAGGCCAAGTATTTCTCGTATTGCTCGCGCGATTCCCACACTTCGACCACCACCACCAGGTCGGGATCGTCGCTGTTCCGCAGCGTCTCGACACTTGTACAGCCGTCATGAGCACGCGTTTCCGGCAGGATCGACCTGAAGAACGCAACCAGCTCATCCCCGGTGCCGGGCTTCGCCTTGACTTCGAGAATCACCCCTGCAGCCATTTCGTTACCCCATCCTTTCTGATGTGAAGCTATCACTACTGCCGATCCGCCGTGC
>VXPW01000010.1:7777-9111 GCA_009839325.1 Rhodospirillales bacterium
GCCTGGTTGACCTCTTCATAGGTCGGTTGGACCCAGCTCGAATCCCAGAACAGCATGGCGACGCCATTGTCGACTTCATGCTGGATCAGACGGGTTCCACCCTGCGTCGGTTCCAATCGATAGCTGTGGTGGGCTGTCAGGATGCCCGTTATTCCGGCGTGCTGATGGAGTTCCTTAAGGGCGACCACCTTCCCAACTCTGGATTTCATGATGGACTGCGTGCCGTCGGGCTGGGTCATCCGGTACTCAACCTCCGCGCCCTCGCGGATCCCGCCACTGATCGGGACAAGCAGGGGGTTCCATGCCGCATAGTTGGAGACGTCAGTCAGCACCGACCAGACCTCCTCGGGCGTGGCATCTATCGTGATCTCGGCGTGAAACGTCTTGCGACCAAGAAGGAACAGGATCGCAAAGGCAAGCGAGAGCGAGAGCACGATTCCGACGATCCACTTCATCAACACAGGCAATCTCCTTTGGGCGATGAGCTGCGGTCACAGGCGTTCGAGCAGCGCCCGCCCCTCAAGGCAAATGCCACGTTGATCGAGACAAGCCGTGAAGCCTGGTTTCGCCAACTCACCCGCTGCATCAGGCACTGAGAAAACGTCAGACTTTGTCCGTGCGGACGCGGCTACGGCCTCCAGCCAGGCCGGGTGGCCAAAGCGCTCGGTGGGGAAGGCGTGTCGGCATCGCCCCCTTTGCATCGTGACAAATCGAGGTGGGAACTATCATGACCCCTGCGGGGTCGAGAGGGCGACAGGGCCACAGCGACGTCTGTCTTGACCGTCGATGATCGGCTGTGGCCGGTCCCTGCGACCGCCGTTCGGTAGGGAGCCGGGGATGCACGAATTCTTTCGCCACGGTGCGTACGCCCTTCCGGTCTCGCGCGACACGGTAAGGGCTGATCACCCAGATTTCTCCTTCGGCGTCTTCCGAGATCCGCCGGGACAGGTCTGGGCGGATTTTGTTCACGACACCGACGAGTTCGTTGTCGTGGCCGAAGGCGAGCTCGAGATCGAAGTGGCGGGAGACGTCGCCCGTTGTTTGCCCGGGGATCTCGTGCGGATTCCGGCGGGTGCCGTACATACATTGCGGACGTCGCACCAGGCAGGCAGCGTCTGGTACTACGGCTACGGCCACTTCGATGTTGCCTCCGGGTGACCGGGAGTCTCTCGGCGACGTGCGCCGGCCAGTAGCGCGGCACGCCTAGCTGTGGCTGGCCAGTTCGCCGGTCGGACTCTGTGCCGGCCAGCCGTGGACCGGGTCACGCCGTAGATCGCTCTTTAATCAGCAACTTTTGAATTCCGACACACAGTCTCGGTCGTCCGATCACGGTA
>VXPW01000010.1:9211-11734 GCA_009839325.1 Rhodospirillales bacterium
TCCAGCGCCTGTTTCGCCGAGGCAGGCATCAATGTGGCCTGCGTCGATTCCAACGCCGAACGCATTCGCCAGCTGCAAGAAGGTCATATCCCCATCTTTGAGCCAGGCCTCGAGGAACTTGTCGAGCGAAATGCCGGAGCGGGACGACTGGTCTTCCGTGACAGCCTCGGTGACGAGACCGCGCGGGCCGACGCGGTCTTCATTGCGGTGGGCACTCCGACGCGTCGCGACAGTCAAGCGGCCGATCTCAGCTTCGTGAACCAGGCCGCCCGAGGCATCGCGGAACGCCTCGACCCGAAGCAGGGCCGAACCGTCATCGTGACCAAATCGACGGTGCCGGTGGGCACGGCAAGTTCTATCGAGAAACTCGTCGTCGCAGCCAGGCCGGAATTGAGGCCCGGACGCGACTTCGACGTCGCCTCGAACCCCGAGTTCCTGCGGGAGGGATCGGCGATCGAGGATTTCATGCAACCTGCCCGCGTCATTTGCGGAACCGAGGGCGCGCACGCGGAGCGCGTGCTCCGGGAGCTGTACGCCCCTCTCAATGTTCGCGGCTCGCCGATGATGTTCACCGACCGCGCGACCGCGGAACTCATCAAGCTGGCGTCCAATTCGTTTCTCGCCATGAAAGTCTCGTTCATCAACGAAATCGCGGACCTGTGCGAACAGTGCAACGCGGACGTGCAGGACTTGGCGCGGGGATTGGGGCTCGACCAACGCATCGGGCCGAGGTTCTTGCGTGCCGGCCCCGGGTTCGGAGGCAGCTGTTTCCCGAAAGACGCTGACGCACTCGTCGCGATCGCCCGGGAACATGGCGTCGACGCCCACCTGGTCGAGACAACCATTCGCGTGAATGACTCGCGAAAACATGCCATGGCGGAGCGCGTTCGTGCGTTGATGGGGGGCTGCGTTGCGGGCAAACGGATTGCGGTACTGGGGGTAACCTTCAAACCGAATACCGATGACATCCGCGAAGCTCCCAGCCTCGTGATCGTCCCCGAGCTGATAGCAATGGGTGCATTGGTCGCCGCGTACGATCCCGCGGCCTCTGCCAACGCTCGCTCCGTGTCGGCGTTCCAGGGCGTCCTCTGGGTCGAGTCCGCCGAGGCGGCCATGAGGGAAGCTGACGCGGTGGTGCTGCTCACGGAATGGGACGAGTTTCGCAGCCTGTCCGCACAACGGATGGCAGAACTCCTGCGTGGACCCATCGTCGTCGATCTTCGGAATGCGCTGGAACCGAAGGACCTGCAGAGTGCCGGCCTCCAGTACTACGGAGTCGGACGCGGTCGGGTTCAGCCGACTCCCGCACACCGCCCCGGCCGTGACCGAAAGCCTGACTAATTTCGCTCCAGTCCCTGCACGCGAGTACGGAAGCACGTTCCTGCTGAGGTCACGTCTCGCAACAAGACGTGGCCTACGGCCTCCGACGAGGTCGCAAAGCTGCGCGACCTGCCGAGTTCCAATTGGCCGGTCGCAGCCGGACCCACGCTTCGAGAGGCACTGCCAAATGTACCGCAGCACAGGACCGTAATTCCAGCGATTTCATCGGGTTAACTATCGACTTCTCGAAGCGCCGGGACCTCCCGGCTCACTTGGAGTCGCGGTCGGCACCGCGATATCCCGACGACGCACAGGGAAAATGGTTCAATACTTGCGCAATCCTTGATAGTAAACTGAATGGCACCCTTCACCCGGCGCCAGCTTGATAGATGAGATGCCAGCCAACGTGAGCGCAGCACTGCGCGCGGCCGCAGGCGATGCCAAGGACGAGTACGAGCGTGTCCGGGAGCGCTTGACGAGAGTGCGGCCGACCTTGTCGCCGACACTCGGTCGGGCAGCAGCTTACATGCTGGACCACCCGGCTGATGTCGTGACGATGTCAATGCGCGAAATCGCCCGCGCGGCGGATGTTGCGGCACCCAACTTCTCTCGGCTCGCACAACGGGTGGGCTTTGCCGGATACAGCGGGCTGCGGGCCGTCTATCGCCATCGAATCCATACCGGAAAACCGGTGGGGGACTCCACTCCAGATCACGTTGCTGCCCTTGAGGGCGCTGACCGCCGGCCGGAGGAACTTTGGCACCAGTTCCGTCAGACGGCCCTCGGTAACCTTGCTGCCACCTTCGAAAACGTCGATTCCGCCCTGATCGCCGAACTTGCCGACGAACTTCGGTCCCGGGACAGGATCTACCTCGCAGCCGCTCACGCGTCACAGCACGTGGCGAGATACCTTCAGTCTCTGGGCAACATGGTGGCGCCGTCATTCCGCCTGATCGGACGCGAGACCGGCAGCGTCAGCGACGGTCTCGTCGACATCACGGGCCGGGATGCGGTGATCTGCCTGGCCGCGGCGCTGCCGTCCGGGGGCACGATCCGCGTGGCGGAGCTCGCGCAGGAACGCGGGGCGCTCATCGTGGGGATCACGGAAAGCCGAACGACCCCGTTGGCCGCCGTGTCCGACCGCCTGCTGATCGTCCCTGTCCAGAGTCCGTCCTTCTTCCGCTCCCATGTCAGCGCACTCGC
>VXPW01000036.1 GCA_009839325.1 Rhodospirillales bacterium
CCTGCAGGGCGGCAACACCGATCTCGCGCCGGAAGAATCCGACACCTACGCCTACGGTCTGGTCTGGACACCGCCGTTTCTCGACCGCTTGACCTTCAGCCTGGACTACTACTCGATCGAAATCAGAAAAGGCATCAGCGCGCTGCGGCCGAATTTCATCCTGGATCAATGCCTGGACGGCAACACCGCACAATGCGCCAAGGTCAGCCGCGGACGGGGCGGCGACCTGTGGCTGGGCTCCGACATCGAGGAAAGCGGCCACGTGGTTTCGCTTCTGGACAATCTTGCGGTGGAGAAAGTGCAGGGGTTTGACCTCACCGCCAGCTACAGCCTCGACATCGGCGACTGGGGCCGCCTGAACCTCAGCGACGTTCTCTCCATCACCTCCACGTGGGAGCGGCAAGAGTTGAGCGGGGCCCCGAAGGTTGATTGCGCGGGCAACTGGGGCGCCACGTGCGGCTCGCCCAACCCGGACCTTCGGAATAATTTCAGCCTGGCCTGGCTCACGCCCTGGCAAGTGCGCGCCACTCTCGGATGGCGGTTCATCGGCAGCATCACCGACCTCAATGCGACCGGAATCGATCTCGGGGCCAGGCACTACTTCGACCTGTCCGCCGGCTGGGACTACAGCAACACGGCCAGCCTCCGCCTGGGGATCAACAACCTGCTCGACAAGTCGCCCCCGATAGTGGGCAGTGCGGCCGGTCCGTTCAACTACGGCAACGGCAACACCTTTCCCGGTCTCTACGACGCTCTGGGCCGCTACGCGTTCATCGCCCTCACCATCGAGTTTCCGTGATCAGGCCTCGGGACCGCTTGGTGGAGGGTTCCACGTGCCGGCGCCGCCAGGGGCCACCGTCCCACCCGCCTTCGACTGCATTCGGCGCGCGTGCCGGTCACGGGGTCAGTCGGGGTCTCGACGGCCGGACGTAGATTCCGGCACCAGCGGGATCATGAGCGCCACCCCGACCGCCAGGGGTCCGAGCGGCGTGTCGTCCTGTGGGACGTCGACCGACGCGGCTGGAACCGCAGCCGTCGGGCCGCCGGCTACCTTCCGGGATGCAGAAACAGCCAGCCGGGTTCCGTCAGCCTCTCAGCCGCTCGTTGTCGGGATCATGCGGTGACTCCGGTATCACCCGGGCCGGGTAGCGTTCGCCCAGGATCTCGATTTCCAGATCGGTGCCGACGGCTCCGTGCCCGTGGTCCACATAGCCCAATGCGAGGGACTTCCCGATGAAATGACCGTAGGCGCCGGCCGTGGCGCGACCGATCATGGTCTCGCCGTACCACAGCGGTTCATTGCCGATGGGGTCGGCATCGGCGATGTCGTTCACTTCGATGGTCACGAATTGCCGCGGCACGCCGGCGGCTTGCTGGCGAATCAGCGCATCACGGCCGACGAACTCCCCCTTGTCCGTGGCTGCAAACCGGCCGAGGCCGGCCTCAAGAATCGTGTACTCCCGCGTGAGGTCCTGGGCCCACATGCGGTACGACTTTTCAATTCGCAGCGAATCCATCGCACGCATTCCGCATTGGCCGATCCCGAACTCCGCGCCGGCGCGGAGCAGCTCCAGGAAGATGTGCCGCTGGTACTCCACGGGATGGTGAATTTCCCAGCCCAGCTCGCCCACGAAATTGATGCGCATCAGGCGTACGGGCGCCAGTCCCACGTGCGTATGCTGGCCGGTCAGCCACCCGAACGAACCGTCGTCGAGTTCGGTCTCCGTAATCTTTGACAGCACTGCCCGGGCATTGGGGCCGGCGACCACGAGCGTAGCGTGGGAGGTCGTGAGATTGTCGAGCCGGACGCTGCCATCGTCCGGCAGATGCTTGGTCAGATAGTCGCCGTCGAAACGCTCTGCCGCCCCGGAACTGACCAGATAGAAGCTGTCACCGACATCGCGCATGATCGTGAATTCAGAACGCACGCCGCCCTGCGGTGTCAGCGCGTGGGCCAGATGGATGCGGCCGACCCTGCGGGGCAGCCTGCGGCACACCAGGCGATCAAGCCAAGCCTCCGCCCCCGGCCCCGACACCCGGAACTTCGAGAAGCTCGTGATGTCGATGATCCCGACATTCTCGCGAACGTTTCGATGCTCCCTCGCCACGTGCGGGAAGTAGTTCGTGCGCCGGAAACTCCAGACATCCGAGCGCTCGACACCGGCCGGCGCAAACCAGTTGGGCCGTTCCCAGCCGTAACGCTGACCCCAGACCGCCCCCATGCCATCGAGCAGGTCGTGAATCGGGCTGGTCTTGGCAGGGCGCGCCGCCGGCCGCTCCTCGTCCGGATAGTGAATGATGAAGACGTGTTCGTACGCCTCTTCGTTCTTGGTCCGAACGTACGGCTGGTTCGCATACGCCCCGAAGCGGCGGGGATCGACATCCATCATGTCGATCGAGGGCTGGCCTTCGACGATCCATTCCGCGAGCTGCCAGCCGGCCCCGCCTGCGGCCGTGATCCCGAAACTGTGCCCCTCGTTCAGCCAGACGTTCCGTAGGTCCCATGCCGGCCCGACCAGAGGACTGCCGTCCGGCGTGTAGGCGATCGGGCCGTTGACAATGTCCTTGATGCCGGCACGTTCGAAGCTTGGAACGCGCTTGATCGCCGCCTCCACGTGGGGCATCAGACGATCGAGATCCCCGGGGAAGAGATCCCGCTCGAAGCTTTCCGGAACGCCGTCCCAGAACCGTGCCGGCGCCCCTTTTTCGTAGGGTCCCAGGATGTAGCCCTGACGCTCTTCCCGCAGGTAGTAGGAGGCGTCAGATTCGCGCAGCACGGCCAGTTCCGGCAACCCCTGCCGGTGCCGTTCCACCAGCTCCGGCACTTCATCCGTGACGATGTACTGGTGCTCCACCGGGATCGTTGGAAGGTAGATGCCCAGCATCCGGCTGGTGTGCCAGCTGTAGTTGCCGGTCGCGCAGACCACGTGCTCGCACGTAATGTCTCCGCCGGGCGTCCGGACCCGCCACTCGCCGTTCGATTGCGGTTCCAGGGCCGTGACGGGGGTGTTCTGGTAGATCACGGCGCCCCGGTTGCGGGCGCCGATGGCCATCGCCTGCGTCACGTCGGCCGGAGCGATGTGCCCGTCGTCGGGATGGTAGAGCGCTCCGACCAGCCCCTCCGAGTTGCACAACGGCCAGAGCGCGGCGACGTCCTCCGGCGTGATGATTTGGAAGGGGACGCCGATCGTGTTGGCCGTACCGCAGTACTTGCGGTACTCATCCATCCGTTCCTCGTTGGTCGCGAGGCGCAGGTTTCCCGTCACATGGAAGCTGACATCCTGGCCGGTCTCGCCCGGCAGGGTCTTGTAGAGATCGACCGAATACTTGTGCAGCTGGCCGACGCTGTAGCTCATGTTGAACAACGGGAGGAGACCGGCGGCATGCCACGTCGAACCCGCGGTCAACTCGGTGCGTTCGCACAGGACCACGTCTGACCAGCCCTTCCGAGCCAGGTGATAAAGCGTTGAGACCCCGACGACTCCGCCGCCGATCACAACCACCCTCGCGTGTGTCTTCAAGTTTCTCCCCCGCCCGGCCGCACGTCGCGATCTAGATTCGCACAGAAGTCACGGCACAACCATCCCCGGCTCGCCCTGGCCAACGGCGGCGCTGGCATTTCTCGGCGCGGTTGCCATCCCGTGCCGCGGTACGCGCGTCCATTGTCCGGGCGGGGTTTCGCCCAGAAGGGACACCACCGCGCGGCCGGAAGGGGCGTTGCCGGTCCCGTCCGGCGGTCGGACCTGCCGTCCCTGGACGACCGGGCGTCACCCCATTCAGACGATCGGCCAACGGCACCTGCCGGCGGCTGCCGGCTCGCGAAAACCGGGCGACGGAGATTGCGTGATTCTCCCTTGCGAATGTACCATTTGCCCGTTGGACCGCTGGCGTTCGGGTCCTCGTTTTCGGCTCCGTCTGGCGGCTTCGAGGCTCCGGGCGTCTGGTGCCGTGGCACGCCGCAAGGAAGGGCCTCGATCATGGTCAACCATCCGGCTTCGGTCGATCAATCCGACCGCAAGGTACCGATCAATCTTCGACAGTCTGGCTCGACACCTACGGAACTCCTGATTTCGACCCGGGTGCGGAAATCCCCCTACTGGCATCTGTCGCATCAGGCGGGCTGCTGGCGGGCCACCGTGTACAACCGGATCTATCATCCCCGCGGGTACGTGAGGCCGGAGGACGGCGGTGCAACCGTCGAATACGAGGCGCTGGTCAATCATGTGACGCTCTGGAACGTTGCCGTGGAACGCCAGATCCGCGTCGCGGGTCCGGATGCCGAGGCATTCGTCAACTACGTGATCACCAGGGATGCCACGCGAATTCAGCCGATGAACGGCAAGTACGTGATCCTGTGCAACGAGAAGGGCGGCATCCTCAACGACCCGGTGCTGCTCCGCCTGTCGGAGAACGAATTCTGGTTCAGCCTGTCGGACTCCGACGTGATGTTCTGGCTCCAGGGTGTAAACGTGGGCCGGAAGGCCAACGTTGAGATCGATGAGATCGATGTCTGTCCGGTGCAGGTGCAGGGGCCGAAGTCGGTCGCGCTCATGACCGATCTGGTCGGCGATCAGGTCGGTGAACTGCCGTCGTACGGCCTCATGGAAGCCAAAGTGGCCGGGTGCGACTTGGTCGTGTCGCAGACCGGGTTTAGCGGCGAGAAGGGCTACGAGATCTACTTGCGCGACGCCACGTTGCACGCGGAAAAACTCTGGGACGCGATCCTGACCGCCGGCGAGGCGCACAACCTCATGGTGATTGCGCCAGCCCATCAGCGGCGCATTGCCGCGGGAATCCTTTCCTGGGGCCAGGACATGGATGCCGAGACCCTGCCGTTCCAGTGCAATCTCGGATACCAGGTACCCCGGACCAAGGCGGCCGACTACATCGGCAAGGCGCGCCTCGAGGAGGTCCGTACCCTGGTCGAAGCGGGTAACCCGCCGTTCAAGCTGACGCTGGCGGGACTGGCGCTCGGCGGCAGGCCGATCGAAGAGTACGCGCCGGACTTCTGGCTGATATCGGGTGCTGACGGCGGCAAGCCGGTCGGCTACGTCACGTCGCCCTGGTATTCGCCTGAACTTGAAACCAACATCGCCCTGGGATACGTCCCGTGCGCCATGGCGACGCCTGGAACCCGAGTCAAGGTCTGGCTGCCCGACGCCTACCAGACCGACCCGGGCCAGCCGGTGGAGGGCACGGTCACAGAGGTTCCCTTCCGCCCCTCGGTGAATCCGAATGCCCGGGAGATCGCGAAGGCGCAGGGACGCGATGCAGCTTATTGACGAACCGCGGGCGGCGGGCGATCGGGTGCGTGAGTCGGCGCTGCGCGCCGGCAGCCCGTGCCGCCGAGGCCCCCGTCCGCCGGGGCCCGATACGCTGGTGCCGCATCACCCGACGCCGGGCCGCAGCTGAAGCGATCCCGGCGTTCGAAGGAAATGCGGCGATGACTCGCTACTCGATCTTCAGCCTCGCCCGCAATGCCCTCGGCTATCACCGCGGCTGGCCGCGCGCCTGGCGCAGCCCCGAGCCCGCGCCGACCTACGACGTGGTGATCGTGGGCGGCGGCGGTCACGGTCTGGCGACCGCCTACTACCTGGCCAAGGAGCACGACGTCGGCCGCGTCGCCGTCTTGGAGAAAGGCTGGCTGGGGGGCGGCAACACCGGGCGAAATACCACGATCATCCGCTCCAACTACCTGTGGGATGAGAGTGCGCATTTCTACGAGAAGGCGCTGCAGCTCTACGAAGGCCTCAGCCGCGAGTTGAACTTCAACATCATGCTCAGCCAGCGCGGCGTCCTGAATCTCGCGCACAACGAGCATGACCTCAAGGAGATGTCCAGGCGGGTGCGGGCGATTCGCCTGAACGGGATCGATTCCGAAATCCTCGACCCGGCGGGTGTAAAGACGGAAGTTCCGGTCATCAATATTTCCGGGGACGTGCGATACCCGATTCTCGGTGCGTCGCTCCAGCGGCGCGGCGGGGTCGCGCGCCATGACGCCGTCGCCTGGGGATTCGCACGCGCCGCCGATGCTCGCGGCGTGGATATCGTGCAGAACTGCGAAGTGACCGGGATCGAGATCGCGAACGGCCGCGTCCGGGGTCTCCAGACATCCCGCGGCACCATCGCCACGAGAAAGGTCGGCCTCGTCGCGGCGGGACATTCGAGCGTGCTGGCGGCGATGGCCGGGCTCCGGCTGCCCATCGAGAGCCACCCGCTGCAGGCGATGGTGTCGGAACCGATCAAGCCGGTTCTCAACAGCGTCGTGATGTCGAACACCGTCCACGTCTACGTCAGCCAGTCCGACAAGGGCGAGCTCGTGATCGGGGCCGGGATCGACGGGTTCAATTCCTACGCACAGCGGGGCAGCTTCCAGGTCGTCGAAAACCAGATGGGGGCGCTCCTGGAACTGTTCCCGATCTTTTCGCGCCTGCGGATGCTGCGCCAATGGGGCGGGATCGTTGATGTCTGCCCGGACGCGAGCCCGATCGTCGGCAAGACGCCCGTCGACGGGCTCTACATCAATTGCGGCTGGGGCACGGGTGGCTTCAAGGCGACGCCGGGGTCCGGCTGGGCATTCGCACATACGATTGCCCAGAACGAACCGCACGAGTTGAATGCCCCGTTCACGCTGGAACGCTTTAGCACCGGCGCACTGATCGACGAGCACGGCGCCGCCGCGGTCGCACATTGAGCGCGTCATGCTTCTGATCCCTTGCCCCTGGTGCGGCCACCGCGACGAAAGCGAGTTCACCTGTGGGGGCGAGGCCCACATCCAGCGCCCGGCCGATCCCGCCGCCCTCGATGATGCGGATTGGGCGGACTACGTCTTCATGCGCACCAACCCGAAGGGCCGTCATCGGGAACGCTGGTGCCACAGCCACGGCTGCGGCCGGTGGTTCAACGTGGAACGACACACGCTCACGCACGACATCGTCGCGGTCTACCGGATGGGCGAAACGCCGCCCGACCACGGCGAGGCTGACGGGACATGACCGGTCAACCGTACCGCCTGCCTGCCGGCGGCATGATCGACCGACGACGACCGGTCAACTTCTCGTTCAACGGCCGACGGTTGACCGGGTTTTCGGGAGACACCCTCGCATCGGCCCTGCTCGCAAACGGCGTGCACCTGGTTGGACGCAGCTTCAAGTATCACCGGCCGCGGGGAATCCTGTCCGCCGGCACCGAGGAGCCGAATGCGCTGGTGCAGCTCGAGTCCGGGAATCGGAGCGTGCCCAATCTGAAGGCCACCCGGATCGAGCTCTACGAGGGATTGACTGCGACCAGCGTCAACTGTTGGCCCGGCGTCAGGTTCGACGCCGGGGCGCTCATCGATGCCGCCCACCGGTTGGTTCCGGCAGGATTCTACTACAAGACGTTCATGTGGCCGCGAGGCGGCTGGCATTTCTACGAGCGATGGATCCGGCGGATGGCAGGCATGGGCCGCGCGCCCACCGGGCCGGACCCGGACCGATACGAACGGATGAACGCGCATTGCGATGTGCTGGTCGTCGGGGCGGGGCCCGCGGGGATGGCCGCCGCACAGGCTGCAGGCCGCAGCGGTGCGAGGGTCATTCTGGCCGACGAACGCAGCCAGCCGGGCGGCTCGCTCCTGAACATGGCCGCCAATGGGTCGGAAATCGAGCCCGACTGGAGCAGCGGGGTCGCGGCTGAACTCGATTCGATGAAGAACGTGCGGGTGCTGTCGAGAACCACGGTCACCGGGTACTTCGATCACAATTTCGTGATCGCGCTGGAGCAGGTTACCGACCATCTCGGGTCCAACGCGCCTGTCCACCTTCCGCGCCAGCGGCTGTGGCGCATCCGCGCCGGCCGCGTGGTGCTGGCGACGGGCGCGCTGGAGCGACCAATGGTATTCGCCAACAACGATCGACCAGGGGTGATGCTCGCGGGCGCAGCCCGTGCGTACGCCAACCGCTTCTCGGTCCTCCCCGGCCGGCGGGCTGTCGTGGTGACCAACAACGACAGCGCCTACGAGGCGGCGCTGGAACTTCATGCCCACGGCATGGCCGTCGCCGCCATCTTGGATCACCGCGGCCTAGTTGACGGAAACGCAGTCCGGGGCGCCAGGGAAGCCGGGCTGGATGTCCTGCCGGGCCATGCCATCGTGGACACGGGCGGGCGCCGCCGGGTGCGCGCGGCCGCCGTCGCCAAGATCGACCACGACGGCACGCTCGCGGGACCAACGCGCACACTGGCGTGTGATCTGATCCTGATGTCCGGCGGTTGGAGTCCGGCCGTGCACCTGTTCTCGCAGTCCGGCGGAAGGCTGCGTTACGACGCGGCTCTCGCGGCCTTCCTGCCTGACCATCCGCGCCAATCGGTGCGATGCGCCGGCGCGATCAACGGCGCAGCTGAAACCACCTCTTGCATGCGTGAAGGCCGAAGCGCCGGGCTGGACGAGGAGCCGGCGCCCGAGGCTTCATCCACGTCCCCGAAGCCCCCCGTACAGCGGCAAGTCTTCGCCAGATATCGCGCCGGAGAGGCCAGATCGTTCGTAGATTTCCAGAACGACGTGACGGCAGCGGACATCACGCTGGCGGCCCGGGAAGGCTACGAGTCGGTCGAACATCTGAAGCGCTACACCACCCTCGGCATGGGCACCGACCAGGGCAAGACCGGAAACGTGCCGGGGCTCGCAATTCTTGCCGGCACGCTCGGTTCGCCGGTTCCCGCAGTGGGCACGACGACGTTCCGACCGCCCTACGAACCCGTCACGTTCGGTGCCATCGCCGGGCGAGACATCGGCGCCCTGGCCGACCCGGTTCGCCAGACGCCGATGCATGCCTGGCATGAGAAAGCCGGCGCCGTATTCGAGGATGTGGGCCAATGGAAGCGGCCCTTCTACTACCCGCGGCCCGGCGAGAACAAGCGCACGGCAGTCGCGCGGGAATCGCTGGCTGTGCGCAATGCCGTGGGAATCATGGACGTGACCACGCTCGGAAAGATCTTGATCTGCGGCCCCGACTCGGTCGAGTTTCTGAACCGGGTCTACACCAATGCGTGGGACAGCCTGGCCGTGGGACGTTGTCGCTACGGCCTGATGCTTGGCGAGGACGGAATGGTCCTGGACGACGGGGTCACGGCGAACCTCTCACCGAACCGGTTGCTGATGACCACGACCACGGGGAATGCGGCCCGCGTGCTGAGCTGGCTGGAAGATTGGCTGCAAACGGAATGGCCCGATCTCGATGTGTATCTGACCTCTCTCACCGAGCAGTTCGCGACAATCGCGCTTGCCGGACCCGGCGCCCGGCAGGTCCTCGCCGGACTGGTCGACGATATCGACGTGGCCCCTGCAGCCTTTCCGTTCATGGCCTGGCGCGCCGGTCGTGTTGCCGGCCTGCCGGCGCGGGTGTTCCGGATCAGCTATTCGGGCGAGGTGGCCTACGAGATCAGTGTGCCCGCCGGGCATGGCATGGACCTCTGGATGGCGGTGCTGCAGCAGCGCTCCGGCTACGAGGTCACGCCGTTCGGAACCGAAGCCATGCACGTCCTCCGGGCCGAAAAAGGTTATCCGATGATCGGTCAGGAAACCGACGGAACGGTGACCCCGCTGGATCTGGGAATGCAGTGGATCCTGAGCAGCAAGAAGGACTTTCTCGGTCGACGGTCGTTGCGACGGAGCGCGATGCTCGATCCGTCGCGCAAGCGCCTGGTCGGGCTGAGGACAGAGGATCCGGAGGCCGTCGTGCCGGAGGGGGCGCAAATCCTGCCGACGCCGCCGTCCGGCCCGCCAGAAACCATGATCGGCCATGTGACCTCGAGCTACTGGAGCGCGACTCTCCGCCGGTCGATCGCGCTGGCACTCGTCATGGGCGGTCGCGAACGAGAATCCCACACCGTCCACATTCCGCTGGACCACGGCACCCTCCGCGCGGAAATCTGCGATCCGCGCTTCTACGATCCGGAAGGGATCCGCCTGCGTGGCTGAGACCGCCGCCAACGACATCCCGGTGGTTTCGCTTACCCCATGTGCGCCCCGCGGACGCATCAACCTGCGGGGCGACGCCGGAGATCCCGCGTTCAACGAGGGCGTGGCCAGCGTCATCGGGGTTGGGCCGCCTTCTCAGGCCAATACCGCCACGTCGGGCAGCGGTGGTGTCATCCTGTGGCTGGGTCCCGACGAATGGCTCATCGAAGTCGCGGCGGCGGCGGAGTCCGAGCTCGCCGCGTCGCTCGAGAGCACCCTGTCCGATCTCCATGCCGCGGTGGTGGTCGTCGGCGACGCCCACATCACCCTGGCACTCTCGGGCCCAAAGGCCGTTGAGGTACTGGCCAAGGGTATGACGCTGGACCTCGACCCGGATCACTTTCCGGCCGGCTGCTGCGCCCGCAGTCTGCTGGCGAAGGCACCAGTCCTGCTGCATAGGCCAAGCGTGGACTTTCTGTACGAAGTTACCGTGACCCGCAGTTTTGCCGACTACATATCCCATTGGCTTCGCGATGCGGCAGTCGAATACCTTTGATCGCTGTAACCGACGGTCCGCCTGACCGCGCCGCCGCAGGCAACGGTCACGCGGACTGCCACCGGGCCCAAGCGGACACGGTGCGGGAGACCAGGGGCGGCCGGAGACTCCTGGTCAGCGCTGCGCCGTCGCCCAGTCGGAAGCGGTGTGAAACGGGGACTCCGAGGCTGCCAGCGGCGGATGGCCCCGGATCGCGTCGGCGGCCTTCTCGGCAATCATGATCGTCGGCGCGTTGAGATTTCCCGTCGTGATGGCCGGCATGATCGAGCTGTCGACGACGCGCAATCCGTCCATCCCATGCACCCGGTTCTGCGGGTCAATCACCGCCATCGCGTCCGTGCCCATCTTGCAGGTGCCGCAGGGGTGGTAGGCGCTCTGGACCGTGTCGCGGACGAACGCATCGATTTCTGCATCGCTCTGGATCGAGGCGCCGGGCGCGAGTTCTTCGCCCCGGTAGGGATCGAAGGCAGGCTGGGCGAAGATCTCCCGGGTGAGCCGCACGCAGGCCCGCATATCGGCCCAGTCATCGGCGTGGCTCATGTAATTGAACCGGATTCGAGGTGGTTCGGCCGGATCAGCCGAAGCGAGGCGGACGGATCCACGGGAGTTCGAGCGCATCGGGCCGGCGTGGGCCTGGTAGCCGTGGCAGCGGACCTGTTCCTTCATGTCGTAGGAAGCCGCCAGCGGCAGGAAATGGTACTGGATGTCCGGCCAGCGAACCCCCGGGCGTGAGCGGATGAAGCCGCCGGCCTCGAAGTGGTTGGTGGCGCCAAG
>VXPW01000026.1:0-6432 GCA_009839325.1 Rhodospirillales bacterium
GCCCGATCCAGAAATTCGGTTTCCTGGGCGACCAGCGTGACCGCGGCGGCTTCCTCCTCGGCCAAGTGCCGGGCGATGCTGCGGCCAACTTCCCCGGCCCCACAGACGATGGCCCGGAACTGGGCGTCTTCGTTCACGGTGCCTCCTGCTTGGACCCAGCCTCGTCGGATATGCCCAGGAGGCGCAGCTTACGATGCAGCGATGTCCGTTCCATGCCAACGAAAGCGGCCGTGCGCGTGATGTTGCCACCGAAACGCGCGAGCTGGGACGACAGGTACTGGCGTTCGAACTGTTCCCGGGCGGCCTTCAGCGGGTGGCTCATGATCGAGTCAGTTCCGAAGCCCCCGCCGGTTTCTCCGTGTTCATAGAGCACGTCGTCGGGCAGCATCGAAGCCCGTACCGGACTGGCCTCCGAATCCGGTGCCAGGATCAGGACGCGCTCGATCACGTTTCGAAGCTGGCGAACGTTCCCGCGCCAGTTGTAGGCCTGCAGCCGGGCTTCCGCCTCTTCGTCAATCGGGCGCGGCGGCCTGCCAAGAGCCCGCGCGCATTGCGTCATGCAATGCCAAGCCAAGGCAGGAATATCTTCGCGGCGTTCGGCGAGGGAGGGCACGCGAATCGGCACGACGTTGATTCGGTAGTAGAGGCTGGCCGACAGCCGGTCCTGGCGGATATAGGCCTCGGGGTCCACGCTGGTCGAGGCGACGACACGAACGTCCACCTTTACCGGGGTTTGCCCGCCCACGCGCAAGAAGCTGGGATTCTGGAGCGCCCGCAGCAGCCACGACTGGGCATCCATCGACATTTCGGCGACTTCATCCACAAACAACGTACCGCCGTGGGCCTGCTCAAGTAGGCCGACGCGAAGTATGCGTCCGCTTTCGTCCTCCCGGCCGAACAGTTCCTCCTCGAACCGGTCGGCCGACGTGCGCGGGGCGTTCATCACGACAAATGGGGCGTTACGACGGTGCGATTGGGCGTGAATGGCGCGGGCCGCGGTCTCCTTGCCGGAACCGGGTTCCCCTGTGATCAGGACCCGGCTGTTCGTGGTAGCCACGCGCGCGATCGCGTTCTTGAGGGTACGAATGGCCGGCGAAGTCCCCACGATTGCGTCCGTGGTACCGGTGCGGTTCACCAGCGCGGCATTTTCCCGGCGAAGATGCTGGGTCTCCAGGCTCCGCTTGACCACGTGCAGCAGCAATCCGCTGTCGAACGGTTTTTCGAGGAAGTCAACCGCGCCGAGATTCATGGCGTCAACTGCAGTGCGTACTGATCCGTGTCCGCTGATCATGACCACCGGGAGGCCCTGAAATCGAGTGCCGATCGTCTCCAGGAGGTCGATCCCTTCCCGTTCGCCGTTGCGGAGCCAGATGTCGAGCAGCACCAGCGATGGCATCCGTTCCGCCAAGGCGGCCAACGCGCTATCGGTGTCGCTGGCCATTCGCGTTGTGTACCCCTCGTCTTGCAGCAAGTCCTGCACCGCCGCACAGATGTCCGGCTCGTCATCGACAATCAATATCTCGCCTATCCAATTGGTCGCGGTTCGAGAGTTCTTGGACGTGGTGGCCATGACGATCAGGCTGCCACGGCGGGCGTGGTCGGTGTGGATGGGGCGCATGGAAGCGTCAGCATCACGCGGGCGCCGCGACCGGTGTTGGCGAGGCTGATCTTGCCGCCTTGGTCCTCGACGATTCGGCGCACGATCGCCAAACCGAGACCGGTTCCGCCTCGGCGGGTGGTGACGTAGGGCTCGGTCGCGCGGTCAAGGAAGTCCTCGGGAAACCCGCCTCCGTCGTCCTCGACAGTGACGTGGTACGTATCGCCGTCGTCGGCCGCTTCCAAGATGATGTCAATGTTTCCCAACGCCGTACCAGGTTTGGCATGGCCGTGAATGGCTTGGACGGCATTCTGGACCAGGTTTCCGAGGGCTCGGTCCAACTGGCTCGCATCACACAGAACGTACACAGGTTGGTCGGGGACATGCGCGCTGACGCGGATATTGGCGTGCGCCGTGTCATTGATGGCCTGCACGCCATTGATCAGGGCCACCATGTCGATCCGGCGCAACACCGGGGGCGGCAGCCGTGCAAACTCCGAGAATTCGTCAACCATTCGCGTCATTTCCACGACTTGGCGCACGATCGTATCGATGCAGGACTCAAATACTTCCGGCTCGGTCCGCACTTCGCCGGCGTAGCGGCGCTTGAGCCGTTCGGCCGCCAGGCGGATCGGGGTCAGGGGATTGCGGACTTCGTGGGCGATACGGCGGGCCACGCCCCGCCATGCCGCCGCCCGTTGGGCGAGAATCCGTTCCGTCATGTCGTCGAACGTGATGACGTACCCCTGGACCCGAGTGTTCCGGGTCGCGGCGTTGACACGCACAAGCAACACGCGCTCTTGGCCGTTTCGGGTCGTAATGACCTGATCCTGATTGACCCTGCTCGGGTACACGACGGCGCGGTGGAACAAGTCCGACATTGCCGGAATCGCCTGGGCGAAAGGACGGCCGGTGAGCGAGTCCTCGGGCACGCCTAGGAGGTCGGACGCGGAATGATTGGAGAGGAAGATCACGCCACGGGAATCCACCGCGACTACGCCGGCGCTCACCCCTGCCAGCACCGCTTCGGTGAAGCGCCGGCGGGTGTCGAGTTCGCGGTTGGCGGCCACGAGTTCGTAGCGCTGGTCCTCGATCTGGCCGGTCATGCGATTGAACGCGCGGAGCAGCAGCAAGAGTTCGCCGCTTTGGCCCTCTTCCTTGACGCGGGCGCTCAGGTCCCCATCCCGCACCCGATTGGCGGCATGGGCCAGTTCCGACACCGGACCGGCAAACCGGTTGGCAACTTGGAACCCGATCCAGGCGGCGACGGCGACCAGCAGCACGGCCACCGCGATGAACACCATCGTAAAGGTGATGTGCAGGCTGGCCCGCTCGCGTTCCGCCTGCTGGTATTCGCCCACCGCCGTTCGCACGGCATCGATATTGCGCAGTACGTTGGTGTCGATGTAACGCCCTACGTAGAGCAGTTGGTCAGCGAGTCCCGAGAGCGGAGCCAGGGCCCGTACCCGGTCGCCGCCGCGAATCTGGAACACGACGGTCTCACCCTGCAGCGCCCTCTGCAGCGCTCCTGCCGGCAGCTGGTCGAACGCCAACAGCAGACTAAGCGAACTGCGGGCCAGGATTTGCCCGTCCGCCCGAAGCACGAGAGCTTCGGCAATCCCGCGTTCCGTCACGAGTTGGTCAAGCGTCGCGGTATCCAGGCGATTCTCGGCCGGGGTGCGCGCGAGATTGTTGGCGATCCACAACACGTCTGCCAGCACGAGTTTCCGATGATCTTCGTAGTAGGCGTCCGCCACAGCCATCGAATGCGTCAGCGCCGATGAGACGCGTTCCGAAAACCAGCCCTGGATGCCGATTGTGAAAAACCCTGCAGCCCCGGCGGCCACGATGACTGCCGGAGTGGCGGCCAGCAGGCTGAACGCGGCGACCAACTGCACATGGAGGCGCGCGCCCGGTTGGGCTCGCCGTCGACGAGCCCAGAGCAGGACTACCCGACGCGCGAGGATCAGCGTCAGCAGCAGGAGAACGAGCAAATCGGCGTACAGGAGCGCAAGGATCAGGTCGGGATCAGAATCCGCGCTCGGGGTCAGCACCGCGAACGTGACGACGCCCAGCACCGCTCCGGTCAGCGCGAGCCCCCACGCGAGCCACAGCTTTACCCGCTTGCTGCCGGCCAGCTGGCGAATTCGCGTCCGCAACGGCGCCCAGACGAACGTGACGGCAGTCATTGGGCTGCTCGCCGCCGACGCGGCAGTGCCCGGAGATCGAGATCACGGATCTTCTTGCGGAGCGTGTTCCGGTTGATTCCCAAGAGCTCTGCTGCCCGGATCTGGTTGCCCCCGGTGGCGCGCAGGGTTCGCAGGATCAGCGGCCTTTCAACTTCTTGCACGAATCGCCGGTACAGCCCGGCGGGCGGCAAGGCGTCTCCATGCGCCGCGAAATAGCGATGCAGGTGGCGCTCGACGCTGGCCCCAAGCGTGGAGCCCTCGGTATCGGGCCGCACCGGTGACTGATCTGCACTGCCGAGCTCTTCCTCCACGGTATCGGCACTGATCACGTCCCCTGCGGTGAGCACCACCATCCGCCGGAGGAGGTTTTCCAGTTCGCGGACGTTTCCGGGCCAGGTGTGTTCCGTCAGGCGTGACAGGGCCTCTTCGGAGATTCGTTTGGGCTCCATACCGTCTTCCGAGGCGCGCGCAAGAAGATGCCGGGTCAGCAGGGGAAGGTCTTCCAATCGATCCCGAAGTGGCGGCATGCGGATCGGGACAACGTTCAATCGGTAGTACAGGTCCTCGCGGAACAGGCCTTCGCGGACCAGGGCGCCCAAGTCTCGGTGCGTGGCAGCGACGATGCGGACATCGGCCTGAACGGGAATCATCCCGCCGACCGGATTGAACTCGCCTTCCTGAAGCACGCGGAGAAGGCGGGTCTGGGCATCGGGCGGCATGTCCCCGATCTCGTCGAGGAACAGTGTTCCGCCCTCGGCCTGCCGAAAGCGACCGGCGGACGCGCGGTGGGCACCGGTAAACGCTCCGCGTTCATGTCCGAACAGTTCGCTTTCGATCAGGTCGCGGGGAATGGCCGCCATGTTGAGGGCGACGAATGGACGCGCCCGGCGTGGACTGAAGTCGTGCAGTGCCCGGGCAACAAGTTCCTTGCCCGTTCCCGACTCGCCGAGCACGAGCACGGTCAGGTTGGTGTTCACCACCCGGGCGACCACCCGGTACACGCGCTGCATCGCGGGCGACCGCCCCACCATTGGCAAGTCGTCCGGCGAAGTGTCGGCGGCCGATGGAGCGGGTACGCGGGTTTCCGCAATGGCGCGTCGGACGGTCGCCACGAGCTCGTCCAGGTCGAACGGTTTCGGGAAGTACTCGAAGGCGCCGCGCTCGCCGGCCCGAAGGGCGGTCAGCATCGTGGACCGGGCGCTGATCACGATGACGGGAAGATCGGGCCGAACCTTTCGAACCCGGGGCAGCAAATCAAGGCCGTTGCCGGATGGCATCGCGACATCGGTGATGACGAGATCGCCCGCTCCGGAGCTGATCCAGGACCAGAGTTCGCCCATGTCGCCGGTATCGCGGGCCGCGAAACCGTGCCGGTGCAGGGCACGCCGCACGACGGTCCGGATGGCCGCATCGTCGTCGCCCACCAGGATGGTGGCGGTGGGGGGCGTCCGCGTATTCAACGCGCGGTGTCCGCCGGCGAGGGGGCCTGGGCCCCGTCCGTCGAGGAATTGACGGCCGGGAGGTACACCGTAAAGCGTGTCCCGGACCCGACCGTCGCATCCGTGACCTCCACCACGCCACCGTGGTCCTCGATTACCCGGGCCACCAGCGAAAGCCCCAGACCGCGCCCGCCTGACTTGGTGGTAACGAACGGCTCGAATAGATGCTGGCGCATGTCCTCCGGAATGCCGGGTCCGCTGTCCTCGATAGCGACAAACACCGGCAGGCCCCGGTGGGCCGCCGTACCCGTTTGCACCCGCAGTCCATGGCGAATACCGGTGATCAGTCGAATGGTCCCCTCCGGATTGGCCTCGGCTGCATTCTTGGCGAGGTTAAGGAAGGATTGGACCAGCCGGTCGCGATCTCCTGGAACCATGGGGATGGAAGGGTCGTACTCGCGCGTGAACGAAGCGCTCTTGGCAAACCCGTTCTTGGCCAGCATGAAGACCCGATCGAGCACAACGTGCACGTTCACGGGCGCCGTGGGCACGGTGGCCCCGTCCACGAACGTGTCGAATCGGGCGAGCAGCTTGCCAATTCGGTCGGTCTCGTCGCGGATCAGTCGGGTGAGTTCGCGGTCAGACGGGCCGACCGCCTCTTCCAGCAACTGGGCGGCTCCGCGGATCCCGGAGAGCGGATTGCGAATCTCGTGGGTCAGGGTTTCGGCGAAACCGGTCGCCGAGCGGGCAGCGCTCATTTGCCCGAGGCGGTGCCCGCCAATCGATTGGGCCACCGACCGCGCGTGCAATGTCAGCACGATCTGATGGTGTGTGTCATGGCAAGGAGATGCCCGGGCATCGACAATGCGTGGCGCCATGGCTGGCCCGGTCAGGCGAATCCCGTATTCGACGGCGCTCCTCCCGCGGCGAACGACGCGGTCGAGCATGGCGAGCACGGGGCTATCGCCCGAGAGAAAGTTTCGGATCGGCCGCCGCAAGAGGCTGCGGGCACCGGTTCCGAACAGGTGCTCGCCGGCTGGATTGACATAGAGAATATGGCCGGTGTCAGAGACCAGGAAGACCGGCACTGCCATTGATTCGAGCAGATCCTGAGGACCGACAGCTGTTTGGGTGGAGGTGTCGCGGGACTCCGCCACTGCGCGGTACTCCTGCACAAGGATTAGGCACAACACACTAATACCAGAAC
>VXPW01000026.1:6532-10818 GCA_009839325.1 Rhodospirillales bacterium
CCGGTCGCGTCAGCGGGATCATGCCTTCGTCACACGCCTTGATCTGGAGTGCCAGGTATTTCGAGTAGATCCGGCACTGGGCGAAGCTGCCCGCGATGAACCAGAGTCCCGGCTGCCCGGTCCGGGTCCATAGGTTGCGGAGTTCCTGCTGCTCGGGATCGAACCCCCAGATTGGGCCGACGCGGTCTGCGACATCATCGCCGAACAGTTTTCGTACCAGATAGTCCTGGCCCTTGAAGCCGGTGGCCAGCACGATGAGATCAGCTGCCCGCACATCGCCGTTTTGCATGCGGGCCCCGTCGGCGACGAACTGGTCGATATCGGAGAACTGGACCAGCCCGATCTTGCCGTCGGCGATCAGGTCCGAGCAGCCGACGTTGAAGTAGTAACCGCCGCCGCGCTCGAGATACTTGAATTGCCAGCCCGTACCTTCGGTTCCGAAGTCAAGCTTGAATCCGGCGCGCGCAAGGCCATCGAGAAGGTCCCGGTCGAGAGCCTTGGCTTGCTCGGTAATCTGCTGGTGCGTCTTCCTCAGCAACTTCAAGGGCATCGACGTGGTGATGAGATCGCAGTCCGCCAGGGAAGGGCCCTCGTCGTACAGGGCGTAGGGAAGCTGTGCGCTTGGCTCGATGTTGACGATCAGGGTCGGGTTCCGCTGGACCATCGTGACATTCGCACCGTGCGAATACAGGTCCTGTGCAATGTCATGACCGCTGTTGCCCGTCCCGAGGACCAGCACGTTGCTCTCGGACCAATCGGCACCTTCCCCGAATTCACTGGAATGCAGGACCTGTCCGGAAAAGTCCGTCAAGCTCGGAATATTCGGCCGATTGGGAACGCCGCTGACACCAGTCGCCATGACGATATGGCGTGGATGGATCTCCCGTGTGCTGCCGTCGGGCAGACGCAGCATCACGGACCACCTCTCGTCCTGCTCGTCGTAGGAGCCGCCAGCGAACTCGGTGCCGGTCCAGAAATTGAGCTCCATGATTTCGACGTAGGCCTCGAACCAGCCGGCGATCTTGTCCTTGGGGATGTAGGTCGGCCAGTTCGGCGGGAAGGGCAGGTAGGGCAGATGATTGACCTGTACTTGATTGTGCAGGGTCAGTGCATGGTACCGGTTGCGCCAGTTGTCCCCGATGCGTTCTTCGCGATCAACGATGAGCGTATCGATCTGCAACTGCGTCAATTGCGCTGCGATGGACAGCCCCGCGTGTCCTCCGCCGACCACAAGGACCGTCGGATCCCGGTCGGAATAGGCGACGGAGGATTGCCGCTGGTCGAACCAGTTCGGTCCCCGGAAATCCCTGGAATAGGACTGGCCTGTTGGCCTGGCATCGCCAACTGCTGCTTCAAACCCTTCGATCTCGCTGAGCGCTGTTAGCAGGGTCCACGCCTTGACAACTCCGTCTTCGTCGTCGCGGATCAAACGGAGAACGCCTTCCGCCGGGCCGGATGCGCTCGTGAACTCGAATATGGCTTCGATTCCCTCCGTTCCTGCCCGGGTGACGAGGCGGGGCGGCGTCCGACCCGGACCCGTTTCAAAACCGACGGGTCGGGCGCCGGGTCCATATTGCTTCAACGCCTTGACGATGTTCGTCTTGCCACTGACGGTCTGGACGTTCCAGGTGAAGGCGAGGAGATCGCGCCAGTGGCTGTTGCGGAGAAACAACGATTCGAGCGCCCCTGGATCGGAGTCGGAAAGGGCCGACTCGAAACCCGCTAGCCAGCGGTCAACGGCCCGGACCGGGGAGTCCTCTAACCCAACCAACATGCTTTGTTCCTCGTCCGTGGCGGCAACTTGTCTGTGATTGAGGCCCCGTTGTCGTAGAGCGGCCGGGACGTTCCGTGCCCTGTTGTCACTCGTTCATCGGACACTGCCGGTCGGGCAGTCTAGGCAGCCGGCCAGCTTGGATCGATGGGCCAGGACGGAATGTTAGTGCACGGTGGGTTCAGCGGCCAAGCTTGACGGATGGCCGAGCGAAGCGGCGCCGGGCGCACGAGCCTGGCGGCTGCACGAGGTTTGCTGTCCGTATGCGGCAACCCGGTCCCGGTCTGCCGCGCCGTGTGGTCGGGGTGACGCCAGATGTCGATCTGCCACTGGACGTCGCCACGGGAGAACAAGACCTCCCGATGGGACAGCCCGCCCCGTAGATCGCCATTGCTTGTGGACCGCCTCGGTGGAATCCGGGGTAGGAGGGAACGCGACGAAGCGTGTCGGGGGTTCGCGGTTTCTGCCCGTATTCCGGCGTTGCGCTGCTGTGCACCCTCCGGCACATTGCGCCCGGACTGAGGAGATGGTTCATGCCTTCACAGGTGGTGCGGAGTCTCGGCACGTTTGACTACGTGGTGGTGGGTGCAGGATCAGCCGGGTGCGTGCTTGCCAACCGCCTGAGCGCGGATCCCGGCACTCGCGTGCTGCTTCTGGAGGCGGGCGGCTCGGACCGCTGGCACTGGATCCGTATCCCGGTGGGGTACCTCTATTGCATGGGCAACCCGCGGGTGGACTGGTGCTTCTCGACCGAAATCGAGGCGGGACTGGGGGACCGCGCGATTCCCTACCCCCGGGGCCGGGTGCTCGGTGGCTGTTCCTCTATCAACGGCATGATCTACATGCGCGGCCATGCCGCGGACTACGACCACTGGCGCCAACTTGGCAACACCGGTTGGTCATGGGATGACGTGCTCCCGTACTTCATCCGCGCGGAAGACCATTGGCGGGCTGACGATTCGATGCACGGCCAGGGCGGGGAGTGGCGGGTCGAGCAGGCCCGAATCCGGTGGGACATCCTCGATGCCTTTCGTGCGGCTGCCCGGGAGGCGGGCATTCCGCCGACCGAGGATTTCAATCGGGGTGACAACGAGGGCTGCGGCTACTTCGAGGTCAATCAGCGGCAGGGCATGCGCTGGAACGCAGTGCGGGGATTCCTGGACCCGGTGCGCCGTCGGCCCAACCTCGAGGTGGTTCAGGATGCGCATGTCAGGCGGGTTCGGATCGAGGAAGGACGGGCCGTCGGGCTCGATCTCTGGCAGGGAAGCGAGGCCGTCCGTGTGGACGCTGCAAACGAGGTGATCCTCGCGGCCGGCGCTATCGGCTCTCCTCAGCTCCTGGAGCTTTCCGGGGTTGGCCAACCGGGGCGGCTGGCGGAGCTCGGGGTGACGCCGGTGGTGGACCGTGCGGCAGTGGGCGAGAATCTGCAGGATCACCTGCAGGTGCGGCTGGTTTACCGCGTGCAGGGCATACGCACCCTCAACGAAACTGCCGGGACGCTCAGGGGCAAGGCGGCGATCGCGCTGCAGTACCTGCTGTTCCGTCGGGGGCCTATGACGATGGCCCCGAGTCAGCTGGGTTGTTTCGCGCGTTCCGATCCGGACCGCGATGCGGTCAACCTGCAGTACCATATTCAGCCGCTCAGTCTCGATCGGTTCGGCGCGCCCCTGGACCCGTACCCGGCCTTTACTGCAAGTGTCTGCAACTTGGCGCCGGAATCGCGTGGGAGCGTGCACGCAATGTCTCCGGATGCCCGGAAGGCGCCGGCCATCCGGCCCAACTATCTCTCGGCCCCCGAGGACCGGCGGGTGGCGGCCGATGCGATTCGGCTGACCCGGCGTATCTGTGCGCAGCCGGCGTTGCAGCGATACGATGCGACGGAAGTTCGCCCAGGGCCCACTCCGGACGACGACGACAGCCTGGCTAGTGCCGCCGGTGCGATCGCCACATCAATCTTTCACCCGGTCGGAACGTGCCACATGGGCCGTGACGGAGTAGTCGACGAGCGCCTCCGAGTCCATGGGGTTCGCGGACTGCGAGTGGCGGATGCGTCCGTGATGCCGACGATCACGCACGGCAACACGAATGCACCGACCATGATGATTGCGGAACGGGGTGCGGACATGATTCGCCGGGACGCGCGCGCGTGACGGCGGACGCGGCGGGGACGCCGCCGGGCCGGGTCGATGCGCTGGTCGTGGCGGCGGGTCGCGGCGAACGCGCCGGGGTCGGACAGCCCAAGCAATTCCGGGTCGTTCAGGGCCGGCCCATCGTCCGCTGGGCCGTGGAAGCATTCATCCGCCACCCCCAGGTTGAACGCGTAACGACTGTCGTCGCTCCGGGTCAAGCTACCGCCGCCGCCGCCGCACTGAGCGGCGTGGAGGTTCGCATCCTGGATCGCGGCGGCGCCACCCGGCAGGAAAGTGTGGCGGGGGGGGGGGGGGGGGGGGGGGGGGGGCGCCCCCCCCCCCCCCCCCCGCCCCCCCCCCCCACCCCCCCCCCCCCCCCCCCCCCC
>VXPW01000091.1 GCA_009839325.1 Rhodospirillales bacterium
GTGAACTCGTCGCCTTTTCCGCAAGTCGTGGCTTCGGTGCCACAATCCACCGTAAGCGTGCCGGACAAGATGTATGCGCGCGCCGTGTACGGGTGACTGTGGGTCTCGTTGAACCTGTCCGCTTCCCATTCCAGGACGTCGATCTCCCGAAATCCATCGGCAGCAAGCTTTTCCTTCAAGGCCGCAATGTTCATGTTCAGTTTCGCTCCCGACCGGCTCGCGACGACCATAGGGGACGCTCACGATCGCTGCAATCGACCAACCAGAATCACCGCAACCTGTTGGTATTGCGCGTACTCGTCATCCCGAAACGCCGTCTGACGCCATGGGATCTCACCCGCTCTCAGTCCGCCCAGGGAGAAGGCGGCCCTGCCCCTCGGGCTGCTTCGCATGTGGGACCGGGACGGTCGACGATTCGGGATGTGAGGTTGCGCACGGTGTCATGGTTGAAGTGCCAGGCGTCGTCCCTGTACCTGGCCGGAATCCAGTTCCGCGCTTTTGAATGTCGCATGAGCCACGGCGCATCCACGGTGGCACGTCGTCAGTTACCTGCCCCCTTCCGAACAGGAGAGCGGTGGGTCAGGTATCCCGCATTCGGGTGCTGGTCGGATCGTACAGGGGGCGGAGGGAAGCGTCCGCGGGGACGATTGTGCCGGCAACGTTGATGGCGAAGTCCGTGGCGTCGAGCATCTCGGCGGGGACGTAGCCCAAGCCCACGGCGCCGCCCAGCGTGTGCCCGTAGCTGCCGGAGGTGAGCGTGCCCGCCGTCCGGCCATCCGCGAGGATCGGCTCGTGGCCAAACAACAGGGGGTCCGGATCCCGCAACCGAAACTGCATCATTCTCCGGGCGGGACCAGCGTCCCGGGCGCGGAGGTAAGCGTCGCGTCCGAGGAATTCCTTCGCATCGGGCTTCACCGCAAACCCGAGGCCAGCCTCGAGCGGAGTGTCGGACGGGGCGATGTCGTGACCCCAGTGACGGTAGGCCTTCTCGATGCGCAGGCTGTCGAGCGCATGCATGCCCGCCGGCGTCGCACCGACCTCCCGTAGCGCCGCGAACACGTGCTCGGCTTCATTCCATGGCACGTAGAGTTCCCAGCCAAGTTCGCCGACGTAGCTGATGCGCGATGCGCGGACGGGCACCCCTGCCAACTCGATCTTCCGCGAAGCGGCAAAGGGAAACGCCGAGCCTGCAAGATCGACCGACGTCAGCGGCTGCAGCAGCGCGCGCGACTCGGGCCCCATCACGGCCAACACCGCCCAGGATTCGGTCGCGTCGATGATTTCCACGCGCCGGTCTCGCGCCTCCGCGCGCAGCCGGGCGAGGTCGCGTGCCGCCGTGGCCGCCGCCGACACGACCAGGTACCGCGTGTCGGTCAGGCGGGTGACCGTGAGGTCCGCTTCGATGCCGGCAGCGGCGTTCAACCATTGCGTGTAGATGACGCTGCCGGGCGGGCCGCCCACGTCATTCGCGGACACCCATTGAAGCAGCGCCTCGGCATCGGGGCCTTCCACCAGAAACTTGCCGAAGGACGTGAGGTCGAAGACGCCGGTGGCCTCGCGGACGCGACGATGTTCGGCGGCGCTCGCCCCAAACCAGTTCTGGCGTCCGTAGCTGTAGACGTAGGCCGGTTCTTGTCCGGGCGACGCAAACCAATTGGCGCGTTCCCAGCCGGCGACCTCGCCGAAGCATGCGCCGGCCTGAGCCAGCACCTCGTGCACGGGAGATTGTCGCTGGTCACGCGCGGTCTCGAACTGACGGTAGGGCCAATGCATGGCATAGAGCAGCCCGAGCGCCTCGCTGACGCGGGTCTTCAGGTAGGACTTGGTGTTCTGGAACGGCTGCATGCGGCGCGGGTCGAAGGCCGAGAGGTCGCAGGGAGGCACGCCTTCCTCGATCCATTCCGCGAGCCGTCGGCCGACACCCCCTGCCGCCTGGATCCCGATCGAATTGAAGCCAGCGGCGGTCCAAAAGCCCTCGACATTGCCGGCGGGGCCAAGATGAAACGCCTGATCGGGCGTGAAGCTCTCCGGCCCGTTGAAGAACGTGCGGATGCCGATGTCGTGGAGCGCCGGCACGCGGTGCAGCGCCGCCTCCAGCATCGGCTCGAAATGGTCCCAGTCGTCGGGCAGCTGGTCGAAACAGAAATCGTCCGGAATGCCATCCATGCCCCAAGGCTTGGCAACCGGCTCGAAGGCCCCGATCAGCAGTTTGCCGGCGTCCTCCTTGAAATAGATGGAACCGTCCTGGTCACGCATGACCGGCAGCCCCGGCACAATATCCGGCATCGGCTCCGTCACGACATAGAAGTGTTCAGCCGCGTGCAGCGGCACGGCGGTGCCGGCCATGAGCCCGATCTGGCGTGCCCACATGCCGGCACAGTTGGCGACGCAGTCCGTCGCGATCGCACCGGTTTCCGTCTCGACGCCGGTGACGCGGCCATCGGCCGTGCGGATCCCGGTGACCGCCACGTTTTCCAGCAGTTGCGCGCCGGCCTGTCGAGCGCCCTTGGCGAGGGCGGCAGCGGTGTCGGCGGGATTGGTCTGCCCATCGCCGGCAAAGAAACTCCCGCCAATCAGGTCGTCCACACGGAGGAGCGGCCAGACATGCTTGAGATCCTCCGGCGTGCAAAGCTCCACTTCAGCTCCCAAGGCACGCGCGCTTGCGGCCGCGCGTTGCAACTCTGCCCAGCGTTCCGCGTTGCTGGCGGTGTAGATCGAGCCGGTCTGGCGGAACCCGGTCGCTTGACCGGTCTCGGCCTCCAGTTCGGCGTAGAGGCGCGCCGAATCGGCAAGAATCGCGGCGAGCACCGGGTACGGAGCGGCAGAGCGCACAAGGCCGGCGGCGTGCCAGGTGGTGCCGCACGTGAATTGCCGGCGCTCGAGAAGTACCACGCCTTCACGGCCCCGTCGCGCCAGGTGGTAGGCCAGGCTGAGACCGATGATGCCGCCACCAACGATGACGATGGACGCGTGGGAAGGCGGGACAGGCATGCTCGTCATCGGTCCTCCGATCATCCACCTTAACGGTGGACCGGTTCACGGGAGGCAGTTGATAGAACCGCCCCTAGTCGGTGGCGCCGCGCTGCTCCTTGGCCGGGAATCGCGTAGGCGCAGCCAGCTGTCAAGCGTCCGGGTTTCCCCGGAAGCCGACAGGTTCCGTCCATGGTCCCCTTTGGGCAGGACTGCGGTCACCGTGCCGCAGTCGGCTGGGCGGGGCGGCACGGTCCCGCATGGGATTTTTCGCTGCCAACAAACTATTTTTGGAGGGAGCGGGTCGAGCAAGGTTACCGGGGACGGCCGGATTGCCAGAATTGCCGGGAAGCACCGCGTACTTTCCAGGAGGGCGGACCGCCAACATGACTGGAGCACCCATAGAGCAGATCTGGAGTGGCATTCACCTCGGCTCCGTTCACTGCCTGCAACTTTCCGCGGAATCGTCGCATTGCCCGAACGGCAAGCAGTCGGCGCGCCGCCCCGGCCTCCACTTCTTGGATCATGGCACCGTCATGCGGGCCTGCCGTCCAGAAGGAGCCGACATCGTGCGTCCGGTGACCGGCGACAACAGGGTTTCGGTGTGCGATCGCGACGTCCGCGCCGCTACCGGCAAGTCTGGTCGGCCACGCATCGCCAGCGACCAGGGGGTGTGGGGAGCAGCCCACCGGATGCAGGGCGACCGCATCCTTGCCAGCGCACCCTGGCGACGGCGCGACTGCGCGCGCTCGCCAGCCCGGACCTAGGACACGACGACCCCGTGGCGGACCAGCCGGCCATTCGCGTGCTCATCGCCAAGGTGGGGCTCGACGGGCACGATCGAGGCGTCAAGATTGTCGCCCGCTGTCTGCGCGATGCGGGCATGGACGTCATCTATACCGGGCTCCACAAGACGCCCGAAGACGTGGTGCGGGCCGCCGTGGACGAAGATGTCGACGTGCTTGGCATCAGCCTGCTGTCGGGCGCGCACATGACGATCTTTCCGCGCGTCATTGCCCTGCTCGAGGAAGCGGGCGCCAGTGACATCATGCTCGTCGGCGGCGGCGTGATGCCCGATGAGGATGCGACGGCGCTCAGGGCGATGGGAGTCGCCGAACTGTTGTTGCAGGACACGCCGCCCGACGCCATCGTCGCCGCGATCCGCCGCCTGGTGGCCGAGCGAGGGCCGCGCTGACGTGGAGCACTGGTCGTTCCCCGTTTCCTATGACGACAGTTACCTGCCCGACAGGGATGCCCGCTACTGGTTTCCCGAGCGCGAGACCCTGAACGCCGGTGCACGCGAGGAAGCGATCGTGCGTCGGCTGCGCGAGGTCATGACCTATGCCTGGGAGCGCGCGCCGTTCTACCGCCGGAAATGGGACGAGGCAGGCGTGCACCCCGACCACATCACCTCGCTGGAAGCATTCGAGCGGGTGCCGGTGGTGACCAAGGCGGAGCTTCGCGCGTCACAGGCCGCCCACCCGCCGTTCGGCGACTACTTGTGCATCCCGCCACACGCCGTGCATCACATTCACGGCACCTCGGGAACCACCGGGCAACCCACCACGTTCGGCATCGGACGCGACGACTGGCGGGCCGTCGCCAACAATCACGCGCGGATTCTCTGGGCCATGGGCCTGCGCCCCGGCGACAGGGTATTCGTCGCCGCGATCTTCAGCCTCTACCTCGGCTCGTGGGGCGTCATGCTGGGGGCCGAACGGTTGGGCTGCCAAGTATTCCCGTTCGGTGCCGGGGCAGGCGGGATGACCGCGCGCGCCGCGTCATGGCTGGCCGCGATGGGCGCGGACGGGTTCTACGCCACACCGTCCTACGCACTGCACTTGGCGGAGGTGGCGCGCGCCGAAGGCTATGACCCGCGCGATTTCGGCCTCAAGACGATGTTGTTCTCCGGGGAGCCGGGTGCGTCGATCCCCGGCATCCGCGATCGGATCGCCGAGGCGTTCGGCGCCCGCGTGTTCGATTGCGGCACGATGGCGGAAATGACCCCATTCATGAGCGCTGGCGGCACCCTGAACGGCGGCTCCGGCATGCTGTTGTGGCAAGACATGGTCTACCACGAAGTGTGCGACCCGGAGAACTTCGTCCGGGTCCCGTACGGCGCGCAGGGCACCCCCGTCTACACCCATCTCGAGCGCACCTCGCAGCCGATGATCCGCCTGTTCTCCGGCGACCTCACGCACTGGGCGAACGGCCCGAGCCCGTGCGGGCGCACGTATCCGAGCCTCCCCGACGGCGTGTACGGGCGGATCGACGACATGTTTCAGGTGCGGGGCGAGAACATCTATCCCAGCGAGATCGACAAGGTGCTCAACAGTCTCGACGGCTATGCCGGGGAGCACCGCGTCATCATCAGCCGGGAAAGCGCAATGGACGAACTCCTGGTGCGGGTCGAGGCCGCCGGGGGCGACGCGTTCGCGCCGGCCTGCGCCGCATCGCTCCGCAAGGTGCTCGGCGTCCGCGCCAGGGTCGAGGTGGTGGCTCCGGGCACCTTTCCGCGCACCGACTTCAAGGCTCGCCGGGTGATCGACGATCGCGCGTTGTTCCGCGACATGGCGGCGCCGTCATGACCGTGCAGGCCTCCGGGCCGGTTCCGTCTCGCCGCCTCGTCGACGGCGTGCTGGCCGGCGACCGCCGTGCCCTCGCGCGGCTCATCAGCCGCGCGGAGGCGGGCGAGGAGGAATGTCGGCCAGCACTCGCCGACATTCACCGTCATACCGGCCGCGCCCATATCGTCGGCGTGACCGGCGTGCCCGGGTCCGGGAAATCGACTCTGGTGCGCGCCTGCGCGAGCGCGATGCGCGCGGTTGGCCGCACCCTCGGCGTCGTCGCGGTCGACCCGTCGAGTCCGTTCTCGGGTGGCGCCATTCTCGGGGATCGTATCCGCATGGGCGCGCTGGCCGGAGACCCCGGCGTCTTCATCCGCTCCATGGCATCGCGCGGCGCCCTCGGCGGCCTCGCGCACGCGGCGCTCGACGCCGTCGACCTGATGGACGCCGCGGGCTTCGACACGGTGCTGATCGAGACCGTGGGCGTGGGCCAGGACGAAGTCGACATCGTGCGCGCCGCCGACACCACGGTCGTGGTGTCCGCCCCTGGTCTTGGAGACGACATTCAGGCGATCAAGGCCGGAGTGCTGGAAATCGCCGACATCCATGTCGTCAGCAAGTCCGACCGGCCCGACGCAAACCGGACATTTGCCGAGCTCAAGCAGATGCTGCTGCTCGCACAGGTGCCGCCCGAGCGGCACATTCCGGTTGTCGCGACGAGCGCCGAGAGCGGCGAGGGGATCGACGCCCTGCTTGCCGAGATCGACTCCCATTCCAGTTTTCTCGCCAGCGACGGGCGGCTCGCCCGGCGGCGGCGGCGCAACGCGGCGGCGCGCGCGGTCAAGATCGCCGAAGAGATGGTGCGCCGACGCTACGCGGCCGGAGACAGTACCGCGATGGCGGCGATCGTCGATCGCATGTGCGCCCGAGAACTCGACCCCCATGGCGCGGCGCGGGCGTTGCTCGCGACGCTCGACGAGGTAGCCCCATGACCGAATCGCACGGCAATCCTGACCGCCACGGGCTCGCTGCCCTCGCCGGCCGGCTGGCCGATTGGGAAGCCGACGAGGTGGCGCGCGTTCTCGAGCGCCAGCCCGAACGCAAGGCCGACTACCGGACCGCCTCGGGCCTCGACCTGAAGCGCACCTATACCGCGCTCGACGTGGCCGAGATCCCGCTCGAGGACATCGGGCTGCCCGGCAGCTATCCCTACACCCGCGGGCCGTACCCGACGATGTATCGCGGCCGCAATTGGACGATGCGCCAGATCGCCGGCTTTGGCACCGGCGCCGACACGAACACCCGGTTCAAGTACCTACTGGGCCAAGGCCAGACCGGTCTGTCGACCGATTTCGATATGCCGACTCTGATGGGCTACGACTCCGACCATCCCATGTGCCACGGCGAGGTCGGCCGGGAAGGGGTCGCGGTCGACACCATCGACGATGTGGAAGCGCTGTTCGACGGCATCGATCTCCGCACGATTTCGGTCTCGCTCACGATCAACCCCTCGGCCTGGATCCTGTACGCCATGTACATCGCGCTCGCCCAGCGCCGCGGGTATGACCTGGACGCCTTGTCCGGCACCATTCAGGCCGACATTCTCAAGGAGTACATCGCGCAGAAGGAGTGGATCTTTCCGATCCGGCCGTCGGTGCGCTTGGTACGCGACTGCATCGCCTACGGCGCGCGCAACATGCGTCGCTACAACCCGGTCAACATCTCTGGCTACCACATGTCGGAGGCCGGCGCGACAGCGGTGCAGGAAGCCGCCTTCACCATGGCGACCACCATCGCCTACGTCGAGGAAGTGATCGCCGCCGGGCTGCACGTTGACGAGTTCGCGCCTCGACTGTCGTTCTTTTTCGTCTCCCAGTCCGACCTGTTCGAGGAAGTGGCCAAGTTCCGCGCGCTGCGCCGGGTCTACGCGCGAATCATGAAGGAGCGGTTCGGCGCCGAAAAGCCGGAATCGATGCGCTTGCGTTTTCACGCCCAGACCGCGGCGGCGACGCTCACCAAGCCGCAGTATCAGGTCAACCTGATGCGCACGGCCTTTCAGGCGCTCGCGGCGGTCCTCGGCGGCTGCCAGAGCTTGCACACCAACGGCATGGATGAAGCGTTCACCATCCCCACCGAGGAGGCGATGCGGCTCGCCTTGCGGACGCAGCAGGTGATTGCCGAGGAAACCAACGTCGCTTCGGTGGTCGATCCGCTGGGCGGCTCCTATCTGGTCGAAAGCCTGACCAGCGAGATGGAGCGCCGGATCTTCGAGATCCTGGACAGGGTCGACGACATGGGCGGCACCATCCAGGCAATCGAGCGAGGCTGGTTCCAGCGCGAGATCGCGGATTCGGCCTACGACCAGGCCATCCGCAAGGCAAACGGCGAACGCCCGGTGATCGGCGTCAACACGTTCGTCGAAGCGGACGCGGACCCGAACATCGAGACGCACCCGTATGATCCGGAAACCGAGCGCCGCCAGATCGACAACCTGCGCCGCACCCGGGCGGAGCGCGACAACGCCAAGGTTGCTGCGCTGCTGGATGAGCTGAAGCGCGTGGCCGGCAACGAGGGCGAGAACATCATGCCGATCACCATTGCGCTCGCTGACGCCCGCGCCTCGATGGGCGAGATTGTCGAAACCCTGCGCGGCCTGTGGGGTAGCTACGGCGAAACACCGGTCTTCTGAGGCACCGGTACAGCCGGACCGCTTGGTCAGCTGATCGTGTCGGCCGCCAGGCGAGGCTCCCGCTGTGGGTGAACAAAGAATTGTCGCTGTCTGTACTCGGTGGAAAGCAAAATGCCGAGTACCGGCAGCATCTTTTCGAGAGCGGCTGCACGAGGGACGGGTCCGAAATCATGCATGCCGGCATAGACCTTATGGAAATGATCAAGCAAAGATGAGCCGGCCAGGGACATTTGACCACCTGAAGGCCATTAGCCCGCTTCGCTCACCAAAACATGTGTGGCGGAGGGTTAGGCGTTTCCGACTTTGGGGCGTGAAGGTCGATTTCTCTATCCCATTCCGCTACTTAAGGTGGTTTCTATGCTAACACGGATTCGCACAATATGAGATTATATGAAGAAGAGAATAGAACTATATAGGATCATTTAGTTTCAAGTCCCTTCCCAAACGGTGGTTGTGTCCCTGCGCGTGGTGTAACAAGCGTCTGGGTGTGCGCGTCCTCTCCGACGGGCTCGCAAATATGGGCGTCGCATGACATGTGTGAAGGGGAAGAAGCTGCCGGAGTTCCGGCAGGGCGAGCGGTACGTGCAACGAATTCGCCACCGGGACTTGCAATCGGACAGAAGTGTCCTATAGGTTGGGTGTGAAGGGCAGGGATTTCATCGACCGTGTCTTCGAAATCGGCCGCGAGCGGGGCGATTCGGTGCGTGTCGACACCGAGCGCGGCAAGGGCAGCCACGTCACCGTGTATTACGGCTCGCGATTCACGATCGTGAAGAGCCGCCGGAAAGAAATCGGACCCGGCTTGCTGTCAGCGATGATCCGTCAACTGGGTCTCGACCGGAGCGACTTTCGCCGGGGCTGAAGAGGGAGAGCCGATCATGCGATTCACGTACCCCGCACGATTGCATTGCACCGGAACCGACGAGATCGTGGTCTCGTTCCGCGATCTGCCGGAGTGTCTGACGTCAGGTGCCGATGAAGCGGAAGCGCTGTTTGAGGCTGCCGACGCGCTTGAGGAGGCCATTGCCGGACGTATGAACCGGGCCGATGTCATCCCCGCGCCCAGCCCGCGCCGTGCGGGCGAGCATCTTGTCGCCGTGCCCGCCGAGACCGCGGCGAAGGCGGCCCTGTGGGTTGCGCTCCGAGAGAGCGGCACCAGCCGTGTAGCCCTGGCCGCTCGTCTCGGGATCGATGAGAAGGCCGTGCGCAGGATGCTGGATCCGCGCCACCGCAGTTCCGCGAACCGCATCCACAGGGCCTTGCGGGCGCTCGGCCGGGACCTCGTGGTCGAGACCCGCGCTGCGTGAAGTCGATTGAGCAGAAGCTTCTGTGAATTCGGTCTGTTGGCCGATCTGGCCCACCGCGCTGGCATCAGGCCTCTAGCGATGTTGGGCGTTCACCGTGATGCGCTGATCAGGACGGAGGATGAAATCCGCGACGGCGCATGCCGGCACCAAGGGCATCAATTGGCCAAGCCCTGAACAAACCGGATGGGCGACCAGGCCTGCACCAGCAGTGCGTTCAGCATCCCATCAGCCAGTCTGATCGGCGTAATGGCAGGAACGAATCCCTTGCAAAACCATCCGATTTAATCGGGACCCTTTGCAAGCCGAACATCTAACTCGGTTTTTTGGAATCGGTAACCCTCTGTTATTGCATGTAGTCTCGGAATCCAACCCTATGTCAATCAGAGGAACAAACCAGCAATTCCGCCCCAAAACTCGAAACGGCTATGGCGGAGGGTTAGGCGTTTCCGACTTTGGGGCGTGAAGGTCAATTTCTCCATCCCATTCCGTTACTTAAGGTGTTTTTCAACTTGGCATAAAATTCCATAACAAGAGAACATTTAAAGAAAAAGATAAGAGGATAGTAAACTTCCTGCATCCCAAATCCCTTCCCTGAACGGTCAGTACCGGGAGCGAGACGAATTGCCCTGAGCCAAGACCACATCACCCAAGAAGAAGCACCCGCGCTTGCCTCTGGCGGCATCCGAGGATCTGTTCGGAAACGAACGAAGCATCCAGGTCAACCATTGCCGGGCGCCCAGTTGCAGGAGCTTCCGCGTGCCGGCGCGCACCCGACACGCGAAACCCGGCCCCTCGGCAGGCAGGGACCCCGCGTACAAGCTGGCCAGCACCATCAAGGGTACGGTGCCCTCCATCCGCTACAAGGCGTGCAATGAGAGCCCGCCGCTAGAGTCAAACGCCTGCATCGTCGCTGAGATCGAGCGACTTGTGGACGCCGGCGGGCT
>VXPW01000045.1:0-7689 GCA_009839325.1 Rhodospirillales bacterium
ACGTTCATTGCCAACCTCGATCGATTCATCCTCGAACACGCCTATGGCTGCAGCGCCGAGCTTGTCGCGGGCGACACAATGCCGACCGGGACGTCAATGGTGGAGAAGGGCGAGCCGGATGTCGCGCCTGAGCTTTGGAGCAATTCGTTTAGGGTGGCTATCGACGAGGGAGTGGCCGAGGGCCGATTGGTCCTGGCTGGAAAGGTGTTCTCCGACAGTGGTGAGGAAGGATTCTGGGTGCCGGGTTACATGGTCACCGAGCGTCCAGAACTTGCGACCATTCAGGGCGTGATTGAACACGCCGACCTCTTCAAGAACCCGGAAGACCCCAGCAAGTCGCTCCTGATGGGGTGCCCGTCAGGCTGGAACTGCCAGATTTCTGCAGAGAATCTGTTTCGGGCACTGAACCTCGAGGAGGCAGGGTTCGAACTTGGAGATCCCGGTTCCGGGGCGGGATTGGCCGGGTCATTGGCGAAAGCCTACGAACGCGGGGAGCCGTGGTTCGGATACTACTGGGCACCGACCGCGCTGCTCGGCAAGTATCAGATGGTCAAGGTTGATTTCGGCTCCGGCGCAGACGTGGAAGAATTCCGCAGCTGCACCACCCAGCCGGACTGCCTGGACCCGAAGCCGACCATGTATCCGCCATCCCCGGTGCACACTCTCGTTACGGCCGACCTTGCCGAACGATCGCCCAGCGCCGTTGCCTATCTTTCTCTACGGGCGTTTAGCAACAGTTTTCTGAACGCGTTGCTTGCCTGGATGGAGGAAAACCAGGCCGATGGTGAGACCGCCATGGTGCATTTCCTGACCAACAACGAAGATATGTGGCGTCCTTGGGTACCGGATGACGCCCTGCCGGGGGTAAAGGCCGCGCTAGCCGACCTCTAGTCGCTCGTGCCGGCGCGGTGGTCCCTTGCCACCAGGGCCGGCTTATGGACCACTGCCAGGCTGCCGTCCCGACGCGGCAGCCGAGCGCTGCTGCGCGTTCCCGGACGGAACAGTCGTTTGCGTCGTTGCCGGTCGCCGTGCCGCGTCCTTCAGCCCATTTCTGCTGCGAAAGTTCGCGAGATTCCGTGCGGCAACCTTCACCAGGTGTGCTGGACGGCTTCGACACGTCGGTAGGAGGGATCTGCCGCACCCGCGCAATCACGAATCGGTCATGAACTTGGGAGACCGCGCCAATGGCTAGCAAAGCATGGTGGATCGAGTTTCCACAGATGGAACGCGAGTCCCTGGTGGCACTTCGAAAGGCGCTTGATGGTGCCTATCGAGAATTTTCGCGGTCCTATGGCGAATTGATCGAAACCTTCTTCGAGCCACTTCTCAGGTTCCTGGTCTGGTTCGAGAGGATTCTGCTCAGTGCTCCGTGGTGGGTGGTACTCCTTGCCGTTTGTGCGTTCGCCTTCCTCGCGAGCCGATCATGGAAGATTGTCGCCGGGACAATCGTCGCGTTTCTGCTGATCGGTTATTTCGGCATGTGGGAAGACACGATGAGCACCATGAGCATGATCGCCGTGTGCACGCTGCTGTCGATCGTGCTCGGGGTTCCGATCGGCATACTGATGTCCAGGTCGGATCGTACTCAGGCCGTGGTGACCCCACTGCTTGACGTGATGCAAACGATGCCGGCGTTTGTGTATCTCATTCCGGTCGTGATGCTGCTCGGGATCGGCAAGGTGCCTGGTCTGATTGCCGTTGTGATCTATGCTGTTCCCCCGGTGATCCGTCTTACCAATCTCGGTATTCGTTTGGTTGACCGCGAGGTACTGGAGGCCTCCGACGCGTTTGGGGCAAGCGGCTGGCAGCGGTTGGTCGGAGTCCAGATTCCCCTGGCATTCCCGACCATCATGGCGGGGGTAAATCAGACGATCATGATGGCCCTGGCGATGGTCGTGATCGCATCGATGATCGGCGTTCAGGGCCTGGGGCAGCCTGTCCTTCGATCGATTACCAACCAGTACTTTACGTTGGGGCTGCTCAACGGCCTCGCTATCGTGGCCTTGGCAATCGTCTTCGACAGGGTTTCGCAAGCCTACGGGAAGAGGCTTCAATTGCAGTACAAGCAACCCCATCATGCCTGAGCCCATGGTTCTCATCCGAGGTCTCTACAAGATCTTCGGACCTCGCGCAGCGAAGGTGCTGCCGATGGTGCTTGACGGCATGGGCAAGCAAGAACTTCTTGACAGCCACGGTTGCGTATTGGGCCTGCGCGACATCAACATGTCGGTGCCGCGACATTTCATTCAAGTCGTCATGGGACTGTCAGGTTCCGGAAAATCCACCCTGCTTCGGCACATCAACCGGCTGATTGCGCCGACGGCCGGGGAAATCGTCGTGGATGGTCTTGATGTGTCGACCATGGACGATCCGACGCTGCGCGAGTTTCGGCGACACCGTGCGTCAATGGTGTTCCAGCGTTTCGCACTCCTGCCTCACCGCACCGTCCGCGACAACATTGGTTTCGGCCTGAGGATTCAGGGGCTGGAAAGCGCGGAAGTCGAACGGCGCGCGTCTCGCTGGATCGAACGTGTCGGTCTTGAAGACTTCGCTGACCGCTATCCCGGAGAACTCTCCGGCGGCATGCAGCAGCGGGTTGGCTTGGGCCGGGCGTTGGCAACTGATCCCGATATCCTGCTGATGGACGAAGCATTCAGCGCTCTCGATCCGCTGATCCGGTACGACATGCAGAACATGCTCATCGACCTGCAGAAAGAGCTCAAGAAAACAATCGTCTTTATCACGCATGATCTTGAAGAGGCGTTGCGCATCGGCGACAACATCACGATCTTGCGCGACGGGGGGGTCGTGCAACAGGGCACCGCGCAGGAAATCGTGCTCACGCCCGCCGACGACTATGTCGCGGATTTCGTCAAGGACGTCAATCGGGGCAAGGTCATCAGGGTGGAGAGCATCATGAAACCGGCAACCGAATGCGCCGACACCCCCGCAATTCCGGTCGGGACACGGCTTGAACGCGCTGCGCTCGCGTTATCGGAGGCGACGTCGGATCGAGGAACGGTCACCGGTCGGGATGGGAAGGCCCTCGGGAGTATTTCGCAGCTGGATCTACTGAGCGCGATGGTGCGGCGAAAGCAGCCGGCCAACTAGGGGATTTGGTGTCACGGATCCTTCGACCGCGCACCAAGGTCGGCTGGCCCGTGTCGCCAATCAACTCGCACCGATTGGCCGGTTTCGCCGGCAAGTAGGGCGCCCGACGGATCCGTGGCCCGTCGAATCCGGGCTTCAATCCAATCGTCAAATCCGCTGCCGAGAAGGGTTGTCCGTCTGCCGAAACCACCTGATACGATGCCCCACCGCGGCGTACCGAGAGTGCTTCGATGCGGCTACCGATCTATCAGTTGGATGCATTCACCGATCGGGCGTTCGGCGGCAACCCTGCTGCCGTGTGCCTGCTGGACGACTGGCTGGACGACGCGACCCTGCAGGCGATTGCGCTCGAGAACAATTTGTCCGAGACGGCATTCTTGGTTGCCGGTGACAACGGAGACTACGAGCTCCGCTGGTTCACGCCGACGCTGGAGATCGACCTCTGCGGGCATGCCACGCTCGCGTCCGCCTGGCTGATCCTTCATCGGTTGACACCTGATCGGGCAGAGGTCGGATTCGCGACGCGCTCGGGGCGCCTGACCGTCCGACGCAGCGACAGTGGCCTCCGCATGGATTTCCCGGCAGACCCGCCAGCCTCCATTCGCATGCCGCACGGTCTGGAAGCGGTGCTCGGCGTCATGCCCGAGGCGGTACTCATGGGACGTTATTGCATGGCAGTCCTGGCTACCGAGGCGGAAGTTCGCGCCATGGCGCCCGATCTCGACGGGATTGGGGAGTTGACGGCTGGCCACCTGATCGTGACGGCCAAGGGCGCGCAGGTGGATTTTGTTTCCCGCTTCTTCGCCCCTGGATCCGGCATTGCAGAAGATCCGGTGACCGGCAGTGCTCATTGCATCCTCGCTCCCTATTGGGCGAAGCGACTAGGGAAGCGGAGCCTGACAGCTCGCCAGGTGTCAGCCCGAGGCGGTGAACTCCGCTGCACGCTGGATGGCGATCGTGTCGGCCTCACGGGTAGCTGCACCTTCTACATGGAGGGCTGGATCGAGATTCCGGATGGGGGCTGTCCGAGCCCACGGCAGGCCGCCGATTGAGACTTCGTAGGAACGCGCCTGCGGAGCTGGCCGCACGCGGCCCTGAGGCGGCCTGTCGTCACGCGTGGCGGCCGGGGGGTTGACGTCGGTCGGGTGACCGGCGTTCTCGATAGCATCGGTGTGGCCGCAGCCAGACGGTCACGGTTGCCTGAACCATGTCGGTGGGCTAATTACGCGGCATCGTGATTTCAGGCAGGGTCAGCCCAACATCTGCGGCAGGCGGTTATGCGGACGACAATTTCCATCGGCAGCGCATGTTGCGCGGGTTTGGCGGCGGCCGCCGTGTTGGGGTGGGCGGTGCTCGTCAACGCCGCCGAGATTACCGACGATATGCGGGCGCGAGCGGCGGACGCGGGTGTCGTCATCGAGTACCCCCACGATCCCAAGCGTCCCTACCAGAGCACTGATTATCTGCTTAGGGACACCAATGTCCGCTACATGCAAGGACTCCGGTATGCGTCGGTATTTCAGCTTGGCGACGCCTTCGAGATGTTTCTGTTGGGGGCCAGGCGTGGACATGCGCTTTCGCAGATTCACTTGGGCAAGTACTACGCCAATGGACAGGGAACGGAAGTCGATCTCGTAGAGGCGTACAAGTGGTTTCGCCTATCCGACGAACCCAACGCGGACTACTACATGGATGTGCTGGCGGACCAGCTGACCGCGGGCGAGGTTGCCGAAGCCGAACAGCGCGCCCGCGATTTCGTCGGAACCTACGAGTAGGCTGCCTGCCGGGTATCTGCCTCGTCGAAGAACCGGTGGGCTGCAGCTCGCTGGTTCTCGAAGATGGACCCCGGATGCAGGGCGGGCGGCAGGGGGATGCGTACCGGGACGTCCTCCATGCGCGGGATAAGCGTCGGCCTGCCGCGTACTACCCGCTCGTTGAACTCCTCGAGATCACCCGCTCCCATCAGCGGCCACGCGTCCGCGGCAGCGTACTCCCACAACAGCAGTCGCCGCGGCTTGCCGGAACGGTTGGCGCTGGAACCGTGCACGAGCCGGACGTGATGCACGCTGATTGACCCAGCCCGGCCGGTTACGGTCTCAGCCTTGCTGAAATCCAGGTCACAGGCGTCAAGATCAATCGCTCCGGAGAACTTGCCTTCGGCGTGGTGGTTGTACACCGGCCCCCGGTGAGTCTCGGGAAGCATCAAGATCGGGCCGTTCTCAAGGTCCATGTCGTCCAGCATCACGCCGACTGCGAGGAGATCGTCATTGGTGTGCGGGTAGAAGGCCCAGTCCTGGTGCCATTCCACGGCATCTTCGGCCTTGCCCGGCTTGAGATTGATCTTGCCGCCATGCAGACGGACGTCACTTCCCAGCAGGTCCGCCATGATGTCGGTGAGGACGGGATCGGCGGCGAACTGGCGGAATTCGGGGTGGGCCTTGTGGGGGAGCTTAATCCGTCGAACCAGCGGAGCTTCAGGAGTGTGACCGTCGGCGACGTCGTACACGTCATCGTGCCCCGGCACGCCCGCCGCATTGTCTACGAATTCCTGGGTCAGCGCTTTGAGCCTGTCGATCGTGGAGGCGGGAATGGCGTCCTCGATGACGAGATAGCCCTTCTCCCGATAGGTATCGATTTGGGCAGGCGTGAGCATGCTGGAAGGCCTCCTTCGACCGAGCCCGAACGCGCCGGTCGCGCGCGATCCCTCACTAACGAAGACTGCCGGTCTTGGCGCAGCATCTAGTTGTGCGCTGGAGCAGCAACCTTGGGAAGCATAATATAGTCATGGATCGCACCTTCGCGCGAACGGATACACATGCGCCATGTTTCAGGGTTCCCTCTGTGCGTTGATCACCCCGTTTCGCGACGGCGAAGTGGATGAGGCCGCGATCCGGGAGATCGTGGACTGGCACGTAGCCGAGGGCACGACCGGCCTCGTGCCGTGCGGCACAACCGGCGAATCGCCGGTACTGTCGCACGAGGAGCACGATCGGGTTGTCAGCCTGACGATCGAGTGCGCCGCTGGCCGAATCCCGGTGATTGCCGGGACGGGGTCGAACTCGACCAGAGAGGCCATCCGCCTTACGCAGCACGCGCGGGCCGCCGGCGCCGACGCGGCCCTGCTGGTCATGCCGTACTACAACAAACCGACACAGGAAGGGATGTACGGCCATTTCCGGGCGGTGCACGACGCCACCGATCTGCCCCTGTACATCTACAACATCCCGGGACGGTGCGTGGTCGACATGTCGATCGACACGATGGTTCGACTGGCTGAGCTCCCCCGGATCGTCGGGGTCAAGGATGCGAGCAACGATCCTGTTCGGCCGCATCAGCTGCGGGCTGCGCTGGCGGATCGCGAATTCAACCAGTTGTCGGGCGAAGACGCTTCCCAGCTCGCCTTTCTTGCATGCGGGGGCCATGGAACGATTTCTGTCACGGCAAACGTCGCTCCTCGCGAGTGTGCGGCGATGCATCAGGCATGGCAGGCCGGCGATGCCGCGAAGGCGCTGGAACTGCACGAGCGCCTGATGCCGCTGCACGAGGCCTTGTTCGTGGAGACCAGTCCAGGGCCCGTGAAGTTCGCGACTTCGCTGCTCGGCCGGTGCAGCTCGGAGATTCGGTTGCCGCTGGTACAGCCGGGGCCATCGACGCAGCAGGCGGTGCGGGACGCCATGGCCGGTCTCGATCTCCTCGCAAACGGGGCCGGGTGACGCGGTGAGGCACCCGGTCGCGGTCAATCGCCGCGCCCGCCACGATTACGAGCTGGGAGAGAAGTACGAGGCCGGACTGGTGCTTCAGGGCAGCGAGGTCAAGTCGCTTCGCGCCGGTGGCGCGAGCCTCCGCGAAGCGTACGCCGAGCCCAAAGACGGCGAACTCTGGCTGGTCAATGCCCACATCGCGCCTTGGCGTTCGGCGGCGAAAGGGCACCAACACGAACCGAAGCGCCCGCGTAAGCTCCTGCTGCACCGACGGCAGATCGATCGGATCACGGTGGCCATCAACGAGCAGGGCATGACGGTCGCTCTGTTATCGATCTACTTCAACGAGACCGGTACCGCCAAGGCCGAGATTGCGCTTGCACGGGGGCGCAAGAGCCGTGATCGCCGGTATGACATCGGCAAGCGGGAATGGCAGCGTGAGCGGTCGCGCGTGATGCGGGAAAGAGGGTGAATGTGCCGACAACGGCCAAGACAGCGAAGGCGCCGCCCACGGGATTTGCCTAGACGGTCAGTCGGCACCGGACGCCGCGCGACTGCCCGGCAGATCGTGGCTGTGGATCGGGCGACACGATCGTTCCGGACGCCCGACGGCGTCGGCGCACTCAATTGGGGTGGTCGGGGCGCGCTGCTGATGCCGGCCTTCCTACGCTTGGTCGACCCGGACCAGGCCGCTGACCGGTCGTTGCCGAGGTGAAACGGCGATCGGGATCGTTCGGGAGGCCAAGGGGTCAAGCAAAACCCCGGTTGCCGGGGCCGCCCGGGGGGCCGGGGGGGGACCCCCCCCCCCCGCCCCGCCCCCCCGCGGGGGGGCGGGGGGGTCGTGGCCCGGGGGCGGGGGGGGGGGAGAGTATTAAAA
>VXPW01000045.1:7699-9834 GCA_009839325.1 Rhodospirillales bacterium
CCACCGCCCCGGCCCGCCCCCGGGCGGTCGCCGTGCTAACCCGCCATGCGGGAGGGCCGGGCCGCACATGGTTAACCCCCACCCCGGGGGGCCGGGGGCCGGGGGGGGCGGGGGGCCCCTCGCCCCCCGGTGCGCGCACCCGGCTTCAGGGCCTGCAGGTTCCACAGTCCGATACGGTCCTGATCGCCATCGGGGCCAATCTCCGGGCCCCGGGTCTCGGCCCGCTCACGTCCCGACCGGCGCTCGCGTCGCTTCGCCTGGCGCGCGCCGGCTTGCGTCCAGAACGACTTTCCCGGTTGTACTGCGCGCGTCCCTGGCCAGCCGGACTGGGCCCGGCGTATGTCAACGCGGTCGCGCTGGTTCGGTCCCGGCTGGCACCGCCGGTCATTCTCGGACGCCTGCTCGAGATCGAGCGCGCATTCGGCCGCCGGCGACGTCGTCGGAACGACCCGCGTACGCTAGACCTCGACCTGTTGGCCGCTGGCACGACCGTGACGGGAGAAACCTGCGACCCGGTCCTTCCTCATCCGACGCTGCACGACCGAGCGTTCGTGTTGCGGCCGCTACTTGATGTGTGCCCGCGGTGGCGCCATCCCGTTCAGGCGTCCCCGCTGTCGGTACTGCTGGCGAGAGTATCGCGACCAGGGGATACGTGGGCGTGGAAGCGGTCCACCCGGCGACGAAAGGGGGCATTTCGGTTGAAAACGCGCTAGTTTCAGGCTAAACGGGCGAACCTTGGCGGGGCGGCCCCATCCGGGCGGTCTCGCCGTTACCGAGGAGAGATGCTGTGGCGCGCGTAACGGTCGAAGACTGCATTCCTGTCGTCAACAATCGCTTCGAGCTGGTGCTCTACGCGGCGGAGCGGTCGCGGGCGATCGCCCGAGGATCCGAGATTACGGTGCAAAAGGACGACGACAAGGATTCGGTGGTCGCGCTCCGGGAGATCGCGGAAGGCAACCTCGACCTCGAGGCCCTGCAGGAAGGGATCGTGCGATCGCTTCAGAATCACTTCGAGCGCGACGAGGCTGACGAGGACCCCATCGAGGCATACGCGCGCTCGCTGGGGCTGGACCGGGTTCCTGTCGTTCCGGACGCAGACATACTTTCCTCAAGCGAGGTTGAGGCCGCCAGTGTGCCGGACGCGGAGCAGGCCGGCATGCGTGTCGCGGATTCGGCCGCGGAGCTGAGCTCGGGAGACGACGAGGACACCGACGTGGAGGGCGACCTCGATGATCGGGAGGAGCCGGACATGGCGCTGGGTCTCGAGGCCGAATCCGGCGACGCGGGCTTTGACGAGGCTGGCGAGGATTAGGTGCCGGCGACGGATTAAGCTACTCACTGTGACGGAGGATCCACCATTCGCCAGCAAGAGCTGATTGAACGGGTTCGCGAATACGACCCTTCGGTCAATGAGGCGAAACTCAACCGCGCGTTCACATTCTCCATGGAGCGTCATCACGCGCAAAAGCGCGAATCTGGTGAGGCGTACTTTTCGCATCCGCTCGAGGTCGCCGGCATCCTGGCAAGGTACCGGCTGGATTCCGCCACGATTGCCACCGGCCTGCTGCATGACACCATCGAGGATGGGGTGGCGACCGAGGAGGAGATCCGGCGCGAGTTCGGTAAGGAGGTATCCAAGCTCGTGGACGGCGTCACGAAGCTGTCCAAGATCGAGCCGCGGGCGGCGGCCACCCGAGGCGACCTCGGCAAGTTCGTGCTGGCCATGTCGAAGGATGTCCGGGTTCTGCTGGTCAAGCTTGCCGACCGCCTGCACAACATGCGGACCCTCCAGCACATCCAACGGCCGGAACGGCGGCAGCGCATCGCCCGCGAGACGCTTGATCTTTATGCCCCCCTGGCCCGCCGGGTCGGCATCATGGCGATCTGCGAGGAACTCGAGGATCTGGCGTTCGCGGAATTGCAGCCCGCCGAGCATGACGCCATCTGTCGCCGGCTCGAGTTCCTCAAGAAGCGGTATCCCTCTCAGGTTGGGAGAACCCTCAATGAGCTGCGCCGCGTTCTGGAAGCGTCGGGCATCGAGAGCGAGGTGACCGGTCGCGAGAAGCGACCGCATTCGATTTGGCAGAAGATGCAGCGCAAGCGTGTGACCACGGAGAAGGTCACCGATCTGTTTG
>VXPW01000041.1:0-3928 GCA_009839325.1 Rhodospirillales bacterium
TCGATGTCGGCGGCTTCGATCTTCGCCGCGCCCTCGACCTCAAGCCGGGCTTCCTCGAACCGGAGTATCCGTTCGAGTGGGGCGGCGTGCTGCATATCGACAGCAAGGCGACCTTCAGGCTTCGGAACGGCCCCGACCCGGCGATGTCGGTGGTGCTGGAGCCCATCGGCGCGGCGACGCCCGAGGCCCTGAAGGAAACGGCGGAACGAGTGTTCACCCGGTTCTCCGCGCCTGCCGACATGCTGCAACCGGGCGCCACCTTCCCGCCGGGCGAAACGCTCCGGACGCTGACGCTCACGGGCGCCGATCGCTACGACTTCACGCTTGCCGTTGACCGGCCGGGACTCTACGCCTTGTTTACGGAGCACCTGCCGGAGGAGTTCGACGCAGGCTTCTTCGACGACGCCGGCGTGAAGATGGACCTGGCTGCAGAGCATGTCTTCAACCCGGAGCACGAGCATGACGACACCGTTCGTTCGGTTGCGCTCGAACTCGACGGCGCGCTCGACGGGTCTGCGCTCAATGCCTGGCTGAGCCGGTTGCTGCAGACCCAGGGCCCCGACATCTTTCGCATGAAGGGGATCCTGGCGATCGAGGGCGAAGACAGGCGGTTCGTGTTCCAGGGCGTGCATATGCTGTTCGACGGGCAGCCCGGCGACCCCTGGGGCGACAGGCGCCGCTCCAGCCGGCTGGTTTTCATCGGCCGCGATCTGGACGAGGTGGAGCTGGAACGGGGATTGCGCGCGTGCCTGGCGGCATAAGAGCGGCCGCCGGCGCGGCGGCCATGCGTGCCTGTCCGGGCCGGTCGGTGCGCCGCGGCCGGCGTTGAACGGCTTCAGGCTGGACCACTGGGTCGTTGACGCGCCGCTGACCGGCGTTTGCGTTGAGCGCGGCGGGCGCTATGCGGCCTTCGCCGGCGGGGACGGGTGCGTTCGCATTGCGGACCTCCGCGAACGGGAACCGTCCCTTTCAGCTTGGTCGCTGACCCGGGGCGCTGTCCTGGCGCTGGCCCCCGATTGCCGCGAGCGCGGATTCCTGTGCGGGGCCGATGACGGCGCCGTGTACCGGGTTCACGCCATGGACGGACCGGGGGAGCTGGTGCGGCTCGCCCGGTACTGGCCCGATCGGCTCGCCTCGCACCCATGCGGTCTGAGCGCAGTCTCGGACGGTGTGCGAGTCCGGCTGCTGGACGCCGGGGGACGGGAGGTTGCGGAACTCGGGGGACATCCAAGCACCGTCGCCGGCCTGGCTTTCGACAGCAGCGGCCGGCGTCTGGCCGTTTCGCACTACAATGGGGCGAGCCTTTGGTCGCTGAACGGGCAGCACAGCGCGCCGCAACGCCTGCACCACCGGGGTTCGCACCTCGATCTCAGCTGGAGCAGGGACGAACGGTTTGTAGTAACGGCCACCCAGGAAAAGACGCTGCATGCATGGGACCTCGTTTCCGGGCAGGACGCCAGCCTCGGTCCCTGCATCAACAAGGTCAAATCGATCGGCTGGAGCGCCGACGGCACCTGGCTGCTCGCATCCGGGGCCGACACCGTGAGCGGCTGGCCGTTCTCCGACGGCCGCCTGCCGTCGCCGGCCCCGCGAATGCTGGGACGCTACAGCGAACATCTGGTCGCCAGAGTGTGCGCCCACCCGCGCCTTACCCTGGCGGCCGCCGGGTACAATGACGGTGGCCTCGAACTGGTGAGCCTGACTGCACGGCCGAAGAGGCGCAGCCTCACCGCCCCGCAGGAGAGTCCCGTCGCGGACCTCGCATGGTCCCCGGAGGGGAACTGCCTGCTGGGCGGCGGATCGGACGGACGACTGTTCGTCTATCGCTTCGATACCGACTCGCTCGCCCGTCTGGCCCGCGCCGACTGAGGCGTTCTAGACGACTGCGATCGGGTTGCCCGGCGAGCCCGTGGCCCCCTTGATCGGCAGCGTGGAGAAGATGAAGGCGAACTTGTAAACGCCGTCGGCGGCCAGATGGTCGAGGCGCACATTCTCGAGAATGTGGATGCCGTTCTTGGTCAGGAAGATCTGGTGCACCGGAAACGCCAGGTTCGGATCCGGGTTGGGCACGCACTCGATGGCCCAGCAGTCGGCGGCGCCAACCGAAATTCCCTTGGCCGCCAGCCACTCCCCTGCGCCCACGCCGATTCCGGGCTCGCCCGAATTGAAGCGGGCATTGTCCTTCATCCACAGGTTTTCGCCCCAACCCGTGCGCCATAGCGCCGCGCAGCCCTCGGTAATGTCGTCCTCGGTCATGCCCTGGCGGTCCAGGCAGGCCTTCAGGTCGGCGACGGTGATCTCCTCGCCCTTGTCCAGCATCCGCCCCTTCAGGCCCATGACATCGAACAGGACCCCGCGGCAGAAGAACGGCTTGACATGTTCCATGCCGAGCTTCTGCAGCCCGTAGGCGCCGGCCGTGGAGCCTGCCTCGCTGTCGTTGTTGTGCAGGTCCCTCGTGGTGAACCCGTTGTAGAACACCTCCTGGGACAGATCGCCGGCCTCGCCGACCCGTGCGCCGATATGGGCAAGCCCGTCGAACTGGGTGCCGACCTGGCCGATTTCAGTGGTCAGGATCTCGTCGTGCCAGATGACCTGGTTCTTGCCGTACGCGCCTCCGGTCGGCGCGCCCGGAATGCGCAGCGCGAACACCCGCTGGCCGAACAAGGGCATGCCGTACTCATAGACCCGGCCCAGGCTGTAAACCTTGCCGGTCTTGATGAGGCTCGCCGCGTCCAGCGCTACGGCCGGCGTCATGTGGTTGGTCGCGCCGGTCTGGTCGCCCTCGCCCCAGCGGGACGGCCACCATTTTCCGGCCATCGGCGTGCCTTCGATACCGCCTTCGGCGGCGTGCGCAGGTTTGACGAGGTCCAGCTCGTGCATCACCCCGCCACCTACTGTGGCGACCGCCGCGCCGCCGGTCGCAAGTGTCGCGGTCTTGATAAAGGAGCGGCGCGACTGGGACGTCACCCCTCCGCCATCCGGCTCCCGACGGGACTCAATGTCCACTTCCCGTTCGACAGCATCGTCTGTGCGGATTTCATCGGTCATGGCGGTTCCTCCCCGTCGGCGTCAACTGCAATCTGCGTTATACAGTAACAGTCTGGACAGGCGACAGCAACACGGCGCGAACCCAAACGGCATAGCCGCGAGGTTGCGCGCGCTGGCAAGAAGCGCAATTCCGCTCCTGGCGGCGGCGAAGACCTTCTGCGACTAAAGCGGTATCGACGGGTCGCTGGCCGCCCGGGTGTGCCGCGCCGCCCGGGCTTCGCTCAGACGCTGGAACTGGGGCAGGTCGATGCGCAGGCTGTCCTCGACGGCCGCGCGGTCGAGATTGGCGGTGATGAACAGGAGTCGGGAGCGTTCGACCTCGACCTCCGGCAGCCGTTGCGGCGGTTGGTAGACGTGCTGGACGCCATTGATGATGACCGGTCCGTCCACGCCCGCGATCCTGACCGCCCCCTTTGTCCGGTACATGAGGTCCCCGTTCGTCTGCGTACCGGCATTCAGCCAGCCATGCAGGGCCTCCCATTCGAGCTCGTGCGGGATTTCGATCGCAAACCCGTGCAGGCCGTTCCGGAGCAGGTCGCTGCCGCCATAGTGCGGCGTTCCCAGCCATCGGCCCAGCTCACCGTCCAGCAGGCGCGTTTCCAGGCCCGCTCCGATCAGCGCTTCCGCCAGGGAAGACCGGTCGGACGGCACCAGATCCGCAACGGGGTTCAGCACCCGCGCCCCGGCGCAGATTTCCGGGGCGGCGAGCGCCGCCGGGTCGAGCACGATGCTGTCCGCGATGGCCAATTGCTTGCAGCCGTGGCGCGACCGCGCCAGCGTCCCCGGACTTTCGCCCACGGCCAAGACCGCAACGACGCTGTCCAGGCGGAAATATTCTGTGACAAGGGCGTTGTTCAGCAGGGTTTGCATGACCGGAGCC
>VXPW01000041.1:4028-9800 GCA_009839325.1 Rhodospirillales bacterium
GCGGAAATATTCTGTGACAAGGGCGTTGTTCAGCAGGGTTTGCATGACCGGAGCCGGATCGGTGTCGGCCAGGGTTTCGATCAGCACCCGGTCGAACAGGATTTCACCCTGCGCCCGTCGGGCGAAAAGCCGCCGCAGGCTGCTGACCAGCCCCGAGCGGGTGATGCAGCACAAACATCCGATGGCGTGCGGAACCATCTGCCCGGCAATGCGCTCGGTCGCCGCTGCGGCGAAGGCCGGACCGTCGGTTTCGTTGCTTATCACCGCCCAGCGCTGGCCGCTTCCTTCCAGCAGGCGCTCGACCGTCTCGGTCCTGGCACGGGCGTCGACGCCGCAAACCACGAGTGCAGGCACCTTCGCTCGGGCGGCTTCGGGGATGAATCTAAGCATCGTCGGCTCGGGCGCGGAGGCTACATTCAGGCATCGTCGAATACTGGACCGGCGCTCGTCCCGACGCAACGCTAAGGCGCGTCCTTTCGACGAACGACAGGCCAGTCATGCCCGATATGGCAGATGATGCCGTCCGGCAAGGCCATATGGATCCGGATTGTTGCCGGCCGCGCGAGATAAGTTATATTATAACATCAAATCTTCGGAGCCCGGGTCCGGACGCGCGTGAGACAGCGAGGCAGGAACATGCAGGCGGATGTGCTCGCCGTCTTGCAGCGGCGCGGCGCGCCGATGTCGGCATATGAGGTGCTAGACCAATTGCGCGATGGCAACCCCCGGCTTGCGCCGCCGACGATATACCGCGCCCTGGCGGCTTTGATCGAGAGCGGCAGCGTGCATCGTCTCGAATCGCTCAAGGCGTTTGTCGCCTGCAGGGGCGAGCGGCACCGGCATGTTCCGATTTTCTCGATCTGCGAGGAGTGCGGAACGGTCGAGGAGGCCGTCTCGCGGCGCATTACGAACGAACTGTCGAGGATCGCCGGACAGTCGGGGTTCGCGCCGGTGCGCCACGTGATCGAGGTCCATGGCCAGTGCGCACGCTGCGAATCGAAAGAAGCCCCGGCATGACACTCCGGCGAAACACGGCGCGCGGAATGCTTCTCATCGGAGTCGGCCCGCGGCTCGCCGGGGCGGCGCTGATCGCGATGCTGCTCTGGGCATTGTTTTTCTGGGCGACATCCACGCCGGGAAGCCTATGAGCTACGCCCTGGCATTCGAGGAGCTGACCCTTGGCTATGACCGCCATGCGGCGGTGCATCGACTCGACGGCGAGGTCGCCGACGGCAGCCTGACCGCCATCGTGGGGCCCAATGGCGCGGGCAAGTCAACGCTGCTGAAAGGGGTGACGGGGGTCCTGCGTCCGCTTGCGGGACAGGTCCGCTTCGGAACCTGCACGCGGAACGACATCGCCTACCTGCCGCAGCAATCGGACATCGACCGGTCGTTCCCGATCACGGTCGTCGATCTGGTGGCAATGGGGCTGTGGAGCGAGATCGGCGGCCTGTTCGGATTGCGCGCCGCGCATCGCGCCCGGATCGACGACGCTATTTCCGCCGTCGGGCTCACGGGATTCGAGTCCCGGATCATCGGCTCGCTGTCAGGCGGGCAGTTTCAACGTGCGCTCTTCGCGCGGCTCCTGCTTCAGGACGCGCAACTCGTGCTGCTCGACGAACCTTTCACGGCTATCGATGCCAAGACGATGGTCGATCTCCTGGGTGTGGTGCGGCGGTGGCACGGAGAGGGACGCACGGTGATCGCGGTTCTGCACGATGCGGAGGTCGTCCGGGAGCATTTCCCCGAGACGCTGATACTGGCGCGTGATCTGGTGGCGCACGGACCCACGGCGAAGGTGTTGACGGCCGCGAACCAGTTTCGTGCGCGCCAGATGTGCGAGGCCTATGTCGGCCCGCCCCATGACTGCGGCGGGTATGTGTCGTGATGTGGGAACCCCTGATCCAGCCATTTGCCGAATTCAGCTTCATGCGCCGGGCCATGATGGGCTGTATCGCGATTTCGGTGGGCGGAACGCCTGTGGGCGTCTTTCTGCTGTTGCGCCGGATGAGCCTGACCGGCGATGCGATGGCGCACGCGATCCTGCCCGGTGCTGCGGTCGGCTTCCTCGTCGCCGGGCTCTCGCTCGGGGCCATGACGATAGGCGGCCTGATTGCCGGCATGGCCGTGGCGCTGCTTTCGGGCTTCGTCGCCCGCGTCACGGCGCTGCGCGAAGATGCAAGCCTTGCCGCCTTCTACCTGATCTCGCTGGCGCTTGGCGTGCTGATCGTGTCCACCCGCGGCAGCAATGTCGACCTCATGCACGTGCTGTTCGGCACCGTACTCGCGCTCGACAACGCGGCGCTGATCCTGCTGTGCAGCATTGCGAGCATTACGCTGGTCGCGCTGGCGTTCATATTCCGCCCGCTGGTTCTCGAATGCGCGGACCCGCAGTTCCTGCGGTCGGTGAGCGGGCTGAGCACGATCACTCATTTCACCTTCCTCGCGCTCGTCGTCATGAACCTTGTCGGCGGCTTTCATGCGCTCGGCACATTGATGGCCGTCGGCATCATGATCCTTCCGGCCGCAGCCGCGCGCTTCTGGGCGGTGAATATCGGCGGGCTGATCGTCGCCGCTGTCGCAATCGCCATCGCTTCGAGCGTCTGCGGTCTCCTCGTCTCCTACCATTTCGGACTTCCGTCAGGACCGGCGATCATCCTTCTGGCAGGTGTCGTCTACGGGGTATCGCTGACCTTTGGGCCGGTGGGCAGCCTTGCCGCGCCGCTCTTTCGTCGTCGTGTCAATGCCTGAAAGGACACCCACAGTGACCAGGCGCAGAAACCTGCTGATATCCGCAACCGCCCTCATCGGCCTGTCGTTGACGGCTCCGGCGCCGGCTTGGTCCGCCGAGGCTCCCATCCCAGTGGTCGCCACCTTCTCGATACTGGGAGACATGGTCGAGCGCATCGGCGGCGACAGGGTTGCCGTCACGACGCTGGTGGGGGCTCATGGCGATGCCCATGTCTATCACCCGACCCCGGCCGATGCGCGCGCCGTGAGCCAGGCCCAGATACTCGTGTTCAACGGTCTCGCGTTCGAAGGCTGGCTGGATCGGCTGGTCGAGGCGTCGGGCTTTGGCGGCGTCCGCGTGGTGGCGACCGACGGGATCCGGCCAATCAGGCTTGAGGATGACGAAGACCGCCATGACGACCATGCCAAGGACGATCACGACCACGCGGCCAGGGACGACCACGCCGACGAGCACGACCACGGCGCCTTTGACCCGCATGCCTGGCAAAACCTCGCCAACGCAGTGATCTATGTCGATAACATCACTGCGGCGCTGGCCAAGGCTGACCCTGCCAACGCATCAGCCTACTACGGAAACCGTGCGGCCTACGTAGCCGAAATCGAGGCGCTGGACGCCAAAATCCGCAAGATTGTCGAAGGGCTGCCCGAGGACAGGCGCACGATTGTCACCGCCCATGACGCCTTCGGGTACTTTTCCGAGACCTACGGCCTGCGCTTTGTCGCTCCAACCGGCGTAAGCACCGAAAGCGATCCGTCCGCCGCGGATGTCGCCGCCCTGATCCGGCAGATCCGCGAAGAGGGAATCGAGGCCGTCTTCGTCGAGTCGATCACGGACCAGCGCCTGCTTGAGCAGATCGCCGACGAAACCGGCGCGTCCATCGGCGGGACGCTGTATTCCGACGCGCTTTCAGGGCCGGACGGGCCGGCGTCCACCTATCTCGACATGATGCGCCACAATGTCGAGATGCTTGCGGGAGCACTGTCGTCGTGACCCGGCGCGAGAACGCGAACGACGAACGCGAGGCGGAACACGGCGCTTCCCTTTGCGAAGGGTGATGCCGCTTTTCGTTTTCGGAGGAGGGACGGAATGAGCGTTGCGGAATGGTCGGGTTCGCTTGTTGAGTGGGAGTGGGAGCTTCGTTCGTGGAAGGCCCGTTTGGGTCCGGTGTTCAGGCGTCGTCAGCTTCGTGAGACGGGAGGGGCATTTCTGGACGGCCTCCTGTCGGGGATCGAGCGCAAGACGGGCTGGATGATGGCGGAGCAGGCGGGTCTGCCGGGCCCCTGGCGGATGCAGGCGCTTCTGGGAAAGAGCCGCTGGGATGCCGATGCGCTGCGGGACGAGGTACGCGCCTATGCGGTCGAGGCGCTGGGCTGTCCGGACGGGGTTCTGGTGGTCGACGAAACCGGTTTCGTGAAGAAGGGCCGCCACTCGGTCGGTGTCGCGCGCCAACGTACAGGGACGGCGGGCCGTGTCGAGAACAGCCAGGTCGGCGTGTTTCTCGCCTATGCGGGCCGCTTCGGCCAGGCGTTGATCGACCGCCGGCTGTATCTGCCGCGCGAATGGGCGGAGGACGGCGTGCGGCGCACGAAAACGCAGGTGCCGGAAGAGGTCGCCTTCGCCGCCAAGCCTGCGCTGGCCCGCGCGATGATCGGCGAAGCGCTCGACGCCGGCGTTCCCTGCGCCTTCGTTCTGGCCGATGCCGTCTATGGATCGGACTCCGGCCTGCGGCGCATGCTGGAAGGGCGGGGACAGAGCTATGTGCTGGAGGTGTGCGGCGACCACTCTTTGCGCTTTGTCGCCGCCGGGGGGTTGATCCAGGCCGATCCCGCAACAATCGCCGACGAACTGGGAGACGGGGCCTGGGCTGCGCACGCCGTCGGCGAGGGTGGCAACGGCCCGAGGCTCTACGACTGGGCACGGGTCGCGCTGGCCCGGCGCCGCGAAGACGGCCGGGAACGCTGGTTGTTGATCCGCCGCTCCCGCCGCGACCCTGACGAACGGTCCTACTATCTCGTCTTCTGCCGAGTCGGCACGACGCTCGCCGAACTCGCAGGCGCCGCCGGGCTCAGATGGACCATCGAGGAATGCTTCCAGAGGGCGAAGGACGATCTCGGCCTCGATCACTGCGAGGCCCGCTCCTGGCATGGCTGGCATCGACATGTCAGCCTCGTCATGGCCGCCGCCGCCTTTCTCGCCAAGCTTGCTGCCGATCTGCGCCGCGCCGCATACGGCAATCGGAATGAAACGGGTCTCGACAGGTCAATCGCCGCTTGACGCTCACTGCGGCGCTCATTCCCTGCGTACCGGAAACTGCCTGTCGGCCATGTCGAGACTTGCCGCCGGTTGCGCCTCGCATGGATGGTGCGGGACAGGCATCTCGCCGACGCCGGGCTGACCGACGGACATGCCTGCCCGGACGCTGCAATGGTTCCTCGCCCGCTGCCGGGCAGTCGACCTCCGGATTGGAGTCCGGGACAGTCGGCGGATCGGTGATCGACCGGCTGAGGGAGCGCTTCCGGGACGCGACCTCCTTCCGTCGGACAGTGCTTTAGCTAGAGAAAAACCGTGCCGCCATCGACCATCAGCGTCTGGCCGGTGACGAGCCTGCTGGCGTCGGAGGCGAGGTAGAGCACGGTGCCCACCAGGTCGTCGGTGGTGAGGTTCCTCTGCAGGCTCTGGCCGGCGGCGACGGCCTGCAGCAGCTTGTCCTTCTTGGCCCCGAAGAAGTCGTCGGTGCCCTCGGTCAGCACCGCGCTGGGCGCGATGGCGTTGACCCTGATCCAGTCGCGGCCGAGCTCGCGGGCAAGCGCGCGGGTCATGCCGATGACCGCAGCCTTCGATGTCGCGTAGTGCAGGCCGAAGGGCATGCCATAGACCGCTGCAAGGGAGGCGATATTGATGATCGAGCCGCCGCCGGCCTCGCGCATGGCCGGCACGCACGCCTTGGCGCATTGCCAGACGCCGCGCACGTTGACGGCCATGGTGCGGTCCCACTCGTCCTGCTCGATCCTGTCGAAGCG
>VXPW01000049.1:0-5157 GCA_009839325.1 Rhodospirillales bacterium
AACGGCTATGGCGGAGGGAGAGGGATTCGAACCCTCGGTACGCTGACGCGCACAACGGTTTTCGAGACCGCCCCGTTCGACCACTCCGGCATCCCTCCTGTGACCCGGGCGCGGCTGGCCGGGCGACTCGGGAGTCGCCCGGTGCCTGCGCCGCCCGCGCCGTGCGGGGATTTATAGTCGAATCCGTCCGCTAGTTGACTTCGTGGTAATCGCCGTTGCTCCATTCATAGAAGACGTACGACGGTCCCTCGATATCGCCCTTTTCGTCGAAGCTCAGGGTGCCGAGCACCGTCTCAAAGGTGCCGCCCTTGAGCGCCGCCTTGATGGCGTCGGGTTCCAGCGAGCCCGCACTTTCGGCCGCCTGGGCCCACGCCTGAATCGCCGCGTAGGTGTAGAGCGTGTAGCCCTCAGGCTCGTAGTTCAACTCTTCCCGGAACCGCTTTACGACATCGGCCGCTTCCGGGTTTTTCCGCGGGTCGGGCGAGAACGTCATCCTGGTGCCTTCACCCGCTTCGCCGGTAATCGCCCAGTACTCCTGCGACACCAGCGCATCCCCGGAAATCAGCTGCGTGTCAAGACCCTGATCACGCATCTGGCGCACGATCAGACCGGCTTCAGAGTGATAACCGCCGACATAGAGCACGTTGATCTGCTCGAGCTTCAGCTTCGATACCAGCGTGGAGTAGTCTTTTTCACCCGCTGTGTACGCTTCGTACAGGACCTCCGTGACACCCTGGGCGTTCAGCGCAGCCCTGGTCTCGTCGGCCAGGCCCTTTCCGTATGCCGTCTTGTCATGGACGATGGCAATACGATCGCTCCCGTGGCTTTCGGCCAGGTAGACACCGGCAATCAGTCCCTGCGCGTCGTCACGGCCGCAGGTGCGGAACACATTGTCCAGTCCGCGCTCAGTGAACTGCGGGTTCGTGGACGCAGGCGAGATCTGAACGATCCCTTCCTCGGCATAGACGTTGGATGCTGGGATCGACGACCCGGAACAGAAGTGGCCGATCACGATCGGAACTTCCTTGGACGCCAGACTGTTGGCGACTGCGACCGCCTGCTTCGGATCGCATGCGTCGTCTTCGGCCGAGAACACGAGCTGCCTCCCGAGGACTCCGCCCTGGGCGTTCAGGTCGGCGACCGCCGCCGCACCGCCCTGTTCCAGTTGCTGACCGAACGACGCGTACTGGCCCGTGAGCGGCCCCACGGTAGCGACTTCGATCGGTTGGCCGGAATCACCGTCGTCCCCACCAAAGCGGTCCATGGCGATGATGACGACGACCACGGCCGCGACCGCGACCAGGATCCCGTAAATGATCTGCTTCATCGGTCAGGTCCTCCCTTGACGCATCTCTGCGCGGCGATTGCGCCAAACTGCGCCGGTGCCCGCATTATATCAGTCGGAAAGGATACCCCGACCCGGCGGTTTGCTATCGGAATTCTGGGACAGGGGTCGCCACATGAGCGGTCCGTTGCGCTCGTACAGCCAAGGGTACTGTTGCACCATCCGGCGGACCCGTGTGTATCGGTGCGCGAGCAGCCCGAGGCAAAGCAGGGTGGCAAACTCTGAGAGCGTGCCGGCGACGGGGTAGAACTCACCCCCGAACAGGGCCCACACGAAGAATCGGTCCGCGAGCGCCAGTCCCAGGGCGGTCGGTACCACCATCCACGTCGGTCTCCAACCGAGCGCCAGGGCCCGGCCGGAAAACCATGCCGCACCCCCGGCCACGATGACCGTGAACCCGACGTAGACGCTGAGTGGCATTCCGAGCAGGGACTCGGTCACTGGCCGGTACCTCCGAGATAGGCGGCCTGGACCGCAGGATTCTGCAGCAGTTCCTTGCCGGTCCCTTCCAGTGTGACCATGCCGTTGGCGAGCACGTATCCCCGGTGGCAGAGCCGCAAGGCGTGGTAGGCGTTCTGTTCCACCAGGAAAATCGTGGTCCCGCTGGAGCGGTTGATTTCGCGAAGGACCGCGAAGATCTGCCGGGCCAGCCGCGGCGCGAGCCCCAGCGACGGTTCATCGAGCAGCAGCAATTTCGGGCGACTGATGAGTGCCCGCGCAATGGCCAGCATTTGTTGCTCACCGCCAGAAAGCGTGCCGCCACTTTGATTTCGGCGCTGCCCAAGCACCGGGAACAACTCGAAGGCGCGCCGAACGCCGTCATCGAAATCAGTATCCGGATTGGCGACCGCCCCCATCTGCAGATTCTCGAGCACCGTCATGCGCGGAAAGATCCGCCGTCCTTCGGGAGTCTGGGCGATCCCCAGACGCACGATGTCCCAGGTACGGAAGCGCGTGATGTCCCGGTCCGCAAATCGTATCTCGCCAGCGCGGGCCTGCGGATTGCCGCAGATGGTCATGAGCAGGGTCGACTTGCCGGCCCCGTTTGAGCCGATCAGCGTGACGATCTCGCCCTCGGCGACTTCGATGTCGACCCCCCGCAGGGCTTCGATCGCGCCGTAGAACGTGCGCACGCCCGATACTTTGAGCAGTGGGGTCACGTCGAGGCATCCGCGTCGTCGTCGTCGTCACTGCCCAGGTAGGCCTGGACAACTGCCGGATCGTTGCGGACTTCCTCGGGGGTTCCTTCGGCGATCTTCTGGCCGTAATCCAGCACCACGATGTGGTCGGAGACGCCCATGACCATGGACATGTCATGTTCGATCAGCAGGACGCTGATGTGATGATGGTCGCGGATGTACCCGATGAGTTCGCTCAACTGCTCGGTTTCGCTCGGGTTGAGGCCGGCCGCCGGCTCGTCGAGGCAGAGCAGGACGGGATCGCAGCACATGGCCCGGGCGATCTCCAGCCGCCGTTGCTCACCGTAGGGGAGGGCGCCGGCCTCGCTATCGGCATATTCGGCCAGCCCGGTGCGGTCGATCCAGTACTCGGCGCGCTCCACGGATGCCGCCTCGGCGTCCAGGAACGATGGCGCGCCGATGAGTCCGAGAAATGTCCACCCGGACGCGCGCATGAGGTGGTTGTGCTGGGCCACCATCAGGTTCTCAAGGACGGACATCTTGGGAAACGTGCGGATATTCTGGAATGTGCGCACGACCCTCGCGTCACGCACGATCCGGAAGTCGTCCATCTGTTCCAGGAGGAACGTGGCCTGGGATTCCGGCGAATTCAGCGTGATCCTGCCGACGGACGGCTTGTAAAAGCCGGTCAGGCAGTTGAACACCGTGGTCTTGCCGGCGCCGTTGGGGCCAATCAGGGCATGGATGGCGCCTTGCGCGACCGAGAAGCTAACGTCGTCAACCGCCACGAGGCCGCCGAAACGCATGGTGAGGTGCTCGACCTCGAGAAGCGCGGCGGGGTTCATGGCGAGGCGGGCTGAGGGCGCGTGCGGATCGTGGGCTCACGGTGCGTGAGAAGTCCGCCGGGGCGCCACAACATGATCAGCACCATGCCCATGCCGAACGCCAGCATTCGATACTCCTGCAGTTCCCGGAAGTACTCCGGCAGGCCTACCAGGATGATGGCCGCGACAGCGACGCCAATCTGACTCCCCATGCCGCCCAGGACGACGATGGCAACCAGGATGGCGGATTCGATGAACGTGAAGCTTTCCGGGCTGACAAACCCCTGACGTGTGGCAAAGAACGAGCCGGCGAACCCGGCGAACATGGCGCCAATCGCAAAGGCGGAAAGCTTGGTGTTGCGGGGATTGACGCCCAGCGACCGGCAGGCGATCTCGTCCTCCCGAAGCGCTTCCCATGCCCGCCCGACGGGCAGCCGGCGGATGCGGAGGGTGAACGCGTTGGTCAGCAGGGCGAGCGCGAGAATCAGGTAGTACAGGAAGATCAGTCGATGCACGGGGTCATAGGCGATGCCGAAGAGCGTGTGAAACGATTCGGTTCCTTCGGCGGGCTTCGAAGCGAACTGGAAACCGAAGAAGCTCGGTCGGCCGATATTGGAGATGCCGTCCGGACCATTGGTGAAGTCGTACCAGTTGAGCAGGATGATCCGGATCATTTCTCCGAAGCCCAGCGTGACGATCGCCAGGTAATCGCCTCGGAGCCGCAGCACGGGGAAGCCGAGCAGGATGCCGAACAGGGCCGCCAGGGCGCCTGCCAGGGGCAGGCAGACCCAGAAGCTCCAGCCGAAGGTCACCGACAGCAGGGCGTACGAGTACGCGCCCACGGCGTAGAACGCGACGTAACCTAGGTCCAGCAGGCCTGCCAGTCCGACGACGATATTGAGACCCCATCCGAGCATTACGTAGGTCAGGACCAGCGTGGCGACGTCGATCAACCGTCGGTCGACCGCGGGAAGCAGTGGCAAGACGATGGCGACGCCGGCCAGCGCGACCCCGGTCCATAGCAGCAGTTGCTTCATCGGCAGCGGTTTCCGCGCCACCGGCTCGCTGTCTCCAAGCAGGTAGTTGCGCCCTGCAACTACAACGATGGCGACGCCGCCGGCGCTGGCGACGGTTGCCAGGAAGGTGCCGGGCACGAACGCATGCCAAGGGGCGGCGCTGTCGGCCGCCATGCCGGCGGTCTCGAAGAGGAGCGAGAACGCGCCGACGGTCGCCATCGCGACGCCGAGCACGATCGGGAAGAGGCTGTGGCCGCGGCGCGCGGCGCTGATGCCCAAGCGCCCGAAAAAGATGAGCACGACCGCCCCGGCGAACTCGGGGAAACGCGTGCTGAGGGTCGGCGCTGTTCCCTGCGTGGTCAGCAGCAGGCCAACGAACGGGAAGGCGAGGACGCCGGCGATTCCCGCAACCAGCACCGCATCGCGAAGAAGCGGTGCGGCGAATGGCGGCCTCACACCTTCTCCACTTCAGGCGTACCCAGGATGCCGGTCGGCAGGAAGATCAGCACGATCACCAGGATGGAGAAGGTCGCCACGTCCTTGTATTCAATACTGAAATATCCCGACCACATCGCTTCCGTGAACCCGATCAGGAGGCCGCCCAGCATGGCCCCGGGAATGGAGCCGATCCCGCCCAGCACCGCCGCGGTGAAGGCCTTGATCCCGGCGATGAAACCGACGAAGAAATCGATGACGCCGTAGTAGAGCGTGACCATCAGCCCCGCCACCGAGGCGAGGGCAGCGCCCATCACGAACGTCAGGGAGATCGTCCGGTCCACGTTGACTCCCAGCAATGCCGCCATGCTCTGGTCTTGCTGGCAGGCGCGCTGCGC
>VXPW01000049.1:5257-58958 GCA_009839325.1 Rhodospirillales bacterium
GCGATGAAGGCCCCGATCATGTAGATCTCGCCGTGAGCGAAATTGATCATGCCGATGATCCCGTAGACCATCGTGTAGCCGATTGCGATCAGGCCGTAGATTGCCCCAAGACTGATGCCATTAATGAACTGTTGCGCGAAATAGTCCATAACGTAGAAATGTGCCCGATCGTCGCCATGGCACATGATCGCTTGGGGGAGATGGGACTGCAACAATTGGTGATGACGTTCGGTAGGTTACGCTGTCCCGGCCGGCCGCCCATGAACTAGGCGCAAACGTGCCCAATAATTGGGCAGGATTCCCTGGTGCACGGCTGGTATGGCTTGGAAAGCGTTGCTGCATGGGCGTTGGTACGCAGTTTGCTTGACTACGTTGAACAGTCACCCGACGGTCGCGGCGTCGGAACCATCCCGGAGAATGCTCGTGAAGAAAATTGAAGCCGTAATCAAGCCGTTCAAGCTCGATGAAGTGAAGGAAGCGCTTCACGAGGTGGGCTTGCAGGGGATCACCGTCACCGAGGTCAAGGGATTTGGCCGCCAGAAAGGGCACACCGAACTGTTTCGCGGCGCCGAGTACGTGGTCGACTTCCTGCCCAAGATCAAGATCGAGGTTGTACTCAGGGACGAGGTACTCGAGAAGGCGATCGAGGCCATTCAGAAGTCGGCCCATACGGGACGGATCGGTGACGGAAAGATCTTCGTCACGCCGGTTGAGCAGGCGATCCGGATTCGGACCGGCGAAGAAGGCGACATTGTAATCTAGCTACGCTGCCGGCTGCGCCCGGCTCGTTCTCCCAACCCAACTGTGAGCATGCCGTGGAGGGACCACATGGCTTCTGATGTCGAAAACGTTCTCGAACTGATCCGTGAAAAAAACGTCGAGTTCGTCGACTTTCGTTTCACGGATCCGCGGGGAAAATGGCAACACGTATCCCAGACCGCGAACGTCGTCACCGAGGACACGTTTGCCGACGGTGTGATGTTCGACGGCTCGTCGATCGCGGGTTGGAAGGACATCAGTCAGTCCGACATGTGCATGATGCCGGACGCGTCCACCGCGGTTGTCGACCCGTTCACGGCGCAGCCGACGCTGATCCTTTTCTGCAACATCCTTGAACCCACGACAGGCGAGGCCTACGAGCGCGACCCGCGCTCCACTGCGGTCCGCGCCGAGGCCTTCCTGAAGTCGTCGGGCATCGGTGACACCGCGTATTTCGGGCCTGAGGCCGAGTTCTTCGTGTTCGACGACGTGCGCTGGGACGTGACGATGAATCACACGTTCTATCGCATCGATTCGGAGGAAGGACCGTACAATTCCGGCGAGGAGTTCGAGGGCGGGAACGTCGGCCACCGTCCGGTCGCCAAGGGCGGGTACTTCCCGGTGCCGCCCGTGGATTCCGCTACCGATCTCCGCTCCGAGATGGTGACGACCATGGCGGAGATGGGTCTTGAGATGGAAAAGCACCACCACGAGGTGGCGCCTTCCCAGCACGAGCTCGGTTTGAAGTTCAGCCCCATGTTGCAGGCGGCGGACTCGCTCCAGATTTACAAGTATTGCGTCCACATGGTGGCGCATTCCTACGGCAAGACCGCGACCTTCATGCCGAAGCCTGTAGTCGATGACAACGGTTCAGGCATGCACGTGCACCAGTCCGTCTGGAAAGGGGGCGCGCCGTTGTTTGCTGGCGACGGGTATGCCGGCCTGTCCGAGACTTGCCTGCACTACATTGGCGGCATCATCAAGCATGCGCGCACGCTGAATGCCTTCACGAATCCGACGACCAACAGCTACAAGCGGTTGGTGCCGGGCTTCGAGGCACCGACACTCCTGGCCTATTCGGCCCGGAACAGGTCAGCAAGCTGCCGGATCCCCTTCACTACGGGGCCCAACGGCAAGCGGGTCGAGGTTCGCTTCCCCGATCCCTCGTCCAATCCGTACCTGGCATTCGCCGCGATGCTGATGGCCGGGCTCGACGGGATTCGCAACCGAATCCATCCGGGCGATCCACTGGACAAGAACCTGTACGACCTGGCTCCGGAAGAACGGAGCGGAATCGCGACCCTGTCGGAGAGCTTGAAGGAGGCCGTCGATCGCCTGGAAAGCGACCACGACTTCCTGACCGAAGGCGGCGTGTTCTCGAAGGACGCCATCGAGGGCTACATCGAGCTCAGGCGTGAGGAAATCCAGCGACTGGATTATTCGCCGCATCCCGCCGAATTCGACATGTACTACTCGGTCTGACGCTTTCCTGTATCGGGCGGCGGATCTGGAACCGCCGCTCACCCTCACTCCGCCGCCGGTCATCGCTTGATCGGCGGCGGATTTGCGTCCAGGCGCCGCCGTCGAGCGTCTGCCGGCCGATCCAGGCGCCCCCCGACTACAAACTACAGGCGTGGATGGTGCCTTGAGCGGGCCACCGGAGTGCCGGTGGCCCCTTGCCACCACGTCCAGGGTGCACGGCTGCAGGTGCGCGCTGCTCTCGGATACCGTGCAGGCCTTTGCGTGCGGGCCGAGACAGTTGTGGTCTGTCTCTCGATAGTTCGCTTCCGTGATCCGCCCCGGGCGGGGCCCAGCGTCAGGGAACCGGCCCGTCGTCTGGCAGTAGGGCCGTGTCCGGACCGGCGCGCGGCAATCGGCTTGCGACAAGGGTTGCGGCCATGGGCGTGTTAGGGTCGTCCTCCAGTCCGAACGGCGGAGCGAACGTCATGGGCCGAACTGTCGTAGTCGTGCTTGCGCTTCTGGTGGGTGCTGCAGGCGGTTTCGTTGCATCTCAATGGAACACCGAGGAGCCCACTGTCCCCGGGGCGGAAACCGCCGGGGGCACGGGCATCGGCGGCGCTGGAGACGTTGCCCCTATCCGCTGGAAGATGGCGAGCGCCTTTGGGAGCCAGTGGCCAATTCAGGGAGAGTTGGGCATCCATCTGGTGGAGCAGGTTGACCGGGTGACCGGGGGGACGGTCAAGATCCAGTTTTTCGAGCCGAATGCGCTGGTGCCGCCACTCGAAATGTTCGATGCGGTTTCGCAGGGCTCGATCGACGCGGCTTGGGCATCCGCGGGCCTGTGGGCCGGCAAGATTCCTGCCCTGCAGTTCTTCACCGCCGTCCCCTTCGGCCCCGGAATCGGCGAGTACCTGGGATGGCTGTATGCGGATGGGGCCGAGAAAACGTATCGAGACCTCTACGTGCCCCACGGCATTCACGCAATGCATTGCGGCTTGCATTCCCCTGAGGGGTCAGGCTGGTTCCGCGAGGAGATCAGGTCGATTGAAGATCTTCGCGGCCTGAAGATGCGCTTCTTTGGGCTTGGCGCGCGGGTGATGGAAAAGCTGGGGGTATCCACCCAGCTGCTTGCCGGCGGCGATATCTTCCCTGCCCTTGAACTCGGCGCCATCGACGCTGCCGAGTACTCCATGCCCGTTATCGATCTGAATCAAGGCTTCTACCAGGTGGCCAAGCACTACTACTTCCCGGGGTGGCACCAGCAGACGAGCCTGTTTGAGCTGTTGGTGTCGGACGATCGGTGGAACGAGTTGTCCCTGATGCAGCAGGCGCAGATAGAGATGGTTTGTGAAGCCAATTTCGTTCGCGGCGCTGCGATCGGGGAAGCGGCGCAATCGGAGGCGCTAGCCGAGTTGGCGGATCGCGGGGTCCAGTTCCACCGATGGTCTCCCGAGATCCTGGACGCGATGCGAGAGGGCTGGAAGGAAGTCGTGGCCGAGGAATCAGCGAAGGATGCGGATTTCGCGCGGGTCGCGGAAGCCTACTTCGACTTTCACGAGCGCTATCGCACCTGGGCGGAGTACGGCTACCTGCGATAGTCGACACATGGGTTCACAGGGGCCGGCGTAGGACGTGAGCCGCCGGCAACGGCGCCTCCGCCCAGTTGCCCGACCGCGGACCACCGGTCTTATGGCGATTTTGCGGCACCGGGTCCGGCAGGCGGACCACCTCGAATAGGTCGGTTCATTCGCCGGCGTTCGCCATGAAACTCGGGGGAAGGGTAGTCAAGGGTCGGCCTGTGCCGATCGCGCGGCCGTCGGCATGCCGTCCGGGAGCAGCCTTGTCGGCGCATCGACGGCGCGCCAGGGCAAGGATCACAGCGCGCCATCCTTCCACGGCGCGGCCCTGCCTGACTGCGACGGGCCGACCGGTCCGCCGATGCTGCGGCACTTCGATGCGAGTGCCGTTCCCATGACGAACGTACCTGGCGGCAAGTCCAGTCGTTGGCTGTTCCTTGCGATCGGATGGACGTGTGTGGGGTTGGGCTGTCTCGGACTGGTGCTGCCTCTGTTGCCAACTACACCGTTTCTGCTGCTGGCGGCGTGGGCTTTTGGACGCAGCTCGCCGCGGTGGCGACGATGGCTGCGCCACCATCGGCGTTTCGGCTCGTTGATGCGAGCCTGGGAGGACCATCGGGTGATTCCGCCGTGGGCAAAGGGGACGGCGCTGGTCGCGATCTCCGCGGGCTTTGCGTGGCTGGTGTCGGTACGCGAGTGGCCGCTGTGGGCCCATGCCGTGACGGCTGCACTGCTGGGCCTCGTCGCTGTCTGGATTGTGACGCGCCCTTCACGTCCTCCGTCGTCGTGACGGGTCCATCGCCGTACCGGCGGAACCCCATGTGCGCCAGCGTCAGGTGAGGCGCGCCGTGGTTTCGCGTAACTCCCTGAATGGTCTACAGCGGTTGCTTGCCAAAGGTCAGCCGTCCTGCCTCGGCACCGGTCCGCGCCGGGGCCTTGGACGCTACACGGCGGCCATCAGCAATTGGGCCAGCGAGTCCGGTTGGGCAATAATCGCTTCGTGCGACGCGTCGATATCCACGAGGGAGGTTGGGTTGTCCGGCCAGGCGGCGTTCAGGTCCGCCACGATGGCATCGCAAGTCGACGGGACCACCGTGCGGTCGTTGGCGGCACGGATATAGGTGCGACGGAGGCCACCGAAGGCCGGATCGAACGTGGCGGTTTCCCCGTAGATCGAAACGGGCGCATCGGGTGTCAGCATGTTGAGCACGGCCGACCAGAGTGCGTCATCAACGTCCGCAGCGACTGCTTCCTTGGTACCGGCTAGATAGGCCGCATCGGTCGACCGCGGGTCGATGCGCAGTGCACCGACGACCGCCGGATCCGCGAGAATCGCCTGACCGACCAAGCTGTTGGTGTGCTGATCTTCCAGCGCGAGGTAGGCGCCAGCCGGCTTTCCGGGCGTCGGCACCAGGGCAGCGACGTAGATCAGGCCCGTGAAGAGATCGGGTGCCTTGGCGGCCGCGAAAGTGACCGGTACGCCGCCCATGGAATGTCCAACCGCGAAGACGCGCTTGGCGCCCATGGCCCGCGCGTCGCGCGCCGCCTTGACCACGGCATCGGCGTAAGCGTCGATTCCGATACCTGCCAGCCCCGACGGCTCGCTGGCAAATGCTGCCGGGTCGACGGGTCGTTGCAAGTACGACTGCGGCAGGACGGCAGCAAGGCCGTGGCCGGGAAGGTCCACGGCCACGGTCGGGAAGCCAGCTGCATGCAGGGTGGGGCTGACCAGACCCCAGCACCAACCCGCGTGCCACGAACCGTGCACCAGCACGAACATCGTTTCCGGGGGCGTGTCGGCCCAGGCCGTGGTCGTACGGACTGTGGTACCGCCGATGACCGCCGCGGCAGTCCCCCGCAAAAAGTTGCGTCGAAGCATGTGGATCACCTCACGGTAGAGAGCGACACGGTTAGACTACGGTCCGGGGGTTCGAACGGTTATGTCGTTTGCGCAGACCCCGGTGTCCACGTTGCCATGAAAAAAGACGGCCCTGCTTCGCATTCCACGATGGCATGCCAAATAAACGAATACCTTCCGGCCTGTACGGACCGACGCTTCGACGACTTTGACGCTCAGTCAGAGCAACTCACTGCGCATGATCAGGAGTATGTGCAGTTGTCGACCGGCGCGTTTCATGGCCGCTTCGTTTCGGCGTTCCTCGGCGAGGGGGTCTCGCTCCACCTGGAGACCGCGAACCAGGCCTTGGGGCAGCGGGTCGGTTGTCCGGAGGGGTTGATCAGCCTCGGCCTCGTAATCGGAAACGGGCCGTCTTTCAAGGCCAATGGCGCTGAACTTTGCCCGGACCGGCTGCTGGTGACCAAGCCCGGGCGCGAACTGGTTCTCAACAGTCCACCGGGCGGCCAGATCCTGGCTATTTGTCTCGATCAATCTGCGCTCCGCCTGGCTGCGGCCGGTGACGAGCCCATCTACCCGCTTGATCCTGCGTTCGGCGGAATCACGGTGATCCGGGCACCGGAACTCGCGGCGCGGGTTCGGGCCGGCGCAATGTCCCTGCTGCGTGCAATTCGCGCGCAAGGGAGCCAGCTAGCAGGACGCAACGTCGGTCGATCGTTCATCGGCGCGATCGGGGCTGAATTTGCACTGCACGACGCAATCCATGACCTGAGACCGGGTGAAAAAGGGCAGGGCGACTATCAGACCTTCGTGACAGCCCGGAACGTGATGTCGACCAGCGTGATGCCGGAACTGGATTACACGCGCCTGTGCGAAGCCACATCCCGCAGCGTCAGATCCATCCAGCTGGCTTTCGCGAGGCATGCTGGCACAACGCCACTTCGGTATTTCCGCGCCATCCGGCTGGCCGACGCACGTCGGGCGTTGCAGTCCCCACGACGGGCACAGCAGACGATCGGCGACGTCGCGGCTGAGTACGGCTTCTGGAATCACAGTCGCTTTGCGCAGCTCTACAGGCTGCAGTTCGGCGAATCGCCTTCCAAGACAAGGGCAAGAGGGACGTCCAGACACGTGTGGCAGGCTCGCTGATCCCTGCTCGCGTGTTGCTTTCCAAGCCCCCGAGCACGCGACGGAAACGTTGGGTCGAAGTACCCGGCCGAGTCCATTGACAGACGACGTGACGGCACCGCCGACTACGGCCCCCCGCACCGGGAAACCCGGACTCGACCCCTGCCGTCAGGTTCGAGACGACGCGTTCCGGTCCCGGCGTGTTGGGCGGGTGAACATGCCGGCGGCAGGCGGAAAGGACGATTTGCCAGTGCCGGCTGAGCAACGATGGCGGCTGGACCACGCCTTCGGCACGCGCCGTCATCTGGGTCCCGTGCCGGATATGCTTCAGGTCCGTCTCTTCGGGCGCTGCCTCCGGGACTACTGGATCCAGGCGTCGCAAGAGGCTCGTGGCGTCGGAGGCGACATGCGGTGACGAGAATGCATGCAACAGGACTGGCGCTGCTGACGGCTCTTCTGCTGCCAGTTGTCGGGCTGCGGGCGGCGGAGGTCGATGGACCGCAGCTGATCTGGGACGTTTCGCTCTGGGGCAAGGAACGCGCCTTCACTGCGGGGGTCGAGCGGCTCAGCGAGTTGGTCGCGGAAAAGACCGACGGGAACTGGAACATCGTGCTCCACTACGGTGAAGCCCTGTCAAAGGCCAGAGAAAATCTCGACGGCATTTCCATCGATGCGTTCCAGGCTGCAATGTTCTGCAACTTCTATCACCCGCGGAAGAACCCCGCGTTGATGGCGCTCACCATGCCGTTCCTGCCCCTGCGGAGCTGGGAGGACAACAGAAACGCCCGTGCCGCGGTTTACGCGCATCCGGCGGTCAAGAAAGAGCTCGCCCGGTGGAATGCGATGACGTACGTCTCGTCCTACCTGCCACAGTACGAGTTCTTGGGCCGCGGCAAGCCGCCCCAGACGCTTGACGATTGGAAGGGACTCACGGTTCGTGCCGGTGGCGGGCTTGGGCGCGCGATGAAGGTACTGGGTTCGACGCCCACGAGTTCAACTGCGACAGAGGTCTACACCGGTGTCCAGCAGGGAACGATGGACGCGGTGTCCTTCCCGTTCTCGTACGGCCACGTCGACTACAAGATCCACGAAGTCACGGAATGGTTCACTTCCAACCTGACCCCTGGCACCTCCGACTGTCCAATAGCGTTCTCGATCAACGCCTACCAGAGCCTGCCTACGCAATACAAGACCTTGCTAGATGATGTGAAGGAGGACGTCATCGCGACCCAAATCCAGGCCTATATCGCGATGGATGAAAAGAATCTGCCGATGCTCCGGCGAGAGCTGGTGGAGATCCGCTACTCGGAAGCCGACCTCGCAGAGTTTCGTGCCGCTGCCGGCAGGCCGGTGATCGAGGCTTGGATCGAGGAAAACCAGGACCGGTTTGATGCCCGCGAAATCATCGAAGCGATCTTTAGCGCCGTTGGACAGGCCTACTAGCCGCGCTCGTGTCCCTCGCCTCGTCACGCCGGCCCATGCACCAGTGCGCGTGATGTCCGATCGGGTCTGTTCGTGAGGGACAGTTTTGGCCGAGGTCTGACGGTGGCCGACCAGTGGTTCGGTTGGGTCGAGAGCCGTCTCAACCTCGTGGCCGGTCTGCTGATCTTCGCGCTAATGCTGTTGGGTGTCGCCCAAATCGTGCTGCGTACCGTGTTCCGGGCACCCATCTTCGGTTACATCGACATCGTCGAGGTTTCCATGGTGGGGTTCGCCGTACTCGCGATCTCGTTCGTACAGCGGGTCGGCGGCCATGTTCGAATGGAGCTCCTGGTGGGGCGCCTGAAGGGTCGGACGCTCTGGATCGCGGAAACAGCAGGGACGGTGCTCGCGGTATTCATCGTCACGGTACTGATTCCCTACTCGTACCGTCATTTCGAGCGAGCTCTCAATTTCGGTGACTCGACGATCGACATCGAAATTGTGACCTGGCCGGCCAAACTGGTCGTACCGGTCGCTCTCACCATATTGCTCGGGCGCTTGCTGCTGCAGCTGGCGGGCTACGTCCGCCTCGTCATCCGTCCCGACCGCGAGCCGGTTGCCGTGCCGCTCTTGAAGGAGGTGGAGGAGACGGCGGCCGAGAACATCAGTCAGACGCGGGACGCGGTACCGCGCGCGCCCCAGGGTACCGACCACGGCCGGGATCGACCCTGATGCTCGGCTTGGACAACGCCACGATCGGCATTGTCGGGGTCTGCCTTCTTATCGTCTTCGTGGTCATTGGCGTTCGCGTGTTCGTGGCGGCCGCGCTTACCGGCTTCCTCGGCCTGCTCGCGCTCAGGAATTGGGACGTGGCTGGAGCCATCGCCGGCACGATCCCGCATTCGAAGGCAGTCACCTATCCGCTGTCGGTGCTGCCGCTCTTCATCCTGATCGGATTTCTCGCGTTTCACGCTGGACTCACGTCACGCCTGTTCGAAGCGGCGCGACGCTGGTTCGGCTGGGTTCCGGGAGGGTTGGCCGTGGCCACAGTGTTTGCGGCGGCCGGCTTTGCGGCGGTGTCCGGCGCATCGACCGCGACGGCAGCGGTGTTCTCCAGGGTCGCCATCCCCGACATGATGCGCAACGCATACGACCGGCGGCTGACTGCAGGGGTGATCGCGGCCGGCGGAACGCTCGCATCACTGATTCCGCCATCGGCAATTCTTGTCGTGTACGCCATCATCGTCGAGGAGTCGGTCGGTCGCCTGCTGCTGGCCGGGTTCCTGCCGGGGATCGTGTCGGCCCTGATTTACGCCGGGCTGATCATCGGAATGTGCAGGATCCGCCCGGGGCTGGGCCGGCCGATCACCGGTTTCACTTGGCGCCAGCGCTTTCAGAGCCTGCCCGGCACGCTGCCCATTTTCCTGGTCATCGGTGTGATCTTCGGCGCGCTGTACACCGGTGCCGCGACGCCCACGGAAGCGGGTGCGCTAGGCGCCATGGTGGTGTTCTGCTTCTACGTGATCCGGGCCTACCGGGAACGTGCGCTTCGCGAAATGGGCGGAAGACTCCGCACGGCGCTGATGGAGACCGCGAAGCTCACAGTCATGATCTTCACGCTGATCTGGGGCGTGTTCCTGTTTGTACGGTTCCTCGGCTTCGCTGGTTTGCCGAGCGTGTTTGCAGACTGGGTCGTCACGCTCGACATGCCCCCGATCCTCATCATGATCTGCATTCTGCTCGCCTATGCCGTGCTCGGCATGTTCATGGATGCGATCGGGATGCTGGTGCTGACGCTGCCGGTCGTCTTTCCGGCCGTCGTCGCGCTGGGCTATGACCCGATCTGGTTCGGCATCATCGTCGTCAAGATGGCGGAGATCTGCCTGATCACCCCGCCGATAGGTCTCAATTGCTTCGTCGTCGCAGGAGTTTCGCGGGAGCTTCGCGATTCAGAGGGGCGTTCGCTCGCCATTCCGCTGCAGGATGTCTTTCGCGGCATTGGGCCGTTCTTCGTCGCCGACCTGCTCACGGTTGCGGTCCTGCTGGCGTTTCCAGGGATCGTGCTGTGGCTGCCAAGGACCATGGGGTAGGCCGAACGAGTCAAGACCGCTGCGGTGACGGGCCGGCCACCACCGAACGACCGGTCCCGGATTCAATCGGTCAAAGCGCGCAAGGCGAGGGGGTCGGATGCCAGGGCGTACCCGCGGGCGGGTTGCTACGGCCTTCGTCGCCGCCCGGCGCGGACACCCGGAACGTCCATCATCGGGCGTGGACTGGGCGCAGTTTGCACGAGGGCCGGGCGTTGGCGCCGGGCAGGGCTAGCGCTGGCTGCATGCCTCTTCGTTTACGCTCTGAAATTCGCCGAGAAACTTGTCCATCAGACCGTCGATCGCGGTCAGGATCGCGTCCGGACTGCTTTCGTGGGTACCGACGGCACCGGTTGGCCAAGTGGTGGCCGGCCGACTTTCGCCGGAGTAACGATCATACAGTTGCTTCTTCAATGCCAGGATGATGTCAAATGCTTCATCCGAGAGATTCACATTGATAAACAGGTAGGTATCGGAATCAGGCCCGTACATGCCCGCTTCGTTGAGGCGGCCTTCGACGGTGTCGATGATCGCTTCCCGGGTGAGGTTGATGTTCTCAGCCACCGGGTGCAATCCCCCGACGCGGAAGTCAATGGGCTCGCAATTCGTGAACAGCTTGAACGCCGCCAAGCGATCATCCATGTCATCGGCGTTGGCCGGGGCGGCAACCAGCAGCGACCCGACAAGCATGATCAGGCCGAAGCGTGCGCCCAGGCCTTCCCGTCCGACAAGTAGGGTTCCCATTCGATCAACTCCGATGATGTGATTGGACGCGTCCGGTGACACTGTGCTGACAGACGGGTTTACCGGTTCCAGCGACAGCGCCATAAGGCCGCGTTATTGGCGCGCCCGGAAGGATTCGAACCCTCAGCCTCCTGATCCGTAGTCAGGTGCTCTATCCAGTTGAGCTACGGGCGCTGCAGGCTGCGGTAGGGTAGTCTGACGGGCAGCCATGGCAAGGGTTGCGCGGTCAAAAAGTTAGTCCGACGTTATCGATCAGGCGGGTGGTGCCCAACTGGGCGGCGGCCAGCAGCCGTGCGGGCGTTCCGTCGCGACCGGACGGATGATCCAGGGTTTCGGCGCGGCGAAGCTCGATGTACTCGACCGCCTGGAAACCCCCGTTGAGAATCGAATCGCGCGCTTGGCTGACGGCAGGCAAGACGTCGCTGCCATCGGAGATTTGCTGGGCGGCGCTCCGCAATGACTGGTAGAGCGCTGGCGCCGATGCCCGTTCACTCGGGTTCAAGTAGCCGTTTCGTGAGGAGCATGCGAGGCCATCGGCTTCGCGCACGGTCGGAACGCCAGCAATTTGCACCGGTATATCAAGGTCTTGAGCCATCCTACGGATCACCAGGAGCTGCTGGTAGTCCTTCTCACCGAACACGGCGACATCGGGCAGGCACTGCAGAAGAAGCTTCGCAACCACCGTCGCCACCCCGTCAAAGTGCCCGGGTCGAGCCGCACCGCACAGGCCTTCCGCCGGACCGGTCAAGACGACCGATGTAGCGAAGCGTTCCGGGTACATTTCGTCTACCGGTGGCGCGAAGACAAGGTCCACGCTACCTGCTCGGAGTTGCCGGAGATCGGCTTCTTCGGTTCTTGGGTACTCGGCGAGATCCTCGTCATCGCCAAACTGACGCGGATTGACGAAGATCGTCGCGACCACGCGGTCAGCGCGGTTGCGGGCGTCGGCAACCAGCGCGGCATGCGCGGTGTGCAGCGCTCCCATTGTCGGAACCAGCGCGACGTTGAGACCGGCCCCGCGCCATTGCTGGACAACGGACCTCAACTCCGAAACCTTGCGGACCACCTTCATGCCATCTTGCCTGGTCTGAGCGGGTAGGGAGAACTGTGCCCGACGCTGTCAGCGGAGTACAGCCGACCCCATCAAAGCTTCTCGAAAGCGGTGCTTCAAGTACGTGCCATCGCGTGGCGGGAGCTCGGCCGGCGGGCCGGACAACTGCCCCGGCACCTGGATTACCGCGAACAGAGGGCCGTGTCTTTCCGGCCCCAAGGTACTGAGGGCATTGGCCACGTCCTCCAGTTCGGTCGCGTCGGAAGCGAGACGGGAATCTGTGATGCCTGTGGCCCGTGCAACGGCGGCGAGGTCACAGGCGCCGGCAGTATGTGACATCTGGCCACCCGTTTCACCGTACAGCTCGTTGTCGACCACGACGATCGCCAGGTTCGTTGGTGCCGCACGGGCGACCGTGGCCAGACTTCCGAGGCCCATCAGCATCTCGCCGTCACCGGTCAGCACCAGAACCCGACGATCCGGGCGGCTCAACGCAAGGCCCAGTCCCATGCTGGCAGCCAGACCCATGCCGCCCCAGAGGTAGTAGGTGAGCTCGCGGTCTCCCGCGCGGCTGGCGTCCCAGGCTGTGCCGCCCAGCCCTGTCACAACCAGCAGGTCGGCATCGTTGCCGACCAGTCGATCGGCAATCATCTGGCGGGTTAGGGCACCGGTCACTATCGGAACGCCTTGGTACCGATGAGACGTTGGGTCAGCAGCATTGCAACGCGTTGCGACGAGTCAAACGCGAGTCGCGCGGCGGCCAGGGCCGTATCACCGACCTCGTCCGGTCGATGCACGTTCAGAACACGGCAGTCGATGGCCAGCAGCACGTCACGGGCGGCCCGGCCCAGCGGTACCTGCCACGGATTGAACTCCCCCCACTCGCCACGCATCGTAATGATCATGAGGAGTGGGAACTGCCCTGCCTCGGCGAGCGACGAAATGGCGTTGACGCAGTTGCCAAGCCCGCTGGACTGCATCAGCAGGGCAGCGCGCTGCCCGCCGAGCCATGCTCCGGCCGCCAAACCGACTCCCTCTTCCTCGCTGGTGAGGCCCGTCACGGCGATCGCGGGGTCACGGTCACATCGGTCGATAAGGCGTGCGTGGCCGGCGTCCGGGACGTGCCCGACCTGTTCAATGCCGACCTGCTTCAGCGTGTCGAAGAGCGTGTCCGGCCACGTCGTCGGCACCTCGACCGACATTGGCGCTGGAACTGACATCAGAGTTCGCGGCGGACGCTTTGGGCGGCGACCCAGCCTTCCATGTTGCCGAGCTTGATGCGAAACCAGCCGGGTTTCTCCCCAACGACCTGCAGTCGGAGATCGCGTCCGACGATGAAACCGGACACGCAGAAGTGCTTGCCTGGGCCCAGGTGGACCGTCGCGTGCGGACGCGCGGTCAGCAATCGGGAATTCATGAACCGGTTTGCACCGCCGCTGTCCGAGTTGAACGAGCGGCAGCCCGCCACTCGCTTCTTGGCGGGAACGAAATCCTCTTCCATCGCGTCACGAATGCCTCCCTCGGATCCGGTCATCAGCGTTGCAAGCCGGAATGACGGGTCTGCACCGTGAACTGGCGATGGCGAGAGGCTGGCGAGGAATGCAATGCCGAGCGCAAGTCCCAAGGCCGTGCACGTGCAGATGGAACGGATTCTGATCATCGATGTCTCCACAGGCCGAGCACTCCCGGCAATCTACCGCGTACGCGTACCGATGCTACTTCAATACCCTAAGGAATCCCTCGCTGACCGGCGCGTAAAACTTGCTTTGTTGGGACATCGGTATATGGTTAATAGTGTGCAATAGAAGTTTCTGCATCGCTTCCACGATGTGGAGACGGAGGAGGAAACTTATGGCCCATGTGTGGCTAAGCGAGCGGGAGCAGGCGCTGGTCGACGGAGCTGAAAAGCTTGATCTCGACCTTCCGGTCCCGACGCAGATTGTCTCCAACGGGGAGTATCTGCCCCCCAAGCAGTCTGAAACCCAGAAGCGCGTTGAGCAGCGGATTCTGGACCTTGCCGAGGAGAACGCAAAGTACCTCGGCATGAGCCGGCGTGCGTTCCTGCAGACGAGCTGCGGGATGGCGACTGCGTTCATCGCCATGAACGAGATTTATGGCGGCGGAGTCTTCCAGGTCGGCGAGGCGGAAGCCCGTGACCCGGAGATGATGAGCGAGCGTGACAAGCAGCTGGCGGGCCAGTTCATCCTGGATGATCAGACCCACTTCCTGCGTGACGACTTCGCACACGAAGCCATTCTCGGCTTGGGTGAGTTTGCTGCAGAGCACTGGAACCCGAAGCTGAAGGAAGAAGGGCTCAGCCTTGCGCGGTACAAGTTCGAGAACTACATCCGCGAGCTCTGGTACACGAGCGACACGAAGATGGCGCTGCTTTCGGGCGCGCCGTTCGACGACCCGACCTGGTGGCTGCTGTCGAACGAGCAGATCACGGCCGCCCGTGACCTGATCAATGACTTCGCCGGCGCACAGCGTATGCTTGCCCACAGCGTGATCACGCCGGGCCAGCCAGGCTGGATGGATGCGGTCGACGAGGCGATCGAAGTACTTCACCCCGAGTCATGGAAGTCCTACACGATTGGTGACCCGCTGTCGCCGTCGAAGTACCCGTGGCGTCTGGACGATGAAGAGATCATGTACCCCTTCTACGAGAAGTCGTTGAAGGCGGGCATCAACACCATCTGCACGCACAAGGGCTTGCTGCCTCCGGACTACGAGGTGTCATTCCCGGGCGTGTGGCAGTACGCCACCCTGGACGACCTTCCACAGGCGGCCAAGGACTGGCCGGACATGAACTTCGTGATCTACCACTCCGGTCTGCGGCCGTTCCTGGAACTGCCTGACCAGGCTTGGAAAGAGTTCGAAGAGTCCGGCGGCGAGATCAAGTGGGTGACCGACCTCACTCGCATCCCAGAAGAGCACGGCGTCAGCAACGTCTACGGCGAGATCGGAACATCATTCGCGAACTCGGCCGTGGCGCACCCACGCTTCTCGGCTGCCCTGATGGGCACGCTGGTCCGCGACCTTGGTGCTGACCACGTGATCTGGGGTTCGGACACGGTCTGGTACGGTTCGCCGCAATGGCAGATCGAGGCCATGCGTCGACTCGAGGTGCCTGAGGACATGCGGGCGAAGTACGGCATGCCGTCCCTGGGTGGCCCGAACAGCCTGACCAAGCAGGCGATCTTCGGGCTGAACGCCGCACGCCTCTACAATGTCGGCGTGCAGTCGGCGTCCGAGATGCCTGACATGCCGAACTTCTCCGAGGACAAGATTGCGCAGTTGGCGCAGCAGTTCCGGGAGGAGGGCGGAGTACCTTCCAACAAGCGGTACGGCTACGTCCGCACGGCCTAAGAAGGCCTGCTTCAGGGGGAGCGCGGGAACCCGCGCTCCCCTTCTTTCTTGCGATGCCTCGGGCAGGACGCGTCCCGCCTCCAGTGCCGGACGGCGCCAGCCGGGGGCAAGTGGAGGGGCACTATGCGTAAGATCCTGATTGCGACTGGTTTTCTAGTTGGCTCGATTGCTGCATCTGCGGCGCAGGCCGACGTTACGACCGTGAAGGGCGAGGAAGCTCGACTGTATTTCCAAGGGCTGTACCCCGCGTACATCCTGTTTCTGAAAGGCGGAATCCCCGAAGACACGCCGGATGCATGGGTTGACCAGCCGTACATGGCCGTCCTGGACGTCCACGGTGGCCCGGAGGCGGGCAAGAGCGTCATCCTCCATCTGGTAACGACCAGCGAACGCAGCCCTCAACCTGAGTGGTGCGTGACTGAAGGCGCCGGCGAGTTCGGCGGCCACGGCCCAACGTGCATCAACAGCGACGCGCCAAAATCCATGAACCAGCTGCGTTTCAAGGTGAAGGTGCGCTACGCGAACGAGGCGGAGAATCTGCCCGCCGAGTTCCAGGACCGCGACTGGGCGGAGTATCCGGAGCTGCCGGGGCGCCGCGAAAGCGAAGTGTTTGGCCCGGCTGAACTCCATATCGTCCGCTAATAGCGGCATTCAACTCGTTGTCATGACGCGCCCCGGAAGGCCAGTGCCTTCCGGGGCGGCATTCGTCGTCGCGAACCATCCTGTGGAGCCACCGTCAGACCGTTGCCGATGAAGGTATCGTCAGTGCGGGATGCGCCGGCTGATTGCCCGATATCCGATTCGTTTGGGTCTCGATGGACCTGTTGGCCTGACTGGCTGCACTAGTACGCGCGAATGCCGCAGCACGAAAAACCCCCGATCGTGTCGGAGCCCACCGACAGCACCAGCTCCGTGTATTCCTCGGCCCGGGACCTCTCCCAACCCACTGTGAGCTTGACCCGGGGCCTCTCGTACGGTGTGCGGCTCAAGATGGAGGGACTCCACCTGCTCTCCACGCTGCCCAACGGCGGCGTTCCCGTGGTGTTCTTTGATCCGCAGTACCGGGGCGTGCTGGAGCATCTGTCCTACGGCAACGAAGGTGAGACACGGGGCAGTCCCCGCCGTGCTTTGCGGCAGATGACAGGAGAAATCCCCGAATTCGTACGGGAGATCGGTCGCGTGCTGATGCCAAGCGGCCACTTGTTCCTGTGGATGGACAAGTTCCATCTTTGCTCGGGCTTTGCGGACTGGATTACGGGGACGCGCCTCGAGGTCGTCGACATGATTACCTGGAGCAAGCGGAAGCTCGGGATGGGGTACCGCTCACGTCGAGTGGGGGAACATCTGGTGGTGCTGCAGCAACCGCCACGTCGGGCCAAGGGAGTCTGGACCCGGCACGACATCCCTGATGTCTGGGTGGAGCCGGTGGCAAAGAGCCGGCACACCCACCGCAAGCCGGTAGGCCTCCAGGCCGCCTTGATTGAAGCGGTGAGCAATCCGGGCGATGTGATCGTCGATCCTGCGGCCGGATCATTCTCCGTTCTGGAGGCCTGCGAGCTGACTGATCGGCGCTTCTTGGGCTGCGATATCAACGGCTGACCGCGGAATTCGGTTGCGGGCTCCTACCCGGCTCCTGACGTGCCAATGCCGAGCCCGCAGCTGCGAGCGGTTGTACCGGCCGGTGCTCGAGGGATGAGCCGATACCCACGCCTAGCGGCCTGCGGCGCAACGATACGACAATCGGGCAGCCGCAAGGCGCCTCCGCTCCATGGTCAGGGATTTGCCCTGACCTCTCCGGGACATCTTTGCGGTGCGTCCGATCGTCTGCCTCCGGCATCCCGCTGAGGCCTACCGGCCGGTAAATCGTGGTTCGCGCTTCTCGGCAAAGCAGGCGACGCCTTCCTTGAAGTCCTCACTGGAAAAGCTCTTCTCCATTTCCCGGTCCGCGATCGCCAACGCCTCGTCAAGGCCGTCTCCCAAGGCCTCCCAAAGTTGGCGCTTCATGATCCTCGTCGACCGCGGAGAGACTTGCGTTGCGAGCATGCTGGCGTAGCTGTGGACTGACGGCAGGAGGTCGTCCGCCTTGAATGCGGCATTGACCAAGCCCAGCTGCGCCGCCTCCGTGCCCGAGATGCGACGAGCAGACAGCAGGATGTCTTGCGCTCTCGAGATTCCCACGAGGCGCGGCAGCAGCCAACTGATTCCGTGCTCGGCGACCAAGCCTCGACGACTGAACGCACTGGAGAATACGGCCTCTTCAGCCGCAAAGCGCAGATCACACCAGAGCGCGAGTACCAGACCGAGCCCCGCTGCCGGGCCATTGATCGCCGCAATGATCGGCTGCGGTACCGTGGGAAACCAGGTGTGGGCGCCCTGAAACCCCTTGGGCGCCCCGGGATCGAATGGCGCGGGCTTGCCGCTGGAGCCTCCTGAGTCTGAATCGATCGCCTGAAGGGCTTCGATGTCCGCGCCGGCGCAGAAGCCGCGCCCAGCTCCGGTCAGGATGATCACGCGGATCTCGTGATCGTCGGCAAGCGTTCGAAAGCACGTTCGGAGTTCCTGACTCATGCGTGGGGTCCACGCGTTCAACCGGTCCGGTCTGTTCAGCGTCACGGTGGCGATGCCGCGTTCGGCGCGCACGAGAATTTGCTCAAAGGTCATCGGAATAGCCTGTTGCAGAGATAAGGAACGGTGTCCCCACGATCCACGATCCGTTCATGGGATTGCTTGGCGTGGTACGGGGACAACCTGCGTCCACGATGTTAGCAAGGCGCGGCAACGGCAAGGGCTCGCGCAGTGGTGCCAGCGCTTCCGCCGAGCAGTCGCCTGTCACACAGCGGACTTCTTGTGGGGCAATCCCCTACCGGAGCGATATTGGTAGCGCGACGCGCCGACAATTCGCGCCAGATCGCGGGCAATCGCACTCGATCATCGCTTCAGGCCGAACAGCCGGGCTCCGGCGCGATCACCCCCAGTCGCTCCACGATCTCGAGATTGCTGCCACTTCCGCGCGCAGCGACAATGCCGAGATGGGCATGATGCGACTCGGCGTCGATGGTCACTGGTCCGGTAGCGCTGTCGAAGGTCAGTCCCTTGAGGCCGTCCAGTACGGCCGGGGCGTGCGCCTCGCCAGACCGTTCTGCGGCGGCGGCAACTGCGGCGAGGGCGAGGTAGTGGGTATAGGCGTAGTAGGTCGCCGGGACGTCACCTCCGCCAAGCCGGTTCATCCGCGCGACAAGATCGGGCACGCCGCCTTCGGTGTCGCTTGCGACGAACGGAGAGACCGTCGCCACCTGCGACGCTTCGGCCGCGGGAAGCTGGTGGGCGTGCATCTCATTGAAGCCGACCCAGCCAAACTTGATGCGTTCAAGTAGTCCTAACTCGCGGGCCTGATGGACGAAATGTACCCCGGGAACGCGCGGTACACAGAACAGGACGGTGTCTGCTCCGGTATCGGCGATCCAGCGGATGATGGGTCGGAACTTCTGCTCTTCAATGGGGGTAAGTGCCTGACCGGTAACGGACCCGTTGAAGCCGTAAATGACCTTGAGGATTGCTTGACGGAAGCTGGACAACTGCCAGCTGGAATAGGTTCCGATCAGAAAATAGCTCCGTCCCGTGCCGCCATCGAGATGACGCACCAGCGAGAAAATGTCCTGATTGGGCGTCGGTCCAACCGAAAAGAAGTTGTCGGCGCAAAACAGCCCCTCATTGTTGGTAGCCGAAACTACCGGGACACCCAGTTCGCCGAAGGCCCGGGCGGCTGTTTTTCGCCCGGCCGCGATGAACGGGCCAATGGCGGCAGCAACGTTCTCCTCGCGCACGAGCCGTGCACAGGTCTCGGCGAGTCCGCGCGGGGTGGTGCCCGTGTCGGCGTAAACGATCTCAATCGGTCTGCCGAGAACTCCCCCAGAGCCGTTCACGGCGTCTGCTGCAGTATCAAGGCCGAGGCGCATCTGCGCCGCGTGACGGTCAAGACCCCCGGTCAACGGGAGCAACGCCCCCACTCGGAGCGCCGTGCCCTGCCCGAGGGTAGGGATCGGAAACAGGCTGGCGGCTGTACTTGCGGCGAGTCCGGCGACGACGGTTCGACGATCGAGCGGGCGTGTGCCCGGAGTGACCTTCATGCGCATTCCTTCCGGGAAGTCGTGGCGAACCCATCACCTGACGTGCGGGCGGAGGGTTTGATCCTAACAGCACGGATGCGGGCGGAGCGGAGGACCGGATTGCGGAGAGCGCGATCCGGAACGGCGGTTGCAACCGGCAACGCACCTGTCCGAGTTCCGCCGGCGGATCGGCGGGAGTCGCACCCCGCACCCCTCATGTGGAAGCCGGCGCCGCAGCCTCGACGTCTTTTCGGAACATCCGTACCTGTGCGCCGGTCAACATGTCCCGGAGTTTTCCGCGTATCAGCCAGAGGCACAGCAACGACGGGATGACCATCAGCGTGGTAATGACGAAGAACGTGCCCCAGTCGCCATCCAGGTAGTCGACGAGCGTGCCGGATGACGCAGCGAACAGGGTCCTGCCTGCGGTACCGATCGACGCGAGCAGCGCATACTGCGTGGCCGTGTACGTACGGTCCACCAGCATTGAGATGAAGGCGACGAACGTGACGGTCGCGAACGCACTCGTGAGGTCGTCCATCACGACTGCGGCCGCAAACAGCAGCTCCGACTTTCCGGTCCAGGCGAGAGCTGCAAACATCAGGTTGGTCAGCGCCATGGCAATGCCCGCTACGAACATCGCTCGCACGAGGCCGATCCGGATCGCACACAATCCGCCGAGCACGGTAAACAGGACCGTTGTGATCCATCCCAACCCTTTGGAATAGACGGCGATATCGGACTTGGAGAAGCCGATTTCCTTGTAGAACACGAGCGACATGCGGCCCATGAACGCTTCGCCGATCTTGAACAGAAACACGAACCCCAGCACTGCGGCGGCAATCGCGAACCCGTTCCGGCGGAAAAAGCTCAGCAATGGGCCGGTCACGGTACTGGCCATCCAGGATCCGGCCCGGCCGAACTGTCCCGGTAGTGCCAAACGTCCTGCCACGAGTTTCTCGTCGGCATCCTGCGCCGCCGCCCTTGCTTCGGGGGGCGGTTCGCTGACGAACATCAGCCCGATGTTGCAAAGAATGACGACGATGCCGAGGACGAGAAACGTCGCTTGCCAGTAGTTCTCGAAGCCGGCTGCCTGAAAGCCTGCCGCCGTCTCCAGGGCAACCACGCCGCCGAGCTTGTAGCCCGTCCACCACCCGACCACAGCCGTCGCCGCGCCGGCCGCCATGGATTCGCCCTCCGCGGTCCCGATCTGCTCGATTCTCAGGGCGTCGATGGTGATGTCTTGCGTCGCGGAAGCGATGGCAATGACGAGGCCGATGGCGATGACACCAACGAGATTTGCCGAAGGATCGACCGCACTCCATGCGACGAGGCACAGAAGGATGATCGCCTGGAGCACGACGATCCAAGCGCGACGGTGTCCCAGCCTGGCCGACAACCAGGGTATTCGGATCCGGTCGATGAACGGCGCCCAGAGAAAGTTGAACGCGTAGACGCCAAAGATGAGGCCCGCCCAGCCGATCGTTGTCCGGCTCAGGCCGTCTTCCTGCAGCCATAGGCTGAGGGCGCTTCCGATCAGCACCCACGGAAAGCCACTGATGATGCCGAGAAGGAAAATGCGGCCCATGCGCCGCTCGAGGTAGGTGGCCAGTGATGCCCGAATGCTTGGCATGAAGTTGGTCCCAGAGTTCGGTCGCGCGGCTGGCCAGGAAGCGGTCGCATCGGGCCGATAGGTGATCTCGTCAGCAGAAACGCAGTATGGACGCTTCGCGGCCGGCCGGGAACCAATTGGACCGGCGACGGGAAAGATCATCCGGGGGAGGCAATGCCCGGGCGCCGCCACCGCCGGGACTTCGGTTCTCCACGCGGTCCGGCCGCACAATGACCGTTGTGGGAATGGCCGGAAAACTGGCCCGGTGGTGCGGCGTGCAGCCCCCGGAAACTTCAGGACTGAGCCCTTGTCGGGCATTCGGGGTACTGTCGGAGCGGCAGTTTCCCTGCGCGAAACTGCCAATGGATGGCGTTCGGATAACCGCTGCCAACCTCGCTCCAGCCGCGATATATTGCCGAGGCGCACTGCCGTTCGCCTACGGCTCGGGTGCACTCCGAACCCCGCTCACCGACGAATTGTTCCGAAGGAGGCCTCCATGGCCGAGTACCGGGCTCCGCTCGCCGATCTCCAGTTTGCCTTGAACGATATCGCGGATCTTCAGGCGATTCCCGACAGCAACGGTGCAACGCCGGAACTGATTGAACAGGTACTGACCGAGGCGGGACGGTTTGCCAGTGACGTGCTGGCGCCGCTGAACCAGTCCGGCGACCTCTCCGGCGCGCGGATCGAGAACGGCGTGGTGAGGGTTCCGGACGGCTTCGCCGACGCATACGGACGGTTCGTGGATGGAGGTTGGAACGCAGTGTGCGGGCCGACCGCTTGGGGCGGGCAGGGGTTGCCGTGGGTCGTGAGCACCGCCCTCAGTGAAATCTGGCAGTCGTCCAACATGTCGCTCGCGAATTGCATGATGTTGACTCAGGGGGCGGTGGAACTTCTCGCGCACCACGGCACGGACGCGCAGAAACGGGCCTACCTGCCCAAGCTCATCAGCGGTGAATGGTCGGGGACGATGAACCTGACGGAACCGCACGCCGGATCGGATCTCGGGAGGCTGCAGACGCGGGCGGAGCGGGCCAACGGCGCCTGGAAGCTGCGCGGGCAGAAGATCTTCATCACCTTCGGTGACCACGACATGTGCGACAACATCGTGCACCTGGTCTTGGGCCGACTGCCGGATGCCCCTGCTGGAGTGCGGGGCATTTCTTTATTCCTGGTCTCCAAGCGCGATGTTCTGGAGGATGGCTCACTCGGCGCCCACAACGATGTGCGAGTCAATTCGCTTGAACACAAGCTGGGCCAGATGGGCTCACCAACGTGCGTACTCATGTACGGAGACGAACAGGGTGCACACGCCGAACTCGTCGGAGAGCCGCACGGCGGCCTCAAGACGATGTTCACGATGATGAATCACGCGCGGCTGAACGTCGGCATCCAGGGCGTCGCGATCGCCGAGCGCGCCTTCCAGCAAGCGCTGGAGTACGCGCGGACCCGGGTCCAGGGATCGCCCATCGAGGAGCCACGTGCGGACGCCGTCGAGATCATCCGCCATCCCGACGTCCGGCGGATGATCATGGACATGAAGGCCAAGACAGAAGCTGCCCGGGCCCTGGCAATCGTGACGGCAGAGGCGCTCGACCTTGCCCGGGCGCATCCGGACCCCGGCGTGCGGGAGCGCTCCGCGCTTCGCGCCGAGCTCCTGGTTCCCGTGGTGAAGGGCTGGGGTACAGACCAGGGCGTCGATGTCGCGTCGACGGCGCTCCAGGTGCACGGAGGCATGGGGTACATCGAGGAGACCGGCGCTGCCCAGCACTATCGTGATGCGCGGATCCTGCCCATTTACGAGGGTACCAACGGGATCCAGGCGCTGGACATGCTGCGCCGGAAGCTGCATCTCGCGGGCGGCGAGCCGTTTCGGGAATTGGTGTCCGACATGCGGGATGTCGCGACACAACTAGCCGAAAGCCCGGGCGAAGACCTGCCGGCGATCGGCAGGCACCTCGCGACTGCCGCCGCCGCGACGGGCGAGGCCGGAGCGTGGCTCGCCGGAAAGTTCCGGGACGATCCCCGCGCTGCAGCAGCCGGCGCAACACCGTTCTTGGAATTGCTTGGCTTCACGACGGGCGGCTGGACCATGGGGCGCGCCGCCATCCGGGCGGCGGAGCGGATCAGCTCTGGTGAGGCCGATCCGTTCCTTGGCACGAAAATCCAGACCGCTCGGTACTTTGCTGAGATGCATCTGCCGACAGCGGCGGCCCTGGCGGGACCAATCCGAGCCGCCGGCAACACCGTGGATGCAGCGGCAGTAGCCTGATGCGGTCCGCGATCTGCCGGGGTCGGGCTATGCAGTCGGCGGCATCGTCTCCCCGTGCATCGCGAGTCCGCCGTCCGGACCGCGGATCCAGAGTTCCGCGCCGGTTTCGGTGGCGCGGCCTTCCGCGCGGATCGGGGTATTGGCGAACATGGGCCGAAGGGCCCGAAACGTGAATGTCTCCGGACACGCCATTCCGGTTTCGTGGCGCAGCGTCTCCAGGAGCAACGTGGCCATCAGTGGTCCGTGGACGATCAGATCGGGGTATCCCTCGACTTCCCGCACGTAGGGGGCGTCATAGTGGATCCGGTGTCCGTTGAAGGTCACGGCTGAGTAGCGGAACAGCATGACCGGGTCCGGCCGGACCAGACGGGACCACTGCGGCTCGGTCGGAACGGCAACGGCTTTCGGCGTGTCTGCGCCCGGAGCCGGCGCGTCCCGGTAGACCAAGTTCTGGGTTTCCTCGAGGCAGGTGTCCTCCCCGGAGGCGATCGTGTGACGCACCGTGACGAAGACGAGCGGCCCGGTCCGCCCGGTCTTTTCTTCCACGCGCGTGACCTCGGAAGTCCGTGTGGCTGTCGCGCCAATCCGTAACGGCGCGAACCATCGCAGCTTGCCGCCCGCGTACATGCGGCGCGGCAGGTGTTCGATCGGCGGCAGAAAGTCTCCACGCCGAGGATGGCCGTCGATGCCGATCTGGTCGGGCGCGACGGCTTCCAGGAAGTAGCTCCAGTGCCAGCCAGGGGGCAGGATGTCTCCCGTTTGGGGGGCTGGCGCTCCCAGCGTGGCGGCCAGCGCTTGGGCCGGCCACTGCGAGATGACGTCTTCCTGGACCCTTGGCTGCGGCGTCCAATCCTTGGTCATGCTGAGAACTCCGCACGAATGGAGCTTGAATGCTGTCCGAGACCTGGTACCGCCCGGTAGGAAGGCGTCACTCCCACCACGTCGTTGGGCGGCGCGATCGTTTCCACGCTTCCGCCCGGCGTTTCGTAGCGTACCAGTCGTAGCGCTGGATGCTCCGCCAGGTCCGCCACGTCGTTGAGCGCTCCGCACGCGATTCCCGCCTCGCGCAGGCGCTCAAGCAGCGCGGGACGGTCGTGGGCCCCGAAAGCGGCACAGATGATTTCGTCGAGATCCTGACGATTCTTGAAGCGGTTACCGACTGTCACGAAGCGCGGGTCGTCCGCGATCGCCTCGTCCCCCAGGACGTCGCGGCACAGGATCCGCCACTCGCGTTCATTCTGGATGGAGATCAGCACGAAGCGTCCGCATTGCGCGGGAAAGGCGCCATAGGGCGCGATCGAGGGATGCGTCAGCCCTAGCCGCTGGAGGTCCACGGCGCCGTATCTGCGGCTCAGGTACGGAACCGACATCCAGTCGGCTATCCCGCCGAAGAGCGACGTGCGAATGCTGCAGCCCTCGCCGGTTCGGGTCCGCCGGAACAGGGCCTGGAGGATCGCCGCGTGCGCGTTCACGCCGGCGCCGAGGTCGCAGATAGGGACCCCGACTCGGGCCGGGCCGTCCGGCGTGCCCGTCAGCTCGCAGACACCGCTTTCCGCCTGAACGAGCAGATCGTATGCCTTCATGTCTTCGTAGCTGCTGTCGCCGTAGCCCGATATGTCGACGGTAATGAGCCGCGGGTTCGAAGCACGGAGAGACGCGGAACCAAGGCCCGCCCGGGCGGCGGCGCCCGGGGCCAGGTTCTGGATGAACACGTCCGCCTTGGCCGCGATCGCGTGGAGCAGCGTTTGGTCGTCGGGGTTCTTGATATCGGCTACCAGCGACTCCTTGCCGCGGTTCAGCCAGACGAAATACGCGCTCTGGTCGAGGACGACCCGGTCGTAGTGACGCGCGAAATCCCCGCCGTCCCGTTCGACCTTGATCACCCTTGCGCCGGCGTCGGCCAGCCGTGCAGTGCACAGCGGCGCCGCCACCGCCTGTTCGAGCGACAGCACAAGAATGCCTTCGAGATCCTGCATTGGCGAGGTATTTGGACTAGTACGAGCGAGGCAGGCCCAGGACGTGCTGCCCGATGTAGCCGAGAATGAGATTGGTGGAAACCGGGGCCACCTGGTATAGCCGGGTTTCGCGGAACTTTCGCTCGATATCGTACTCTTCTGCGAAACCGAAGCCACCATGCGTCTGCAGGCAGCTTTCGGCCGCGTGCCAGGAGGCGTCTGCCGCCAGCAGCTTCGCCATGTTGGACTCCGGTCCGCACGGCAAGCCCGAATCGAACCTGAGCGCGGCCTTCTGCACCATCAGGTTGGCTGCCTCCGTCTCCGCGTATGCCCGTGCAATCGGGAACTGCACCCCCTGATTCTGGCCAATTGGACGATCGAAGACCACCCGTTCACCGGCGTAGGCGACGGCACGGTCGATAAAGAAGCGGGCGTCGCCGATGCATTCGGCTGCGACCAGGATCCGCTCCGCGTTCATGCCGTCCAGGATGTAGCGGAACCCCTTGCCTTCCTGGCCGATTCGGGCCGTGTCCGGCACGCGGAGATCCCTGAAGAACACTTCCGTGGTCGCATGGTTCAACATCGTCCGGATCGGGCGGATGCTAAGGCCGGACTGCAATGCTTCAGCCATGTCCACGAGGAACAGTGAGAGGCCGTCCGTGCGCTTGGCGACGGTTTCCGCCGACTCGGTCCGGGCAAGCAGGAGCATCAGGTCGGAGTGCTCGGCCCGGCTGGTCCAAATCTTCTGGCCATTGATGACGTAGGAAGCGCCGTCACGGTCAGCCCGGGTCTGCAGTCCGAGGGTGTCGCTGCCCGCGTTCGGCTCCGTCACGCCGAACGCCTGCAGCCGGAGCTTCCCTGACGCCACATCCGGGAGATAATGCTGCTTCTGCGCTTCGGAGCCATGCCTCAATAAGGCGCCCATCATGTACATCTGGGCATGACAGGCAGCTCCGTTGCCGCCACTGCGGTGAATCTCTTCGAGCACGGCGACAGCGGCGGAGACCGGGAGACCGGCACCACCGTACTGCTCGGGGATCAGGCAGGCCAGGTAGCCTGCTTCGGTCAAGGCCGCGACAAATTCCTCGGGATAGGTGCGGTCACGGTCCAAAGCGCGCCAGTACGGGCCGGGGAAGCGGGCACAGAGCTTCCGCACGCCGTCGCGAACGTCGGCCCACGGATCGTCCCCATCGAGCGCGGGCTCGGAACGCGTCAGATCAACTGGTTTCATGCAGGTCGGAGCCGACGACGGGCAGCGCCGATCAGAAGCCGACGCTTACACCAATGGTCCAGGTGCTCTCCCGCTGGCCGGATTGCGCCTGCCAGCTTGCCAGTTGCTCCGGGTGGGTCACCTCGACGTAGTTGAAGTAGCCCCGGAGCCCGGGCTGGAATGCGTATTCCAGATCGACGGAAAGGGAGTCGAGTGAACCTTGGGTCGCTCGTTTCACCGTCCCCCCGGTCCAGGAGCCGTCCGTCCAGGTAGTGATGAGAGACGTGCCGACCCGAAATGCACCGAACTGGTAGTTGGCACCGAGGTTGTAGCCGCGCCGCACGTTGTCAATCGCAGGATCGTCGGCGTCGAACACGCCGGCTCCCAGGACGAAGCGGCCGTACTGGAGCGCGCCCACCAGGGACACTGTTTCCCCGCCCGTCCGTTCCTTAGTGGCGAACGACCGTGGGAGCGCGCGGTAGACGACACCCACGGCGATATCGAGTTCAGAATTGCCCGCCGACCAGGCCGCGGTGGTCTCGAGCGGATTCCTCGCCCGCCATCCAATTCCCGAAACCTGGCCTTCCTCGCAGGTAGGCGAAGGATGCACGAACGTCGTGGCCACCTCGCCGCCGCTGATCCGGTGTGTGCGCATTGCGCACGGCACCACGTCGGACGACCCGAAGTGAAGCGTGCCAAGCCCGCCGGAGCGTCCGTCGTCTGCTGCCGCGGGGACCACTGAACATGCGATCAGCAATCCGGCCGCGCTCGCCAGCCGGCCGACCCATCGACCCTTACTCACGCCCTGGCACTCCTGCAACGCTTCGGCAGCCGAGCCCGGCGACCGTAGTGGCTCCCCTCACTCACGACTACCATATTTAGGTCTTCCGAGCGGTTCAAGGAAGTTTGGAAATGCCCCGGTCAGTTCCGGGCAGACGACGACACGGCAACCGGCAGTCGACGACGCGTTCCATGCCGGCATCTTGACAGAGGCCGGGTGTCGGTCGTAGACGCATGGGCCGGCCCTGTTGGTGTAGCCTAAAGGGGCCGGGGTCGCCGGCCGGCCACCGGGGGCGGGGTAGCTCAGTTGGTTAGAGCAGCGGAATCATAATCCGCGTGTCGGGGGTTCAAGTCCCTCCCCCGCTACCACTCTTGTGGCGTTTCCCGGACAGGTGCCGCTCCTTCGGCCTGCGTTGACAGCGGCCTTGGCCGGGGCTAGACATAGGCGCCCGGTTGCGGCGTTGTGGCGGTGCAGCCAAGCTAGTTGCACCGCACTGCACGTTTCCCTAGGACCTTCCATGCGTACATATACCGCCCGCCCGGCGGAGATTAAGCGTGCTTGGCATCTGATCGATGCCGAAGGAGTTGTCCTTGGACGGCTGGCCAGTCTCATCGCCAATCGGCTCCGCGGAAAGCACAAGGCGATGTACACGCCGCATTTGGACTGCGGCGACAACATCGTCGTGGTCAACGCGGAGAAGGTGGCGCTGACCGGCGTTAAATCCCGTGACAAGCTGCACTACTGGCACACCGGATATCCGGGCGGCATTCGGTCGCGGCGCTACGGGGACCTGCTCGCAGGCGGGCGCCCCGAACAGGTCATCGAACTCGCGGTGCGTCGGATGATCCCGAAGGGTCCGCTGGGTCGGGAACAACTGCGCAAGCTGCACGTGTACGCTGGTCCGGACCATCCGCATGCGGCCCAGCAGCCGGTGCCGGTCGATCTGGCGGCGCTGAATTCGAAGAACCTACGGCAATCTTCCAATGACTGACACGCTAACTTCCGCCCCGGTGGTCGGCTCTGGTCCGGCGGCACCTGCCGCCAAAGCGCGGAGTTACGGCACAGGTCGGCGCAAGAGCTCCGTGGCACGTGTCTGGGTGATGGCGGGCAAGGGACGGATCACGGTTAACGGCAAACCCCAGCAAGAGTACTTTCCACGGGCGGGGCATCTGGCGCTGTTGCGACTGCCGCTTCAGGTGTCCGAGCGTCAGGACGAAGTCGACGTCGTCTGCACGGTCCGCGGTGGCGGAACTTCAGGGCAGGCAGGGGCAATCCGGCACGGTATCAGCCGAGCCCTCGCCGCACGCGAGCCAGCGCTCGGCCCCAAGCTTCGTGCGCACGGACTGCTGACCCGGGATGCTCGTCGAGTGGAACGAAAGAAGTACGGGCGCCCGAAGGCGCGCCGAAGCTTCCAGTTCTCCAAGCGCTGATCCGCTCCGGCTTGCGCGGCCGGCTGCTGACCTTACTGTTGACGTGGCGCGGACGCGCCGGGCCTTAGCACATGACTGATCGGTTCCCCGTCGCGATCTTGGGAGCCAGCGGGTACGTTGGCGCGGAATTGCTCCGGCTGGCGCTCGGGCATCCCCGACTGGAGATCGCGGCCCTTGGGGCAAAGCGCCAGGCCGGGGTCCCTCCGGAGACACTTTTCCCCCGGCTGAGTGGCCTGAACCTGCCGCCATTTGTTGACGTCGACGAGTTCGATGGCTCCGGGTGTGCGCTGGTGTTTTGCTGCCTTCCCCACAGCACGACTCAGGAGACCGCTGCGCGCCTCGTTCCCTCGGTTCGCGTGGTTGATACTTCTGCGGACTTCAGGCTCCGTGATCTCGCGAGCTACGCCGAGTGGTACGGCACTCCCCATCTGGCGCCGGAATTGCAGCGTGACGCCGTTTACGGTCTGACCGAGCACGCCCGTGCGGCGATCGGGTCCGCCTCGCTGGTGGCCTGTCCGGGCTGCTACCCGACGTCAGCGCTCCTGCCCCTGCTTCCCCTCTTGTCGGCCGACCTGATCCAACTCGAGCCCATCGTGATTGACTCCAAGTCGGGGGTTTCGGGAGCTGGACGAGCACTGCGGGAAGACCTGCTGTTCGCCGAAGTCTCCGAAGGCATTCGTGCCTACGGACTTGGCGGGCACCGCCATACGCCGGAGATCGAGCAGGAGTTGTCGGGCGTTGCCGGCTCCGACATCACGGTCACTTTCGTTCCGCACTTGGTGCCGATGAACCGCGGCATTCTGACGACCATCTACGTCAGTCCGCGCAGCGGTGTGGCCGCCACGGAGCTGCAGGCGTGCCTGGAGGCCGCGTACGCCGCCGAGACCTTTGTGCAGGTTCTGCCGCCGGAGGTTGTCCCCGCGACGCGGGAGGTGCGCGGATCCAATCAGGCACACATCGGCGTGGCAGACGGCCGTGGCGGACAGGCAGTGCTCATTTGCGCACTGGACAACCTGCTCAAGGGAGCCGCCGGGCAGGCAATGCAGAACGCCAACGTGATGCTGGGCCTGTCGGAAGACATTGGTCTGTTAGCTGGTACCTTGGCGCCGTAACCGAACCGAGAATCGTTCCTGGGCTATCTGTGCCATGGTGTGCTGCGAGGTCGGCCATCATCGATTGGGCGGGGCGCGAAGCCTCGTGCACAATCTCGGACAGGCTCGAAAATCGGGCGGCCTGACCGGAACGACTGGCCGATGAAGCAAATTCCCTCCCCCCGCGAGTTCGAGCGAATCCAGGCGCTGCCGCCGTACGTGTTCGCCGAGGTGAACGCGATGAAAGACGCCGCGCGGGCGGCCGGAGAGGACGTCATCGATCTCGGGATGGGCAATCCCGATCTCGCACCTCCGGATCATGTTGTCGACAAGCTTGTCGAGACGGTTCGCAATCCGCGCGTGCACCGGTATTCCGCCTCGCGCGGTATCCGCGGCCTCCGTCGAGCGGTAGCGGGCTACTACCAACGTCGGTTCGATGTCACGCTGGATCCCGAGCGCGAGGTGATCGTGGCCTTGGGATCCAAGGAAGGGTTTGCCCACCTCGCCACGGCGATTACCGAGCCCGGGGATCTCGTGCTGGTCCCCGATCCCAGCTATCCAATTCATCCGTACGGGTTCGTGCTGGCGGGGGCTGGCATCCGGGGCGTGCCGGTCGGGCCCGGTCGCGACTTCGTTACCGAGTTGGCACGGGCGCTGGAAGCTGGCGCCGGCCGAGTCAAGGCAGTCACGGTGAACTTTCCTGCGAATCCGACGGCCGCGGTAGTAGGGCTGGAAGTCTTGGAGGCCATCGTGGACCTCTGTCGGCGACACGAAGTCTGGATCCTGTCCGATCTCGCCTACGCTGAGATTTACTTCGACGTTTCGCCGCCGCCGTCAATCCTGCAGGTGCCAGGTGCCAAGGAGCTTGCAGTCGAGTTCACCTCGCTGAGCAAGACCTACTCGATGCCTGGCTGGAGAATCGGGTTCGCTGCCGGCAACCCGCACCTTGTCGCCACGTTGACTCGAATCAAGTCCTACCTGGACTACGGTGCTTTCACGCCGATTCAGGTGGCGGCGACCGCAGCTCTCAATGGGCCTCAGGAATACGTCGACTCAGTCCGCGCAATCTACCGCCGCCGCCGAGACACATTGGTGGGCGGGTTGCAGCGCGCCGGTTGGGATGTCGATCCGCCGGTGGCAACGATGTTCGTGTGGGCGCGGCTGCCGACGGCATTTCAGGGCGCAGGTAGCCTCGCTTTCGCAAAGGAGCTGCTGTCGGAGGCCCGGGTCGCGGTGTCACCCGGCGCGGGCTTCGGTCCGGGCGGGGAGGGCTGGGTCCGGATCAGCCTGGTGGAAAACGAACAGCGCATCCGGCAGGCCTGCCGCAACATTCGTCAATTTCTGGATCGCTCGGACGTCGGCGTCCGGACCGCGCGGGGTGCTGCGTGACCCCCGCGTCGCCAAGCGTCATGCGTGGGCTCCTGGATGATCTCCTTCAGGCGACCGAGGCGGCGGCGCTGGCAGCGTCGACGTGGCGGGGGCGTGGCGACGAAAAGGCCGCCGACCAGGCCGCGGTCGATGCGATGCGTCAGCAGCTCCAGTCCGTGCCCATGTCCGGAACCGTCGTCATTGGCGAGGGAGAACGTGATGCCGCCCCCATGCTCTATGTCGGTGAAGCGGTTGGGGCTGGGACGGGGCCGGAGCTCGACATTGCGGTAGATCCGCTGGAAGGCACCACCATTTGCGCTACCGACGCGCCCGGTGCGTTGGCAGTCCTCGCTGCAGGGGCACGCGGAAGTCTGCTGCACGCGCCGGACGTGTACATGGAAAAGCTAGCGATTGGCCCCGGCTGTCCGGAAGGCCTCATTCGGCTCGACGATCCTCCAGCTGACAATCTGGAACGCATTGCCGAGGCCAAGGGCTGCAGAGTTGAAGATCTTACTGTCTGCATCCTGCGCCGGGATCGTCATGCCGATCTCGTCCACGCGGTCCGTGAGACCGGGGCTCGCTTGCGGCTGATTGGCGATGGGGACGTGGCGGCAATCATTCAGGTGGCCGATGCCGATTCGCCCGTCGACGTCTACATGGGGGTCGGCGGCGCGCCGGAGGGGGTGCTGGCGGCGGCGGCGTTGGCCTGCACGGGCGGAACCATGCTGGGCCGCCTCGTCTTTAGAGACGACGGCGAGCGCGCTCGTGCAGCCCGGGCCGGTATCCGCAACTTCGATAGGGTGTACAGCCGTTCGGAACTTGCCTCCGGGGGCACGGTCCTGATCGTAACCGGAGTCACTGACGGGCCGCTCGTGCAAGGCCCGCGGCAGGCGGCAAACAGCGTCACGTGTGACAGCCGCGTGTATTCGTCCGATGGTCGCTGCGAACGACGCCAGGCCACGTACCTGGTGCCGGCGTGAATGCCGGCTCCGCAACACCCAGGCGGTCCCTGTCAGGGAGGATTTGGCGTTATCGCACTGCCGACGAACGGGCGGTGGCGGCGGTCGTCCGGGCCACGGGAACATCCGATGGATTGGCCCGCCTCCTAGTCGGCCGTGGCATCGCGCCCGACCAAGCGAATACCTGGCTGGGTCCAGTGGGCATGCCTCGCCTGCCCGGGGTGAGTTCGGTACTCGATCTGGATCATGCGGCGGCCTTACTGGCGGACGCCGTGACGCAGCGGCGGCGCATCGGGATTCTCGGCGACTATGACGTCGATGGCGCGGCGTCCACTGCCCAGCTCGTTCGCTACTTGCGGGCAGCGGGGGTGACAACCATCACGCACGTTCCAGATCGGATCGCGGAGGGATACGGTCCCAGCGCCGCTGCGATCGACCGCTTCCGGGCGGCAGGTACGGAGCTGGTCGTGACCGTTGACTGCGGCATCACCGCGTTTGCTTCTCTGCAGTATGCGGCGGAACGCTGCTTACCTGTCGTTGTGGTCGACCATCACGTTGCCGAAGCCGAGTTGCCGGCGGCGGCGGCCATCGTGAACCCAAATCGCAGTGACGACACGAGCGGCTTGGGGATGCTGACTTCCAGCGGCCTCACCTGGCTGTTGATCAGCCGCCTGCACCGGGAGTTGGGTCACCGTGGCGTCCGGGACGGTCTCCTGCCCGAGCCCGAGTCGTTTCTCGACTTGGCGGCCCTGGGAACCGTCTGCGATCTCGCCCCGCTGACGGGAGCAAACCGGGACCTCGTTCGCCGTGGCCTCGAGATCCTCGCGCGGGGCGGCAATCCCGGTCTCCGCGCCATTGCCGCCGCTGCCCGCCTCGAGGAGCCCCCGCAGGCATCGCACTTCAGTTTCGTTTACGGCCCCCGGATCAACGCCGCCGGTAGGGTCGGCGATCCTGCACTGGGCTTGCGCATTCTCGAAACCGACGACCCGGAGGAAGCCGATCATGTCGCCGGCCTGCTCGAGGGCCTGAACCGGCGCCGCCAGTCGCTGGAGGCGCAGGCGTACGACGAGGCCGTGACCCAGGCCGAAGCGCTCGGTGCTGATGCGGGTCCGGCGGTGATCGTCGTCGGCGAGGGATGGCATCCCGGAGTGATCGGGATCGTCGCAAGTCGCCTGGTGAATCGGTTTCAGCAGCCTGCGGTTGTGTGCGTCCGTGAGCGAGATCAGCTACGGGGTTCGGCCCGCTCGCTCGCGGACATCGACATCGGCACACCCGTGATCCGGGCCCGGCGAGCGGGGTTGCTGGAGAAGGGGGGAGGCCATCCGATGGCGGCCGGCTTCACCGGGAGCAGCGGCCGTGCAGGCGAGCTGGTCGCCTTTCTCAAAGACGAGCTCGCGCAGGCCCGGCAGCCAGACTCTGATGAGCGCGCCTTGCTTCTTGACGGCATCCTGGCGGTGTCCGGCGCCAACGTCGCGTTGGGAACAGAGTTGGAGCGGGCCGGACCGTTCGGGGTAGGTAATCCGTGGCCATGCTTCACCTTTCCGAGGGTTTTTCCTGTTCAGGCGCGCATCGTGGGCAGCGGGCACGTCAGCTGTCTCCTCGCTGATGAGACCCGTGGCCGCGTGAAAGCGATCGCGTTCCGAAGCGAGGGAACTCCGGTTGGCAACGCCTTGTTACGTGGCCGGCCTCTGGACGTCGCCGGCCAAGTGCAGATTTCGACCTGGCGAGGCCAGAGGCGCGCCGAAGTACACATTCAGGATGTCGCCAAGTGTCACGGATAGCCGGCGCGCCTGATTCCGTCAGGACCGCCGTCCTCCCGATCGCGGGACTCGGGACACGTTTTCTTCCGGCGACCAAGGCAGTGCCCAAGGAAATGCTCCCGGTCGCCGGGCGGCCATTGGTGCAGTACGCCGTCCAAGAGGCGCTGGATTCCGGGATTGAACGAGTGGTACTGGTAGCGGCTCCGGGACGGGACCTGGCGTTGCAGCATTTCGCGCGCGACCGGGAACTCGAGGCAGCCCTGGCGGCGCGGGGCCGTTCCCGGGCGCAGGCCGAGGTCCGGATGCTGCCAACCCTTGGGGAGCGGCTGACCGCAGTCGAGCAGGCGGAGCCGCTTGGACTCGGCCATGCCGTCGGCTGCGCGACCCAGGCGTTTGGACCAGGTCCGTATGCCGTGATCCTGCCGGATGATCTCGTTCTGGGTAATGTTCCGTGCCTGCGTCAACTGCTGGACGTCCACGACCAGCTGGGCGGCACGGTGTTGGCTGTGACCAGCCTTCCTCGGGAGGAACTCCGGAAGTTTGGGGTGGTCGCACCCGGCGTCGATGACGGCACCGTGGTGGAGGTGCATGGTCTCGTGGAGAAACCGGCCCCGGGAATGGAGCCGTCGCAACTAGCAGTGGTCGGCCGCTACGTGCTTGCTCCCGAAGTGTGTGCAGCGCTGCCGACGTTGGTGCCCGGCGCCGGTGGCGAGTTGCAGCTGACCGATGCGATTGCTGCCACGATCGGAGCCACGCCGGTCCACGCGGTACGGTTCGAAGGACGGCGATTTGACTGCGGGAATCCCGCCGGGATGGTTGCAGCGGGTGTGGCCGTGACACTTGCGGATCCGTCGCTCAGTGAAGTCGTGGCTACTTCGGTCCGCGCGCTCCTGTCAGGGATGGACGGGGAACAGGCGTGACCTGGCGCAACTGATGGGGAGCGATTACGTCGAAGCCTACTTGATCGATGGTCCGGCCGCGACGGGCGAAGCGACACGTCGTCGAGCTGCAGGCTCATGAAGCGCCAGGCCATCGCAATGCGCCACCGGTTTCATCCGTCGATCCTGAGAGCCTATGACATCCGCGGAATCGTCGGCGAGACCCTGGGGTGCGCGGACGCGCGGGCGCTCGGTCAGGCGTTTGGAATCCGTGTCTTGGCTGAGCGAACGTCGTGCCGAATCGTGGTGGGTCGTGACGGTCGGCTGACGTCGCCCACACTTGAGAGCGCACTCGTCAAGGGACTCCGTGAAGTTGGCGCTCACGTGATGCGGATCGGGGTCGGCCCGACGCCCATGGTGCATTTTGCCGATCATCGTCTGGCTGCCGACGGGTCCGTCGTGGTTACCGGATCGCACAATCCGCCGGAACACAACGGTTTCAAGCTATCGCTCGGCGGAGCACCGTTCTTCGGTGATTCGATCCGGGCGCTGACCCAACCTGCGCGGCTTCCTCGCAACCCGTGGCGCAGCGCGGTAGAAGACCTTGGAATCAGGGCGGCGTACGCGGCGTCCCTAGCGGACGGGCTTGCAGGCAAGGGGCGCCCGCTCCGGGTGGCATGGGACGCGGGAAACGGCGCAGCGGGCGCGCTCCTCCAGCACCTTACGGCTCTCCTTCCTGGCGAACATCACATCTTGAACGGCGCCGTCGACGGCCGATTCCCGGCGCACCATCCTGACCCGTCGAAACCCGAGAACTTGTCTGAGCTCGCGGCCACAGTACTGGCCAAACGTCTCGATCTGGGCGTGGCCTTCGATGGGGATGGGGACCGACTTGGTGTCGTGGACGGCGCAGGCCAGGTCGTGTCGCCGGACCATTTGCTCTGCGTTTTTGCCGCGGACGTCCTGACCGATTCGCCGGGAGCTGCCGTGTTGGCGGATGTCAAGACCAGCGAAACGGTGTTTCGTCACATCTCGAAACTCGGAGGGCGGCCGCGTCTCGGGCCAACCGGCCATGCACATATGCGGGCGCGAGTACAGAGCGGAGAGGCGCTCTTCGCCGGTGAACTTTCGGGCCACATCTTTTTCGCTGACGAGCATCCCGGCTATGACGACGCGCTTTACGCTGCGGTTCGGCTTCTTCGCGCGTTGAGTCACGGACCGACCTTGGCGCAACGTTGCGCGGAGCTGCCGCGCACGTTCAGCACGCCGGAGATTCGCATCCCGTGCCCGGACACCCGGAAGTTCGAAGTCGTCCGCTCGGTCTGCGATGCAGTGACTCGTCGCGGGATCTCGCCAAACACCCTGGATGGCGTACGGGTCTGTACCGAGCAAGGGTGGTGGTTGCTCCGTGCTTCCAACACGGAGGCGGCCGTGGTTACCCGATGCGAGACCTACCGGGAGGCGGATCTCCCCGAGTTGTGTGCCATGGTGCAAGGGTTGTTGACGGATGAAGGCATCAGTGCCGCCGGAGCACTGAACGTCTGATGGACTCGCTGCCTGGTGCGTGTAGCTTCGCACGCAGGGAGCGCCATCCCGACACCGGCGACCCGATTTGGCAGCTCGGGCGGTGGCGGTCGTCGAAGGCCCGCTTGACAGATATCCGCCTGCCTTTGATGATGCGACCTCCGGGCGCAGGAATCTAGTTCTGTGATCGGTGGACGCAGGCCGCTTAGGCTGCGTCTGGCGGGCGCAGATGCCGGCGGCCCACTGAGGGAGATGTTCTATGAGGCGATTCGCTTCGGCGTTGGCCGTCTTGGCAGTGTGCGGTTTTGCGGCAGGCAGTGCTTTGGCAGACGCGCACGGATCCGTGAAAGTCTATTGGACTGCTAGCGGCAAGTTCGGTCCATTCAATATTCAGGGTTTGATTCCGACGTATCCGGAAGCCCGCGACATTTTGATCCCCATCAACATGTGGGTGATCGATCATCCCAAGGGACTGGTGGTATACGACACCGGGAATAACGTGGCGATCTCCGACGGCAACTGCGCCTCGCATTGGGCCCAGGGGAACTGCGATTTCCTGCTGCCGAGCCAGACCCGAGGCGATGTCATCGACCAGCAGCTTGAGAAGCTTGGGTACAGCACGAGCGACGTGAAGGTCGTCATTACCTCGCACTCGCACCTTGACCACATCGGCAACATCGAGATGTTCCCGGACGCGATTCACGTGATTCAGAAGCGTGAGCTCTACCAGGCTTGGTGGCCTGAGAAGTTCCAGCGCCCGAGCGGTGCCCACGTGGTTGGCGACTATGACGAGGCCCGCGAGTTCAACTACCACGCCATCGACGGTGACATGGATCTGTTCGGCGACGGTACGGTCATGGTCCTAAGCACGCCGGGTCACACACTGGGCCATCAGTCCGTCCGGCTTGAGTTGGCCAACACCGGTACGGTCGTTCTCTCCCAGGACGCTATCTGGATGGAAGAGAACCTTGAAGGGCACCCGGCTGGTCTGAACTACAGCATCCTGGACTACTTCGACTCCGTGAACCGGTTGAAGATGATGGCCGACATCCAGAACGGCCAGCTCTGGTTCGGTCACTCCATCAAACAGTACGACAGCATGGGCGAGAACTGGTACGACTGACGTCCAGCGATCTTCCATCGAGAGAGGCTCTCCCCATCCGTGGGGAGGGCCTCTTCTTTTTTGTTCCAGCATTGGTCCCCGTGGTCCAGCGCCGGGCCATCGGCTTCCTTGATTCCCCGTGTCCCATCCAGTCGAACTTCATAGTCTGACCAAGACCTATGGTGAACGAACGGTCGTTGACCGTGTTTCGTTTCACGTGGGCCAGGGCGAGATCGTCGGATTCTTGGGGCCGAACGGCGCCGGCAAGACCACTACCCTCCGGATGATCGCCGGCTACCTCGCGCCGACCTCAGGTCAGGTGACCGTTGCCGGCCACGACGTGATCAGTTCGCCCACGGAAAGCGCGGCCGCGGTCGGGTACGCGCCGGAGCGTCCCGCGCTCTACGAGAGTTTCGACGTCCTGGGCTACCTGCACTTTGTGGCCCGCGCCAAGCGGGTGCGTCGTGCCGACACCGCCAGCCAGCTTGATCGCGTCGTTTCCGCCTGCCGCCTCGAGGCGGTTGCCCGAAGCGAGGTCTACAAGTTATCGAAGGGGTATCGCCAGCGACTCGGCTTGGCCCAGGCCCTGCTCGGACAACCTGAGGTCCTGCTCCTCGATGAACCGACGTCGGGACTGGACCCCGGGCAGATTTCGGAAACCCGCGAAGTCATCCGTTCATTCGGCCACGACCATTCCGTCCTGCTGAGTACCCATATCTTGCCGGAGGTGACTTTGCTCTGCGACCGGATCGCCATCCTGCACCACGGTCAGCTGCTCGCCATCGATTCTCCGGCGGGATTGGCGACGGCAGTGGGACGAGCCAACCGGGTTGAGTTGCAGGTGGCAGCTTGTGAACTATCCGACCTCAAGGAGCGGCTGTTCGATGTCAGCGGCGTGATCCGGGTCGACGTGGACGATCGACAGGACCCGTACACGGTCAACTGTGCAGTCGACTCAAGCGGCAACGTTGAGGCGGCTATCGCAAGGGTGGTGACCAGCGACTGGGACCTGCTGGGACTGCGGCGGCACGACCCGTCGCTGGAGGACGTGTTCCTGCACTACGTCGAGGGGGCGGCATGAGCGGAGTGTTTGCGGTCTACGGCAAGGAGATCAAACTCTACTTCCGGTCGCCGATCGCGTATTTCGTCTTGGCGGTGTTCCTGCTCGGGACAGGATATTTCTTTTCGTACAACCTGTTCGTTTCCGGTCTCGCGACCATGCGGGAAACGTTCCAGAACATGGGTCTGCTGGCAGTGATTCTGTTGCCCGTGGTGTCGATGCGCTTGTTTGCGACCGAGTACAGCGCGGGCACCTACGAGCTCTTGGCTACGCTGCCGCTAGCACCGTGGCAGGTGGTCTTGGGAAAGTATCTCGGGGCGCTCACGATGCTCGGCCTAATGGCGTTGGGCACAGTGCTTGACCTGGTACCGCTGTACCTGTTTGGAGCGCCCGAAACCAGCACGATTTTCTCGGGTTATCTGGGTTTCCTGCTGCTGGGCAGCGCTTGCCTGGCAATCGGGCAGCTCTGCTCGTCCTTGACCGAGAATCAAATCGTGGCCGCGTTGGTGACTGTCTCGATTCTCTTGGGCTTTTGGTTTGTCGGGCATTTGCAGTCGTTTCAGACCGTGCAATTCCTGCGAGAGCTTTTTCTCTACGTCTCCTTCGCCTGGCACTTCGGTGAGTTCATCGAGGGACTGGCCAGGTTCGAGTCGCTGGCGCTGTTCGTGCTCTTTGCGGCCGGTGCGCTGATATTGAACGTCTGCGCTCTGGAGTGGAGACGCTGAGGTGAGGCCCTTTCACGCGGGTCTGGTGCTGCTGGTCGCTGTGGCGGCACTCATCGGGTCCGTTGCCGTCCGACTGATTGCCAACGAGTGGAACCCCGGGAGCGTGTTGCTCGGGCTGGGGGGGCTGTCGCTCGCGGTCGTTGGCGGCTATTTCCTCAGGATCCGGCTGCGCGCCGGAATGACGCGACGCCGTGGCGAAATCGCCCTGTTTGCGGTGGGCGCGTGTGCGGTTCTGGTGGTCATCGGGGCTTTCGCGTCACGCGTCCCCCTGCGTTTCGACCTTACAACGCAGGGTTCTCATTCGCTGTCCCAACAAACCGTTGACATGCTTTCGCGGTTGCCCGCGCCAGTGCACATTACGTTTTTCTACGACTCCGCCCTGCGTACTACAGTGGAGCTCTACGAGCTGTTCGCCGACGCTACGCCGCAGGTCACGATCGAGTTCCACAATCCGAACCTCAATCCGGCCGCGGCGCGGCGGGCAGGCGTGCAGTTTGCCGGCACGGCGGTGCTCGAGAGCGAGGGGCGGCGGCACTTCGTACACGGTCCGACGGAAACCGACATTGCCAACGGCGTTCTTCGGGTGTCGCTTGGCGTCAAGCAGAGGATCTGCTTCCTGGACGGCCATGTGGAGGCCGATCCCTTCAGCCTCGAATCGCACGATCACCAGGAGGGGGCACCGGGTCATTCGCACGGCCTCGGGGCCAAGTTCGTCCTGCACGAGAGGCACGGGATGGCGAAAGCGCGAAACGCCCTGGAGACGATCAATTACGAGGTCGTCAAGGTGACCCTCGCAGGCGCTACGGAGTCCCTCGAACCTTGTTCGGTTCTCGTGGTCGCGGGTCCCAAGACGGCGTTGCTGCAGGGTGAGGTCGAGGCGATACGCACGTGGTTGGAGGAAGGAAACAACGCGTTCTTCATGCTTGACCCGTTCGTCGATACCGGTTTGGAGCCGTTGGTCCGTGACTGGGGCATCGTCCCCATGGACGCGATCGTGATCGACGATGCCAGGTACTTTTGGGCGGATGTCTCAACGCCAACGGTGACGACCTACAATCACCACAAGATTACTCGGGATCTGGCGCTGACCTTCTACCCAGGGGTGCGGCCGTTCGCGCCGACGTCCGAGAGGGTTCCCGGAACAGCGGTCATTCCTGCGGTGAATTCATCGCCGACCTCCTGGGCGGAGACCGACCAGGTCAGGGCCGAGCGAGATCCGGAAGAGCAAACCGGTCCGCTCACGCTGGTTGCGATCTCGTCACGGCGTCTGGGCGATGAAACTGAAGAGACGGACGCGTTGCGATCGCGAATTGTGGTCGCAGGCGACGCCGACTTCGCGCAGAATTCCTTTTTCCATCTGCTGGGCAACGGAAATCTCTTTCTGAACATTGTCAACTACCTGGCAGAGCAGGAAAATCTGATCGGTCTCGAGCCCCGGACCTATGATCTTCCCGAGATCAACATGACCAACCGGGAGATGAAGGGGACGTTCTTCTTCGCGGTGGTCCTGTGGCCGGCCCTGCTGGCTCTCGCCGGTACCGTCATCTGGTGGCGGCGGCGGTGAAGCGACCGAACTTTAGCCGCCGAACCTTTCTCGTCTGGGTGCTGCTGCTGGTTGCGGTCGTAGCGCTCGTGCAGACGGAACGAACCCCGCCCCAGCCGCACGAAGGGCACGATCACGGGCCGGAGGGACTGGACGACCTGCCCGAGGGCAGGTTCCCGGTATTCGCGTTCGGAGAGCCGGACATCGGTTCCGTTACTGTGGCCTGGAAGAGCCGGCACGTCGACTTTGAACGGAACCCGGACGGAAGCTGGTTTCAGGTGAGCCACGCTCATGACCATGACCATGGCCATGACCATGGTGTCGACGGGCACACGCATGACCACAGCGGCGATAGGCCGGACAAGCCGGATGTGGCGCAGATCACCGAGCAGTTTGAGATTACGGCAAGGATGTTGGCCGACCGCGCGATCAAGCCGGACCGGCGACTGGTGGAATACGGGCTCGAGCGGCCCGACATCGTGCTTACCTTTCGCGATCGTCTCAACGGGGATCCGCTGGCGGTGCTGCGGGTCGGTGACCTGTTGGTCACCGGATACGCCTACTACACCGTGCTTGAGCGGCGTCCCAACCGGATCCTGCTCATTCCCCGTTACCAGATCAATCTGTTGCTGGCGCTGGCGTTTGGAGACGAAGCCCCGTCATTGGTGCCGGAGCGGGCGGAGACCTCGGGCGAGGCCGGCGGCCTCGAAGTCAGCGAGCGGCGCGGGGGCGAGCCAGGAGGAACGTAAGCCAGTCGTCGCGCCGCACGGTACGCCGTACGGTCAAGCCCTGATCCACGTGGGCTCGCAGCACCGGCAACCGCTGGCGTACGAGCAGGCCGGACAGCGCGGCGTAACCCCTCGCCGACAGGCTGCGGGCCAGTGCCGGCGCCATCGCCCGAAGCGGGTCGGCAAAAAGGTTGGCGGCCACGACGTCGAAGACGCTGGAAATCGCGTCGTAACCGTCGACTTCGACCACGTCCACCCAGCGCGCTACCCGGTTCCGGACCACGTTTTCGCGAGCGCATTGGACGGCGGCCTGGTCGTTGTCCGCGGCCAGCACCGGACAGCGCCACAAACGGGCCATGACGATGGCAAGGGTGCCGGCTCCGGTGCCCATGTCCAGCGCCAACTTCGGTCGAAAGCCGCGTTGCGCAAGGTGAACCAGCGTCTCGATCATGGTCGCGGTGGTCGGGTGATGGCCGGTGCCGAATGCCGGACCGGCGTCAACGCAAATGTCACTGCGGGCGGCCGAGCAGACGGGCGAGTGACGCCCCCGCAGCACGAACCGCCCGGCCCGTACGGGCGGCAGGCGGGCCAGTCCACGGGTAACCCAATCATCATCCGGTACGGGTTCGAGCAGGCAGGTCCGGGTCGGGATTCCGACACCCTCCAACGCCTGTTCAAATACGCGCGTGTCGGGCGGTTGGCGCGAGTAACCCAGAACCTCCGCCTCGCCGCCTTCGATCACGGTACTGGATGCCTCGGTGATGCCGAGCAGCATCTCTTCAACCGTGATCCGCGCATCGGCCGGCACCCGCACCCGGATCCGGTACATCACGGGCCGTCAGGCGTGTTCCGCCGGTCGCAGGTAGTCGCCCATGATGGTCTTTCGACTGCTCTGGTCGAACTGAACGTCGACGGCACCGTCGTCACTGGTGATCACGATTCCGTAGCCGAACTTGTCGTGGAAGACCCGCTGTCCCTCAACGAATTGCTGGGCGGGTGCATTCGCCGGGGGCAGAACGGCGGTGCCCCCAAGATCCACGACAGGTCCCGCAGTGTCAAAGCGTGTTCCGCCGTACGCCGGTGCGCCGAAGGTCCCGGGAGGGGCTTCGATGGAGACGTGTTCGGCGGGTAGTTCGCGCAGAAATCGGGAGGGGAAGCGGTCCTCCCAATTCCCATACGTGCGCCGTCGGCTGGCCCAAGAAATTCGCGCCTCGTGACGGGCGCGCGTCAGGCCGACGTAGGCAAGCCGCCGTTCCTCTTCCAGCCCTTCGTCGCCGCCTTCCAGCACCGCCAGATCGTGCGGAAACAGGCCATCCTCCCATGCCGGAAGAAACACGACATCGAACTCAAGGCCCTTGGCTGCATGCAGAGTCATCAGGCTGACACGGGGTTCCGTCGTCGGTCCGTCGTGCTCGTGCACCAGTGCCACGTGCTCCAGGAATCCCTGCAGGTGCTCGAAATCGCGGAGCGCACTGAGCAGTTCCTGCAAATTCTCGTACCGACCGGCTGCGTCCGCGTTGGTGTCCTGGCGCAGCATCTTGAGGTAGCCGGAGTCCTCTAGGACGGTCTCCGCTAGTTCGTGGGGTTTCTTTTCACGGGCCAGTTCGCGCCATCGATCCAGGGCGTGGAAGAGTTCACGCAAACCGACCCGCGCGGTTCCGTGCATCTGGCCCGCCGCGAGCAGAGCGCGACCAGCGGATTCGACGGAGGTTTCTCGTTGTCTTGCTTCGCTGGCAAGTTTCCGGAACGTCGCGACCCCCACGCCGCGCCGCGGCCGGCCAATGATGCGTTCGAACGCCAAGTCGTCGTGCTCGTGCTGCACTAGCCGGAGGTATGCCACCGCGTCGCGAATTTCTTGGCGCTCGAAGAAGCGCAAACCGCCCACGACCTGATAGGGAAGCCCGATTTGCAGAAACCGTTCCTCGAACCCGAGGATCAGCGCCGTCGTCCGAACCAAGACGGCCATGCGGTCAAGCGACGTTCCTTCGCGGCGGAGCAATTCGATTTCATCGCTGATCAGGCGGGCTTCTTCCTCGCTGTCGTGAGCCTGGCGAACGCGCACGGGCTCTCCCGGGCTTCCCTGGGTCCACAAGGTCTTGCCGAGGCGCATGCGGTTGCAGCCGATCAGGGATGAGGCGGCACCCAGAATGTGGCCGGTTGAACGGTAGTTCTGCTCGAGGCGGATGACTTCGGCAGCGGGAAAATCCGTCTGGAAGCTCAGGATGTTTCCCACCTGCGCTCCCCGCCAGCCATAGATCGACTGGTCTTCGTCACCCACGGCGCAGACGTTGCCGCGCGCCGCCGCCAGTTGCCGAACCCAGAGATGCTGAGCAGTGTTGGTGTCTTGGTATTCATCCACAAGGATGTGACGGAACCGGGATTGCCATTCACTGAGGATCTCGTCGTCCTCAAAAAGGGTCAGGTTGTGGAGGAGCAGGTCGCCGAAGTCAGCCGCGTTCAGTTCCCGCAGGCGACGCTGGTACGCGGCGTACAGCTCTAGTCCACGCCCACCGGCGAACGCCTTCCCTTCAACGTCAGCTCGCGCTGGCGTCAGGCCCAGATTCTTCCACCGATCGATGGAGTACAGCAGTTTTTTCGGTGGCCAGCGCTTGGGGTCGATGTTCGCGGCGCCGAGAACCTGCTTTACCACCCGTACCTGGTCGTCGGTGTCCAGGATTGCGTAATCGGATTCCAGTCCGACCAGCTGGGCGTGCCTCCGGAGGATCCTGGCGCCCAGGGAATGAAAGGTTCCAAGCCACCAGCCGGAAAGCGCGCGGCCGGTCAGGGCCTCGACGCGACCCCGCATTTCTCGTGCGGCCTTGTTGGTAAACGTTACAACCAGCAACTCAGAGGATCGGGCCCTGCCGGTGGCAAGCAGATGGGCGACTCGCATCGTCAGCACGCGGGTCTTGCCGGTTCCGGCGCCGGACAGGACCAGCAAGGGTCCGTCGCCAGCTTCGACGGCGCGACGCTGTTCTGCGTTGAGGCCGTCGTCTGGAAGGTTCCCGTTGGCGGATTCGGGAGTTCGATCTTGCAGACGAAAGCTTTGCTTCATGGGCCTAGCGGGCCCAGCGGCCGGCAGAGCGCGAGTTTCAGATTGCAGTCCAGCCACCATCGATCATCAGGAGATGGCCTGTCACCATGCTGGCGGCGGGAGAGGCAAGGTACAAGATGCCGCCGGCAATTTCCGATACCTCGGCAAAGCGACCAAGCGGCGTGCGTGATTCGACGTAGGCCACCCGTTCGGGTTGCTCCAGCAATGGTCGTGTCAGGTCGGTCTTCACGTAGGTTGGGCCGATCGCATTGACTCGAATGCCCTGGTCGGCCCACTCGCATGCGAGCGAGCGCGTCATGTTCACGACGGCGCCTTTCGTCGCATGGTAGGGCAGGTTCGGAGCGGCTCCGCCGCCGGTGACGCCCATGATCGAGGATATGTTGACGATTGCGCCGCTCTTTTGCTCCAGCATGGCCTGTGCGGCCTCCCGGCAACACAGGAACATGGAAGTCTGATTGAGGCGCAGGATTTCCTCCCAGGTCGCAAGCGGGACCTCTGTGGTGGCCATGCGGGGACTGCGACCGACGTTGTTGACCAAGATGTCAATTCGGCCGGTCGTGCTGCGGATCCCCTTGAACACGTCCACGATGTCGCGTTCGACCATGACATCGAGCTTGTGTGCCGATGCATCACGTCCGACGCTGCGAAGCTCTTCTGCCGTCCGCTCCGCCGATTCCAGATCGATATCGGTTACCGCGACGTGGGCGCCGGCCTCGGCAAGGGCCAGGCAAGCGATCCGGCCGATCCCGTTCGCACCACCCGTGACGATCGCGGTCTGGCCGTCAACCCGAAAAAGATGAAGCGCCGAAAACGTGGCTGCGGGAGGCGGAGTGGGAACGTCGTTCATTGCTCAGAACACCCGATAGCGCTTGTAGGCTTCCTGCGGATCTTCGCCCTGGCGAATAGCCTCGCGAAGAGCATCTTCGGTGTTGGCCACCTGCTCGGCTTCGGCGACGATGGCCTCAGCCTGAGCGGCAGGGATGATGACAACCCCGTCGGCGTCTCCCAGCACATAGTCCCCCGAGTTGATGGTCAGGGCACCGATTTCAACGGGTTCCCCCATCGAATCGACCATCCAGCCGGCGCTGACGTCTGCCGGCGTCGCATAGCGGCAGAAAACGGGAAATTCGAGTGCGTTGACCATCTCGACATCCCGGCACCCGCCATCCACGACAAAGCCCCGAATGCCCCGCAGCTGCAGGGTTTCGGCAGAGAGTTCGCCCATATGCGCGATCGTGTGATCATTGGGCTGGCACACGATCACCTGCCCGGGCGGCGCGGCCGAGAGAAATCCCGTCCACGACAACAGCGTGTCGTCGATCGAGACCCCGCTGCGCATGGATCCGGAAAGAGTCCAGACTGGACCCGCCACTTTCCTGCCCGGATACAGGCTGGTGATTTCCGGTGGCAATGCGCGGTCGGTAAGTCCGGCAGAAGTCATCGTGTCGAAGACGACCGCCGAGTAGAGTTTTTCCAGGCGCGCGGCGAGATCGGTCAATGCGACGGTCCAATCCCCAGGTCCACGGGGACGGTGCATCGTGCCTGCTCCACGTCGTAGTCGCCGGTGCAGAGCAACTTGACCGGATTGAAGCCACCCGGCGCAGGATAGCTAGTGCAGCCGCCGACAACCGTCGCCACGGTCATCATGGCGACGGCTAACGCGAATTTGCCGATCAAACGACTTAGAGCAGGAAGAGCGCCATCAACACCAAAAGCGCAAGCACCCCGACCGTGGTGTAAATCGTGAGTCGCACGAAACTGTGCCAAGTCTTTCTGTGTGCTTCGAAATTCGCGTCGCTCTCTTGAGCCATAGTGCACGACCCCAACTCCGGCGCTGTCAAGCCAGTGGTGCCGAAAACCTAGCAAAGTGGTGCCGCCGCAACAACGCGTAAATCGCTTCGCCCTGACCCTTCCATGAGGTGGCTTCCGTGCATTGGGCCGAGCACCGCGAGGCGGGCATGGCCGCACCGACTGCCGGGAGAGCGCCCGGCCTACGACTGGTCGTCGTGCTTTTTTCCGGCGTCGGCAAAGCCTTTCATGAAGGCCTTCTGCATTGCGTCCCACCCCTGAGCCCCGGTCGGAAGCCAAGTCTTCGTCAACGTCTCCAGGTCCATCGACCTGACCTGTTCCGCCACGCGCTCCTGCAGGGCAGCCATTATCGACTCCTGTACGTTTCGTACATCGGGAAGGCCAAAGAACTGCCGGGCCTCTTCAGGGCTGCAGTCGATATCGATCCTGAATTTCATGCGGGTTGCTCCCCTGACGTCACCAGCCCGGCTGCCCTCCTCAGCTGCGTACAAGCACGTAGCTACCTGGCGCGGGTTCGATGATCTTCGCGGCACCCTCACCGACCACGCGCGAGGGAACCTTCGGGCCGGACCGGCGCGACAGCCATTTGTGCCAGTCTGGCCACCAGGAACCAGGGTGCTCGACCGCATCGTCCAACCATGCGTCAAAAGTAGCGTAAGCCTTGCGCCTGGTGTTCAACCAGTGCTGGTACTTCCGTTTCGCCGGCGGATTGACCACCCCGGCTATATGGCCGGCCCCAGCGAGGACGAACCGCTTTGGCCCGCTGAACAGGTGGTTCAGCTTGAACACGGATTCGGCTGGAGCGATATGGTCTTCCACACTGGCCTGGATGTAGACAGGAAGCGTCACCGCACCGAGGTCGAGCGGAGTCCCGAGGAGCTTGAAGTTTCCCTTTTGCGCCAGGGCATTCTGCTGGTACATGCCGCGCAGATAGTCCAGTAGAAGCCGCGCAGGAAACCGGGTGGAATCCGCGTTCCAGAACAGCAGGTCGAAGACCGGGGGCTCCTTCCCCAACAGGTAGTTGTTGATAACGAAGTACCAGATCAAGTCATTCGCCCTGAGCGCGTTGAAGGTGCCGGCCATTTGCGCGCCATCCAGATAGCCCTTGGCACGAACCTGATGCTCCAGCGCGTCGACCTGCCCCTTGTCCGTGAAGACCTTGAGGTCTCCGGCGTTCTCGAAATCGGCCTGGGCAGCAAAGAAGGTCGCGGCAGAGATGCGATCGTCACCGGTTGCAGCCATGTGGGCGAGCGCCGCCGACAGCAGGGTGCCGCCGATGCAGTAACCGATCGCGGTCACCTGGCGCTCGCCTGTTGCATGTTCGACAGCATCGAGCGCGGCAAAGATCCCGTCCCGGACGTAGTCGTCGAAGCCCTTGTCGGACAGGCGCTGATCGGGGTTCACCCAGGAGATCATGAAGACCGTGTAACCCTGTTCTGTTGCCCAGCGGACAAATGAGTTTTCCGGCTTGAGATCAAGAATGTAGTACTTGTTGATCCACGGGGGCACGATCAGCAACGGCTTTCGGTAGACCGTCTCCGTCGTGGGTTCGTACTGGATCAGCTGCATCAGCGGGGTCTGAAGAATGACGCTACCGGCGGTCGTGGCAATGTTCTTCCCGACCTCGAATGCCGACATGTCAGTTTGCTGCGGCCGCAGTCCATCTCGGCCTGCCCGAAGGTCGCCGCTGAGATTCTGCATGCCGCGTACAAAGTTCTCTCCCTTGGAATCGGCTGTCTCACGAAGCACTTGGGGATTCGTGAGGGCGAAATTGGTCGGCGCGAGGGCGTCCACGAGCATCCGGCCAAAGAACTCCAGCTTCCGGGCGGAATCCGCGTCAATCCCGTCTACCTCAGCGATCGTCTCACGGAGCCAGCGGGCATTGAGCAAATATGACTGCTTGATGAAATCAAAGACCGGGTTGGTGCTCCATTCGGCATCTCTGAAGCGCTGATCGCCCTGTTCCGGCTCGATCACCGGTGATGCGTCCTGCCCGACCATCCGCGTCGTCGTGCTGAGCCAAAGGGTCTGATAGTCACGCCAGAGTTCCAGCTGGCGGGTCATGATCCTGGATGGATCAAACTGTAAGTCAGGGAGTCCTTCGGCGACCGACCGAAAGCCGCTGGTCGGCTGCGATCCTTCTCCCTGTTGCTTGGCGAGGGAGGACATCCAATCCATCCAGTTCGTCTGCAACTGGGCTGCCGCCTTACCGAGAGCTTCTGCGATCTCGGTAAACTCGGGAGTCGATCCGTTAGTGCCGCCGTTTGCCATTGCCGCCCTCAATACATGTGTTGGCCACCGTTGACCGAAAGGGTCGAGCCGGTAATGAAGCCGGCTTCGTCGGCGGCGAGAAACGTGATCGCTCGCGCAATCTCGTCGGCCCTGCCAAGTCGCTTGACAGGAATGCGTTGCACGATCTTGTCGAGAATATCGTCAGGAACTGCGGCTACCATTTCGGTGTCGATGTATCCTGGGGCAATGGCGTTTACCGTAATGCCGTGAGCGGCGCCCTCTTGCGCAAGCGCCTTGGTAAACCCGTGAATCCCAGACTTGGCGGCCGCGTAGTTCACCTGACCGTATTGCCCGGCCTGGCCGTTGATCGAGCCGACATTGACGATGCGGCCGAACTTGCGCTTCCGCATGCTGACGATCACGGCGCGGGACATGTTGAAACACGAGCCGATGTTGGTGTCAATGACTTCCCGCCACTGCTCGAAGTCCATGCGATGCATGGTACCGTCACGGGTGATCCCGGCGTTGTTCACGAGAATGTCGACCGGACCCAGTTCTTCGGCGACCCTGGCCACACCCTTCTGGCAGGCGTCGAAATTGGACACGTCCCACTTGTGGACGGGAATGCCCGTGTTTGCGTTGAAATCCGCAGCCTTCTTGTCATCGCTGCCGTAGACAGCTGCAACTGCGTAACCCTCTGCCTTGAGGGCAAGGGCGGTGGCAGCGCCTATTCCGCGTGTTCCGCCGGTGACGAGGGCAACTCTGCTCATAATGCGCCTCCATTCGTTGGGAGCTCGTATGACCGGGTCGTTCTTTGCACCGAGCGCCTGCGTGGAAGTCCGGCAAGGAAATGACCTGTCGCGCGGGCTTGGGGCAAGTGCTGCGCCCGCTCAGGTCTCGGACTGGAAGCCCGGCGGGGCTCCGGAGTCAGGCTGCGTAAGGCTTGACAAGCACGTCGACGGCACTGTCGATCCGGCCCTTGATGGGCTCGAACGCCTTGGTCACCGTGTCGGCGGCGATCTGGTTCATCTTCGTCGACTGCGAGACTACGCGGTTAACCGCCTTGTTGGTCGCTTCAACCTGCAGGTCCATGAATTCCTGGGGCGTCTTCACGCTGAAGAAGCGCTGCATCATGTCCATGTTCTCAGCCATGGCGACCTTCGTGTAGTCGACCACACCCTCGTAGTAGGCTTCCCAGCCGGCCACCACGGCGGCGGCGGATTCGGACATCGCGTCCAGGTTGTCCTTGCCGTACACGGTCGCCTTGCCGTAACCGTCCCTGGCCATCTGCAGCTGCTCTTTGCTGAAGGCCGCCGCGTTCTTGTACCCCTCGGCAGTGGCTTCGGTTCCCATCTTTATGACGGTTTCGAGAGTCTCCTTGCCGGCGGCAGCAATCTGTTCAGCTGTCTCCGTCGCAGCGTTCTTGCGAGTGGCATCAGTGGCGGTCATTGCGTTCTCCATTCGGCGAGTTTCGCCGGATCTGTGTCCTTGGTCGACGCAGGCAGCCAAATGGATTTTGCGTCGCAAAAACAATGTAGGCTTGATGTGGTGGCATGTCAACCAGTGTCTTTTGCATTGCAATACGGAAGTTGGCGCGAGAAATCGAAATGCACCACTTGTCACCGCGTAGGCGGAGTCAGGCCCGTGCTTGACCCTTGCTGGAAGCCGCTTCGCGAGTCATCCCGCGTGGTTGGGTGCGAGATGCGCAATGAGCGAGCAAGAAATTGTTGCTCAGGCCAGATTCGCGCTTTGACATTTCTGTAACCAAGGTGCATCCGTGCGCCAACGCACGAAGCCGTTGCCGTACAAATGGGGCACGAGTGACTGCAATCACTCGTCGGCTTGCGGTTCGCGTTTTCTGCAATGCATAATCACGACACGGCGCTCAGATGTTGTTTGCTTCGGAGGCACGTGTGGGCCGAGAAACCAGCGAAACGGGCACGTCGGCCAGTCAGGAGTCCACAGGAGGGCGGGAGACCGTCATCAGAAAATACGCAAACCGGCGTCTCTACAACACGGCTACAGCGAAGTTCGTGACGCTCCAGCACCTCCATGACATGGTGAAGCGTGGAGAGGCATTCGTCGTGGAAGACGCCAAGACGGGCCGGGACATCACCTGCTCCGTCCTCGCCCAAATCATCTCGGAGGAAGAGACAAAAGGTCACAATATGCTGCCGCTGAATTACCTTCGGCAGGTATTGCAGGCCTACGACGCCGGACTTGGACCGCAGTTCCGCCTATACATCGAGCGAAGCATGGAAGCCTTTATTGCGAATCAAAAGCAAATTTCCGAGCAGATGCAAAACATGTTTGCAATCGAAGCCTCCGACAGTGCGATGAAACAAATTGCGGAAATGGGCCGTCAAAACGTGGAGATGTTTCAACGTTCCATGAGGTTGTTCACGCCGCCGGCCGAAGCATGGAGAGGCGCCGCAGACGATTCCCCGGTGGCAAGAGGCGACGATCAAGAGCAACGCCAGGAGGACGAAATTGAGGGCCTCCGACAGCAGCTCGCTGACATCGCGGATCGCCTGGACACCCTGTCACGAACGAAATGATTTGCCGCGAATACTTGTGACCGCGCTCCGTTCCGTGAAAGCCGACGGGGCCCAGTCAGCGCGAAGCAGGAAATTCGGAGTGTGATTACAGTATCGGGCTAAAAAGTTTGACTGACAGCCCGTTGGATTCGCAATTGCCGGCTGGCGCGATGCTGCTTGAGAATCTAATGTTGGGAGGGTGGCTTCCTCTGCAGGAGTGTAGCTCAATTGGCTAGAGCACCGGTCTCCAAAACCGGGGGTTGGGGGTTCGAGTCCCTCCACTCCTGCCACACGGGTCTCGCGCGGACCGGATGGAACTTCGGATTGAACGGCCTTGACCTGCGTCGATCTGATATGCGCTGACCGCAATCGCATTTCGGGTTTCGTTGGACTGAGCTGGCCCGAGCGGTCGCCTCGAAGGATTCCTGCCTAGTACGGTCTGCCAGCGAGCAGCCCGGCGTGCCCGTTGCAGGGCTGGTCGTTCACGCACCCCGGAAGCGTGCCGGGCGGGACTCTCGGAAAGCAGACACACCTTCCATGAAGTCCTCTGTCAGTTCGGTCACCATGACCTCTTCCGTGTCCATGTGAATGGACGCGCCCGAAAGCGCGCCGGCGACGGCGTTGACGGTCGTCTTTGTCATGCGCAGTGGTACCGGAGGCATCGATGCGGCACGTGCGGCGATTTCCAACGATCGCGTCGCCGCATTTCCGTCTTCCACGACTTCCTGAACCAGACCCCAGGCCAAGGCATCCGATGCCTCGATGCGGTCATTCCCGAGGCACAGAATCTGTTTAGCGCGCGCCGGACCGACCAGACCGACAAGGCGCGGGATCGTTCCCCAGCTCATTGACAGGCCCAGTGCCACTTCAGGGGTGCGGAAATGCGCGCTGCTACCCATCACGCGCAGGTCGAAGGCGACTGCCAGCGCGAGCCCGCCGCCGATCGCAAAGCGTTCCACGGCGGCGACCGTAAGTTGCTCGACGCTTTCCCAGGCCGCACACAGACGCTTGCCGGCTCCCGCTGCGTGTCGCCGGGCCAGCATCGGCTTGTCCTGACGCTGGTCCATGGCGGGGTCCGCGAGGTCGCGCCCTGCCGCAAATCCACTCCCGTCGGGCGTGCGCAGCACGATGGCCGAGGTTTCCAGATCATCCGTGAAGCTCAGTGCCACCTCGGTCAACTCCTCAATCGCCTGGAGTGATAGCGAGTTGAGCCAATTGCCCCGGTCGAAGGTGACGGTCGCGACGCGGTCTTCGCGTACCACGGTGACAAACTCGTGTGCCATGGCGGGATGTGTCCTTGTCGGGTCGCGGGGAGCTGGTTACAGGCCGAGCGTTCGACGCGTTGGCGGAACGGTTCGAGAAGGGGACCCTTCAGCCGTACCGATCGCAACCGTAGCTGACGCCGGTGGTGCCCGTACTCACTGCGTCGGGCCCTCGCCCCGTCCGGCGAGGCACAGGCCATTGCCACCTGCGACGACTGGTCCGATGGGCATTCCGTCTGGATCCGTTTCAGGCCACTAGCGGCAGCCGCGCTGTGTTCGTGCCGATGCGTCGTCCGCAAAGTACGCGTGATGATTGCGGGCGGTGGCGTCGCCTGCCTCCTCCGGCCGGGTGTTGTAGCCTTCGCCAGTCATCGTCCGTGGCTTGACTGCCGCCCGCGGTGCAGGCGAGGGGGACCACGTGAGCGATCTCGACCAGTGGCTGAGCCGGGTCTATGAAGCCCGGTCTACCGTGGAGAGCCAGCGGATTTACGACGATTGGGCCGACAGCTACGACGAGGACGTGGCATCTGGAGGTTATAGCTACGCGCCGATGGCGGCTGGCTTGTTCGGGCGCCATGTGGCACCGGGAGATACGCCGGTATTGGATGCGGGCTGCGGCAGCGGCTTTATCGGTGCAGCGCTGGCGCAGCTCAATTACGCCAACCTCACCGGAATCGATCTGTCGGCCGGCATGCTGCGGGCTGCCGCCCGCAAGGGCGTCTATCGGGACCTGCGTCGCAGGACCTTGGGTGAACCGCTGGACTTTGAGAATGGCGCATTCCAGGCAATCATCAGTACCGGCGTGTTCACGCCGGGGCACGCGCCGCCGGAGGCGCTGGACGAACTGTTGCGGGTCACCGCGACAGGCGGAGTGCTGATTTTCTGCTGCACGGATGCGGCGCTCTCGGAAGGCGGTTTCATGGACAAGATTCGTGTCCTAGCCGAGGCCGGCCTCTGGACCTTGATCGACACAGCGGGGCCGGTCACGGCACTGCCCCGCGCCGAGATTCGCCACGACGCGACATTCTTCGTGTATCGGCGCTGACCAACCGTTAGTAGGGCGGGGCCCACCGCAGCTAGCGGGAGGTTTCCGCCTCGACCAGCAGGGCGGCATTGCCACCGACAGCGGTGGTATCGATGCATACGTGCCGTTCGATCACATAGCGCTCGGTCGCCCGGGGCTCGCTGATGAGCGGCAGAATCGGACCTGGACGCTGAGCGAGAGCTACGCGCAGCGTCGTCATGACAC
>VXPW01000083.1:0-1620 GCA_009839325.1 Rhodospirillales bacterium
GTGGAGATCCGGCGAACCGCTCCGGGTGCCTACCGGATTCACGGACGTGGGATCCACGGACTGGCGCCGCCCGACGGCGTTCTCGATTGCGGCAACAGCGGCACGGCCGCCCGCCTGCTGGCTGGTGTCCTTGCCGGGCACACCTTCTCTGCTGTCCTTTCCGGCGACGCCTCGCTGCGGAGCCGGCCCATGCGGCGGGTGATCGACCCGCTCATGGCCATGGGTGCCGAGTTCGTCACGTCCCGGGACGGCCGGATCCCGATCACCATCACCGGGACCGATGAACTGCTGCCGCTCGATTGGAGCAGCGCGGTGCCGTCCGCACAGGTAAAGACGTGCGTGCTGCTCGCCGGGTTGCATGCGAGCGGTACCACCACCGTGGTGGAACCCTGCCCGAGCCGGGATCACGGCGAGCGCATGCTGCGCGGGTTCGGCGCCGCCGTGTCGACGGCCGCGGTCGATGGCAGCTTGGCCGTGTCCGTGGAGGGCAACGCGCCGCTGCGCCCGACGGCGATCGCCGTGCCCGGAGACGTGTCGTCGGCGGCGTTTCCGATCGTGGCCGCGCTGCTTGCCGACGGCTCCGAGGTGGAGCTCGAGAAGGTCGGCACCAATCCGACCCGGACCGGCGTTCTGGATGCGCTCCGTGCGATGGGGGCCGACATCGACGAGGAGCCCGTTGCCGGCGCTGGAGCCGAACCGATGGCCAACCTCCGCGTGCGCGGCCGCGCCGGCCGTTTGCGGGCAGTGGATCTCGGACCCGAATACGCGCCGCGGACCATTGATGAGTACCCCGCGCTGGCGATGGCTGCCGCCTGTGCTGATGGCGTAAGTCGGTTCCGCGGTGTCGGCGAACTCCGGGTCAAGGAAAGCGATCGGCTCGAGGCGCTCCGGGCTGGGCTGGTCGCCGCAGGAGTTGCCGCGCGGGTCGACGACGACGACCTGCTGATCGAGGGCACGCCGCTCCCCCGCGGCGGTGTGCGGATCGAGTCTTCGCTGGACCACCGGATTGCCATGGCGTTCCTGATTCTGGGAACGGCCTGCGCCGAACCCATCGAAGTGGTTGGGGCGGGCACGATCCGTACCAGCTGGCCGGAATTCGGCGCGGACATGCGCCGCCTTGGCGCCGCGATCGACACAGGGACGGCTGCGCCGTGATCATCGCGGTTGACGGGCCGGCGGCAGTCGGCACCGGCACGCTGGCCCGGGGACTGGCGGAACGGTTCAACCTGGCCCACCTTGACAGCGGGCTCCTGTACCGGGCCGTCGCCGCCCGCGTGCTCGCGACCGGCGGCGACGGCTCCGATCCGGTCGGCGCCGAGGAAGCAGCGCAGGCCGTCACGATGCAGGAACTGACCGTGCCCGACCTGCGCAGTGAACGCGTGGGCCGGGTCGCCTCGATGGTGGCCGTGCACCCCGGCGTTCGGGGCTCGCTGCTGGAGCGCCAGCGGAACTTTGCGCGTCGTCCGCCCGGCGGGGCGTCCGGTGCCGTGCTCGACGGACGCGACATTGGAACCGTGGTACTGCCCGACGCCGACGTGAAGATTTTTCTCGCCGGATCGGCCGAAGTCCGGTTAGCTCGGCGGGTCAAGGAGTTGCGGGCCCGTGGAGAGCCGTTTATAC
>VXPW01000083.1:1720-9070 GCA_009839325.1 Rhodospirillales bacterium
GTCCGGTTAGCTCGGCGGGTCAAGGAGTTGCGGGCCCGTGGAGAGCCGTTTATACAAGCGCGTGTTGAGCAGGACATGCGAGAGCGTGACCAGCGCGACCGGTCTCGCGCGGCAGCACCGCTTGCGGCCGCTACCGACGCGCATGTGATCGATACCACTGAACTTGACGCCGACACTGTGCTTGATACGGCCTGTCGGCTGGTGAGGTCGAGTCCGAGGGCCTCACGCAGGATGGTTCGCGCTATCAGCGGCGAACTATCGGACACCGCCCTGAAGGTGCGGAATCAGGAGAGCCCATGAGCAACACAGTGCCGTCCGCCGAGACGCACCCCGCATTCGAGGAGAACTTCGACGAGCTGTTCGCGGCGTCGATCGCCGCCACCGAGAAACGTGAAGGCACCGTGGTCGTCGGCAAGGTCATCGCCTTGGAGAACGACGCAGCCGTGATTGATGTAGGCCTCAAGGCCGAAGGCCGCGTCCCGTTCAAGGAATTCATCGCGCATGGACACGGCAGCGAACCCGCGGTCGGGGACGAGGTCGAGGTATTTCTCGACCGCATCGAAAATCGGAATGGCGAAGCGGTGCTGTCGCGCGACCGCGCGCGGCGTGAGCAGGCGTGGTCTGAACTCGAGGAAGCATTCGAAGCCAAGACGCAGGTCACGGGGATCATCTGGGGGCGAGTCAAGGGCGGCTACACGGTCGACCTGCAGGGAGCCAGCGCGTTTCTCCCCCGCAGCCAGGTGGACCTCCGGCCCGTCCGCGACGCCCAGCACCTGTTCGGCACCAAGCAGCCGTTCTACATCCTGAAGATGGACCGCCGACGCGGGAACATTGTGATCTCGCGGCGCGCAGTCCTGGAGGAAACCCGCGCCGAGGCGCGCGCCGAACTGGTGGCCACGCTCAAGGAAGGGCAGATTCTCGACGGGGTGGTCAAGAACATCACCGAGTACGGCGCCTTCGTGGACCTGGGCGAGGTGGACGGTCTGCTGCACGTGGCGGACATGAGCTGGCGGCGCGTGCACCACCCGAGCGAAGTCGTGTCGGTCGGGCAGAAGTTGCGCGTGCAGGTGGTGCGGTTCAACCCGGCCACGCAGCGGATCAGCCTCGGAATCAAGCAGCTCGAAGCGGACCCGTGGGAAGGGGTCGTCGAGAAGTATCCGAAGGGCGCCAAGTTCCGGGGCCGCGTCACGAACATCACCGAGTACGGCGCCTTCGTGGAGCTGGAGGCCGGTATCGAGGGCCTGGTCCATGTCTCCGAAATGAGCTGGACCCGCAAGAACGTGCCGCCGTCGAAGCTGGTGTCCACGAGCGAGGAAGTCGAAGTGATGATCCTCGGTGTGGACCCCAACCGCCGTCGCGTCAGCCTGGGGATGCGCCAGTGCGCCGGGAACCCCTGGGAGAAGTTCGCGGAAGAGCATCCGGTCGGCAGCGTGATCGAGGGCGAAGTCCGCAACATCACCGAGTTCGGTGTGTTCCTGGGCATGCCGGGCGACATCGACGGCCTCATTCACCTGAGCGACCTCGATGCCTCGCGTCCCGGTGAGGAGGCCATCAAGGAATTCCGGAAGGGCGACCGCGTCCGGGCGAAGGTGCTCGAGATCGACGTCGAGAAGGAGCGCATCAACCTCAGCACGCGCCAGCTCGAGGAAGAGAAGGTGGCCGGAGCGCTGGCTCCCTATTCGCGCGGCCAGGTCGTGACCTGCGTGGTCACGGAAGTCACCGACAGCGGCCTGCGGGTGAAGGTGGACGAGGTCAACGGCTTCATCCGTCGCAGCGACCTGTCGAAGCTCCGCACCGATCAGAATCCGCACCGGTTCGCGGTTGGCGAACGGGTGGACGCCAAGGTGGTGTCGATCGACACCAAGGCGGCGCGCCTGGTCCTGTCGATCAAGTCCCTCGAGATCGAGGAGGAGCAGCGCGTGCTTCGCGAATACGGGTCCAGCGAATCCGGAGCGTCGCTCGGGGACATCCTGAGCGAGGCGCTGAAGCCGAAGGAGGAGTGACGCCCCGGTGGCGGAGTTGCTCCACGGTTTGACCGGCTCGCCGCGATTTGGCAGGAATCAGCGTGGAGATTCGTCCATGGGAGGTACGTCCCCGTGAACCGGTCTGACTTGGTAAAGCGGATCCAGAAGGCATATCCAGACCTGCATGGTGTGGAAGCCGACCGGGTCGTCCGAATCGTCTTCAACGAGATCGAGGAAGCTCTTGCCAGGGGGGATCGCGCCGAGTTTCGCGGGTTTGGCAGTTTCTCGGTGCGTCTTCGCCCGGCCCATACCGGACGCAATCCGAAGACCGGCGCCGCGGTGCAGGTACCGGAGAAGAGCGTGCCGTACTTCCGCGCCGGCAAGGAACTCAGGAAAAGGGTCGATACCGAGGAATAACCGCGGGGCTGGACCCGGGATCACGTGATGCTGCGCCTCGCGCGGCGCATTGCCGTCCTGATTCTCGCGCTGCTGTTCATCCCGTTTGCGCTGTCCAACCGGCAGGGCGTGGCGCTGGCCTTCTGGCCCTTCGAGGGAGTCGTCGAGGTGCCTCTCTACCTGCTCCTGGTGGCGGTGCTTGCCCTGGGGATCGTCCTCGGTGGACTTGTGCGGCTGGTTGAGCGGCTGGGGTCACGCGGGCGTCCGGGGCGCGCGTCGTCGTGACGGAGCGGTCTGGCGCGGGAATCATCGTCGCCATCGATACGCCCGACGTCGAACGCGCGGAGGCACTCGCGGGCGAATGCCGGGCGGCGGCGGCTGTGAAGCTCGGGCTCGAGTTCTTTGCGGCACAGGGACCATCGGGCGTTCGGCGGGTCGGGCAGGCCGGAGCTCCGCTGTTCCTGGATCTGAAGCTGCATGACATCCCGAACACGGTGGTGGGCGCAATCCGGGCGCTCCGGCCGCTCGCTCCAGCGATGCTGACCGTGCACGCTGCGGGCGGCAGCGCCATGCTGGCTTCCGCGCAGGCGGCAACCCGGACGTACGAAGAACCGCCGGCGCTGCTGGGCGTGACCACCCTCACCAGTCTCGATTCGGACGACACCGCGGCGATCGGGGTCCACGGTTCCCCTTCGGATCAGGTGGTCCGGCTCGCCATGCTTGCCCGTGACGCCGGCCTCGCCGGCATTGTTTGCGCGCCGACCGAGGCGGCGCGGGTGCGCAGCGAGACCGGCCCCGACTTCCTGATCGTGACCCCGGGCATCCGCCCGGCCGCGTCCGCGGTGCAGGATCAGAAACGCGTGGCCACGCCGTCGGCGGCAGCGGAGGCCGGCGCCGACCTGCTGGTCATCGGCAGGCCGATCACGGGCGCCGAGCATCCGGCCGAAGCCCTTGCGGCCATCGCGTCCGAGCTGCGGGCCGCCCGGCCATGAGCGTGCAGGTCAAGATCTGCGGTCTCCGTGAGCCGGGACATGCCGCCCTGGCGGCGGCGCACGGGGCACGGTGGATCGGGGTGGTGTTTTTCCCTCCCTCGCCCCGGTACGTGGAACTCGACCGGGCGCGCGCGGTTGCGGACGCTCTGCCGCCGGCGGTCGAGGCGGTCGGGGTGATGGTGGACCCTGATGACGAGGCGGTGCAGGCTGCCGCCGCCAGCGGCCTTGGTGCCCTGCAGCTGCACGGCCGGGAGACGCCGGAGCGGGTCGCGGCCGTGAAACGGCTCGCGGGCGTTCGCGTGATCAAGGCCCTGGGGATCTCCACGCAGGACGACGCGCGCCGCGCCGCGTCGTTCAGCGGGGCCGCCGACATGCTTCTCTTCGATGCCCGCCCGCCCGAGGGGGCCACGCGTCCAGGGGGCAATGCGCGGGCGTTCGACTGGCAGGTCCTCGGCGGTCTCGACCTGCAACTCCCGTGGATCCTCTCGGGCGGGCTGACGCCGGCCAATGTCGGGGAGGCCATCGCGAGCTCGGGTGCGGCGGCCGTCGATGTCTCGTCGGGGATCGAGCGCGCGCCCGGCGAGAAGGACGAGGCGCTGATCGTGGAATTCCTGGCCGCAGCGCGGGCACCCGCGCAACGCCCGGCGCCTGTTTTGCAGTAAGGTCGGCAACGACCCACTGTCGGCGGATACGCACTATGGACCAGTCCAACACCTTCCGGAGCGGCCCCGACGAGGACGGGCACTTCGGGACGTACGGCGGCAGATTCGTCGCCGAGACCCTGATGCCGCTGATCCTCGATCTGGAGGAACACTATGCGGCGGCCTCGCGGGACGAAACGTTCTGGTCTGAATTCAACGACCTGCTCAAGCATTACGTCGGTCGCCCCAGCCCGCTGACCTTCGCCCCGCGCATCACCGAACGGTTCGGTGGCGCCAAGATCTATTTCAAGCGCGACGAGCTCAACCACACGGGGGCTCACAAGATCAACAATTGCATCGGGCAGATCCTCCTGGCCCGGCGCATGAAGAAGACCCGCATCATTGCCGAGACCGGGGCCGGGCAGCACGGCGTCGCAACCGCGACCGTGTGCGCGCGTTTCGGCATGCCGTGCACGGTGTACATGGGCGAGACGGACATCGAGCGCCAGCAGCCGAACGTCTTTCGCATGCGGCTGCTCGGCGCCGAGGTGCGCCCGGTGCGTTCAGGCACGTGCACGCTGAAGGACGCCATGAACGAGGCGCTTCGTGACTGGGTCGCGAACGTCGAGGACACCTTCTACATCATCGGCACGGTGGCGGGACCGCATCCGTACCCGGCGCTGGTCCGTGATTTCCAGGCCGTGATCGGCAACGAGGTGCGGGAGCAGATCCTGGAGGCCGAAGGACGGCTGCCGGACACGCTGGTCGCCTGCATCGGCGGCGGCTCCAACGCGATGGGTCTGTTTCATCCGTTCCTGGACGACCCCGACGTCCGCCTGATCGGCGTCGAAGCAGGCGGGGAGGGCGTCGAGACCGGGCGCCATGCGGCTTCGCTCACGGCGGGGCGGCCCGGCGTGCTGCACGGCAACCGCACCTACCTGCTGCAGAACGATGACGGTCAGATCAACGACGCGCATTCGATCTCGGCGGGCCTCGACTATCCAGGAATCGGGCCGGAGCACGCCTGGCTGCACGACGTCGGGCGGGTCGAGTACGTATCCGTCACCGACACCGAGGCGCTGGCGGCGTTTCAGCTCTGCACGGAGCTCGAAGGCATCCTGCCGGCGCTCGAGCCCAGCCACGCGCTCGCGCACGTGGCGAAACTGGCGCCGGACCTGCCGGCCGATCACCTCCTGGTCATGAATCTCTGCGGGCGCGGTGACAAGGACGTCTTCTCGGTCGCCGAGGCGCTTGGGGTCGAGTTGTGAGCAATCGCATCGAGGCGCGGTTCCGCCGGCTGGCCGAGGAACGCCGGGCCGGCCTGGTCACGTTCGTGACCGCCGGCGACCCGAACCCCGCCGAAAGCCGGCGCATCCTGGCCGACCTGCCAAGGGCCGGTGCCGACGTAATCGAGCTCGGCATGCCGTTCAGCGATCCGATGGCGGATGGCCCGGCCATCCAGAAGAGCTCGCTGCGGGCCCTCAAGGCGGGTCAGACCCTGGCCGAGACGCTGGCGATGGTGGCCGAGTTTCGGTCCGGCGACGACGCGACGCCGATCGTGCTCATGGGGTACTACAACCCGATCTTCTCCTACGGGGTGGACCGGTTTCTCGAGGATGCGACCGGCGCCGGCGTGGACGGCCTGATCATCGTGGACCTGCCGCCCGAGGCGGATTCCGAACTCTGCCTGCCCGCGCGCGCCTGCGGGATCGACTTCATCCGACTGGCCACCCCGACCACGGACGACCGCCGGCTGCCCAGCGTCCTCCGGAACGCGTCGGGATTTCTCTACTATGTCTCCATCACCGGGATCACCGGTACTCGCGTGGGGGAGTCGGACGTGGTTGCCGGGGCGCTCGCCCGCATTCGTGCGCATACCACCCTTCCCATCGCCGTCGGGTTCGGGATCAGAAGCCCCGAGCAGGCTTCGCGGATCGCCGAGACCGCGGATGCCGTGGTGGTGGGCTCGGCGCTTGTCGGCGCGGTCGAGCAGGCCCCCGGGAACGCCGCTGCCGCGGTGTCCGAACTGGTCGAGGAACTGAAGGCCGGCGTGCTGTCCGCGCGACGGGCTGACCAGGGAGGTCGCCCGTGAGCTGGCTGTCCGAATTCATCCGGCCCAAGCTGCAGGCGGTCGTGGGCCGCCAGGCCGTGCCGGACCTGTGGACCAAGTGCCCCGGCTGCGACCGCATGATGTTCCACAAGGAACTGGACGCACAGCTCCGGGTGTGTTCGGCGTGCGGACATCACCTGCAGATGCCGGTCACTGCCCGGCTCGAGCTCCTGTTCGACGATGGCAGCTACGAATTGATGGAGCTTCCGGCGGTCGAGGAGGACCCGCTCCGGTTCAGGGACCGCAAGCGCTATACGGAGCGGCTGAAGGTTGCCCGAGCGGAATCGGACGCGGCCGACGCGATCGTGGTGGCCACCGGGGAGATTGGCGCGCGCCGCTCGGTGGTCGCGGTGCTTGACTTCGGCTTCATGGGCGGCTCGATGGGGATGGCCGTCGGTGAGGGGCTGGTGCGGGCGGCGGAATTCGCCAAGAAGCACAGCCAGCCACTGATCGCGGTCACCGCTTCCGGCGGTGCCCGCATGCAGGAGGGGATTCTCTCGTTGATGCAGTTGCCGCGTACGGTGGCGGCGATCGAGGATGCGCGGGAATCGGGGTGTCCGTACGTGGTGATCCTCACGCATCCCACCACCGGTGGGGTCACGGCGTCGTTCGCCATGCTTGGCGACGTGGCGCTGGCGGAGCCTGGTGCGTTGATCGGGTTTGCCGGGCCGCGGGTCATCGAGAACACGGTCGGCGAAACCCTCCCGGAGAACTTCCAGCGTGCCGAAAAGGTGTGCGAGCTCGGAATGATCGATGCCGTGGTGCGGCGCTCAGAGCTGAAGGCCACGCTGGTACGCATTCTCGCGCATCTGACCAACGGCCCCCTGCCGCCTCGGGAAGACACGACAGCGGGTTCTACCAGCGTTGCCGTTATCGCTTGACGCGCGGCTGTCCCGCCTCGCCGAGCTGCATCCGCGATCCATCGACCTTTCGCTGGAGCGAATCCAGCGCCTGCTTCGGCAGCTGGGCAATCCCGAGCGCGATCTGGGTCATGTCGTCCATGTGGCCGGCACCAACGGGAAGGGTTCCGTCGTCGCCATGCTGGACGCCGTGCAGCGGGCAGCCGGGCGCACGGTCAATGCCTACGTTTCCCCGCACCTGCTGCGATTCAACGAACGGATCCTGATCGACGGGCAACCGATCGATGACGGCGCCCTTGTGGCCGCACTCGACGCGGCCGAGGACGCCAATGCCGGCGCGCCGATCACGTTCTTCGAGATCACGACCGCGGCGGCGTTTCTGGCATT
>VXPW01000095.1:0-18642 GCA_009839325.1 Rhodospirillales bacterium
CTGGTCGCAATTTGTCGGAACGCCATGATGGGTTCGTGTGGACCGTAGCGTGGTCGCCGCAGAGATCCCTATGTCAATGCCAGCGTAAAACCCCGGGCGCCGCTCGTCACCCACCGCTGAAGGCACCATTGCAAAGGCTGACAACAGAACACCCAGACCGAAAGGGAACATCGCAAAACCCCCGTATCGCAATGCTCTGCATTGCCGGGGAGCCCTTCCGCCAATCGAAGTTCCTGCGATTTCCGCAATTGGCGAGATCGCCAAGTCCTGCCACCCTTCTCTCGTTGGCGTCACTATACCGGCCGTATCGTCCAACTGATTACCCCTGGGCCGTCCTGGTCGACCGCTGCTTCGGTCGGCGGGCGTGGATCAGCCGGGTCATTCCCGGAACCATCTCCTCGTCATGGGGCATAGTGAATCCGATTGCGGCCATCCGACCCTTCAGCCAGCCAGGCGTGACCGAGCGCGCATCCGGCGTAAAGGCCATGTGCTGCAATTGCCATAGGGCTGCCATCGGCGGGCCGGTGCGGTCATCCTCCACCATGAAGTCGTGGACGATGAAATGCCCGCCCGGAGCGAGGCAGTCGTAGGCCTGCTGCACCAGCCGGGGCAGCTCGCTCCCGGGGACGCCGCTGAACAGGTAGGACATAAGGATGGCGTCCTGCTCCGTCGGCCACTCGGTCTTCAGCGCATTTGCAGGGATGTAGCGCACCCGGTCCACCATCCCGGCCTCGGAAATGAATCGCCAGCCGATCTCGGCGACATTCGGGAAGTCGATGATGGTCGAGACCAGTTCAGGAAAAGTCTCCAGCAGTTGGATGGTCATGCTGCCCGTGCCACCACCGACATCCAGCAGGTTGTGACAGTCCGAAAGGTCGATCAGCCGGGCCAGCGTGCGGCCGGGCCCTAGTGAGCCGGCATGCTGCGCCTCACTGTAGAGCGTGGCCTGTTCCGGGTCCGACATCCAGTGCTGGTAGCTGTCCACTGCCTCCGGGTCGAGCGACCCATCGAGCACTTCGTTCAATTGTGTGAGAAACGGATACATCTGCTTGTCGATCTGGTAGCGCAGGTAATCTCCGAAATCGTGCCGGGCGCCACGCACCAAGAAGTCCGTCGCGCCCGGCGCGTTGAAATAGCTGTCCTCCTCGCGGTCCACGAGGCCGATCGCGGTCAGGGCGGTCATTAGGGTCGTAATCCGGTTCACTGGGACGCTTGTCTTCTTGGCGAGTGTCCGCGCCGTCTTGGGGCCGTCGGCGAGCTGGCTGAAGACATCGACATGCAGTGCCGCAAAGAGCGCCTTGGAAGCCATGAAGCCGAAAGCCAGCCGCGATACATCCTCGGCCGTTTCGGCCAAACGTTCCGCCATCAGAAAGAACCCCTCAAAGCCAGACAAATCCTAAGCTCAATAACTTGGCACGGGACCGGCCGATTTTCAATCGCGAAAAATTCTTGATTTGGATTACGCGGCTTGTCCTCCCTTTATTTATGCTGTTATCTTTTGAGGGTTGTGGTTGGAAGGTCTGTATTGCTATCATTATTTGAGGAAACGGTCGTCGTGCTAACACACCGTATTCTAAGTAGCTTACACAGCGGCAGTATATATCCCCGAAATGAAGGTAAACATGCGTTGTACGGCCGGATGCGACTGCCTAGTAGAGATTGAGGCAACACGGTGAGTGCGGCTAAGTTGTATAGTAGAAGCACGCGGGAGCTGTCTTTGGTTATCCGTGGTCGACCTTGCCGGCTCGATCGCAGTCGCATTGCAGCATTTCATCAACGATTCTGGTATATTTGCGGTCACGGAACGCGTATGCAGAGGCAAATTCAACGCCTTCCCGCGCTGCGTCAAGAGGAATTATGAGCAACTTCAGTGTGGAATCATTGCACCCTGAATTCGGTGCACAAGTTTCCGGAATGGACATGCACGTTTCATTGTCCAGAGACCGCATTGACGAAGTTCATGGCCTCATTGACCGCTATTCGTTTCTTTGCTTTCCGGATCAGTCATTTGACGATGCCCGCCAGCTCGCGCTGACTTGCAGTTTGGGAGAGCCCGAAGAAAATCACGTGATCCTGGGCCAGCAGGGAGTGATCAACTTCTTCGGGACAATCGGCAATGTCCAGGCAGATGGAAGTCAATTGGGAAACCGCCACAAGCGAGTCGTCTTTTCCACCGGCAACAACATGTGGCACACGGATTCCTCGTTTCGCCGAGTTCCGTCCTACGTCTCCATCATGTGCGTGTACGAGGTCCCCGAACAGGGAGGACAGACCCAATTCGTGAGTTCCCGGGCCGCCTACGAACGCCTTCCGGACGCTGTCAGGAGCGAGATCGACCCGCTCATCGTCATTCACGATTACGTGTTCTCCCGAAGCAAGGTCAGCCCTGACGCGGTGACTCCGTCCCACGCAAAATCCCTGCCGCCTGTCAGGCAGAAGCTGGTGCGGACCAATCCACGAACCGGAGCCAAGAACTACTACGTGGGATCCCACGCCAAGGTCGTCGAAGGCTGGGACCAGCAGGGCAGCCGTCGCTTGCTGGATGACCTCCTGGACCGTGCGGTCGGACAGGAACACGTGTACACGCACCATTGGCGACCCGGCCAACTCGTTATCTGGGACAATCGAACGCTGCTGCACCGCGGGACCGGATACGACGCTGATCGCTATCGCCGGTACATGCGTCAAACGCGAGTGCGGGGCGTCTCGACGCTGGAAGAAGCATGAGCACAACTGCAGATCTACCCGTGACATCAGCTGGCGTTTCCGGCTAGTGAGACGCTTGAGCTCTGACTCTCGTTACACCTCAGCACTTCTGGCAGGCCTGATCCGCCACGGACAGGCGAGTCCGGTTCAGTTGATTCCCGGGCGGCTCACGAACGCTCCGGCTGGGCCGCTTTGCTCTGCCCGCAAGACAACGCAGCGGAAGCCCGCTCAGTGAAGAATTCCGGTTACACCGCCTCCAACATCGAAATACTCAAGGGGTTGGAGGCCGTCCGGAAGAATCCGGGGATGTACGTCGGCGGCACCGGCGAGACCGCCATGCATCATCTTGCCGCCGAGATCCTCGACAACGCAATCGACGAAGCGCTCGCAGGCCATGCAAGCCAGATCAGTGTCGCGCTTGAGACCGGGAACATCCTGACAATCAGTGATGACGGACGGGGCATTCCGGTGGAACCCCACCCGGAAATGCCAGAGATGTCCGGGGTTGAAGTTGCAAGCACGCTCCTGCACGCTGGCGGCAAGTTCGGTGAAACGGCGTACCGGACGTCCGGGGGCCTTCACGGGGTGGGGCTCTCGGTCGTCAACGCCTTGTCCTCGGAACTGACCGTCGAGGTCGCCCGCGATGACGCTCGCTGGAGTCAGTCCTACCGCCGCGGAATTCCCGTGGGGCCGCTGGAACCAGTGGGGAAAGCGGGCCGCCGCACGGGGACAAAGGTCCGTTTCACTCCGGACGGGGAGATCTTTGAAGAAGGAACGGCGTTAAGGCCCTCCCTGCTTTTCACCATGGCCCGCGACAAAGCGAGGCTGGTGTCGACCATTACGATCATGTGGCGATGCGACCCGATTCTGATCGACGCCGAAACTGACGTTCCGGCGTCGACGATGCTCCACTTTCCTGGCGGATTGCGCGACTTCGTCGAGGAGAGCATCCGGGACGTACCGACCATCACCGCCGAACCCTTTGCCGGCAACACGGAACTGCCGGAGGGTGGACGCATTGAGTGGGCGGCCGTCTGGCCCGAGCGCGGCGATGGGGCTCTGCAGAGCTGGTGCAACACGATTCCGACCCCCCTGGGCGGCACCCACGAAGCGGGACTGCGCGCGGCGCTCACGCGTGGCGCCCGCTCGTACGGTGATCTGGTCAAGCACAAACGTGCCGGCGACATCACGGCTGAGGATGTCTGCGGTGCCTCCCGAATGGCTCTTTCCGTGTTCGTCAGTGCGCCCCAGTTTCAGGGGCAAACCAAGGAGAAACTGACCCTCATTTCAACACGCCAGCACGTTGAAAGTGCTGTCAGGAATGCCTTCGAACACTGGCTCGCGAGTGACCCGAAGACCGCAAACGCGCTCCTGGAGCACTGTGCCCAACGGCTGGAAGAGCGGTTGCAGCGAAAGCTGGACAAGCAAACCCCGCGCGCGACCCCGGCACGACGCCTGCGTCTCCCCGGGAAATTGGCCGACTGCACCCGTACGTCTGCCGAAGGCACCGAGATCTTCATTGTGGAGGGCGATTCTGCCGGCGGTTCCGCCAAGCAGGCTCGCTCGCGGGAGACGCAGGCGGTACTGGCATTGCGGGGGAAGATCCTCAATGTCGCAAGCGCCAGCGCCGACAAACTCCGCAACAACCAGGAACTCAACAATCTCGTCCGGGCCCTGGGATGCGGAACGGGCGACACCTGCGAACTTGGACAACTCCGCTACGACCGCGTTATCATAATGACCGATGCGGACGTGGATGGCGCTCATATCGCCTCCCTACTTCTCACGTTCTTTTTCTCCGAGATGCGCCCGCTTGTGGAAGACGGTCGCCTGTATCTGGCCCAGCCGCCGCTTTACCGAATCGCGCAGGCAGGCAATACGCGGTACGCACGTGACGATGACCACCGAGATGAATTGCTCAGGGATATTTTTGATGGGTCGAAGAAAGTCGACATCAGCAGATTCAAAGGCCTTGGTGAAATGCCCGCGGCCCAGTTACGCAGCACCACCATGGATCCGGAAATGCGCACACTGATACGAGTAGATCTTCCCAGGGACCAGCACGAGACCGCTGGCGTCCTGGTCAAAGAAGTCATGGGACGAAACCCGGAAAAGCGACTCGCCTTTATCCGCGCCCGGGCTCCGGAAGCCGTGGGCCTCGACCTTTGAGTAACCGCCCGAGCACGATCACCTCGTTTGATCAATTCCGGTTATCGGAGCCGGTCCAGCGGGCGATTCGGGACGCCCGGTTTACGACACCGACCCCGGTCCAGCAGGCGGCTATCCCGTTGGCAATCGAACGACGCGACATCCTGGCTACCGCGCAGACGGGAACAGGAAAAACTGCGGCGTTCACGCTCCCGATGATTGACCGGCTTGCCGGAGGGCGGGCCCGGGCGCGGATGCCCCGCGCGTTGATTCTCGAGCCCGTCCGGGAGCTTGCACTTCAGGTTCAGGAACAAGTGAACCTATTCTCCGCGCATGTAAATCTGTCGTCCGAGCTCTTCATCGGCGGCATCAACATCGGCCCCCAGATCCGCCGGGCAGCGCAACCGGTTGACGTCATGATCGCCACGCCGGGTCGCCTGCTCGACTTGTTCGACCGCGGCGCATTGCTGCTGATCGGTGTGGAGATTCTGGTGATCGATGAGGCGGACCGCATGCTTGACATGGGGTTCATTCCCGACATCGAGAGCATCGTCGCCAAGCTGCCGGTACGTCGGCAAACCATGATGCTGTCCGCGACCATGCCGCCGGAGATCGGACGGATCGCCAAGCGTTTCCTGCAGCGGCCAGCGCGGGTCTCCGTGGCTCCCCCGGCCGCGACCACGGAGTTGGTGGACCAGTCCGTCATCCATTGCCGTGCCGGCGACAAGGACCGAATCCTGCGAACGTTGCTGGGCAATCCGGCCATCGAGTCGGCGCTTGTGTTCTGCAACCGCAAACGGACAGTCGACGAGCTGGTACGGACGCTGCGACGTGACCGGATTCAGGTCGAACCCCTGCACGGAGACATGGCTCAGCCGGTTCGCCTGAAGACCATGGAGGCGTTTCGGGGAGGCGAGATCCGCGCTCTGGTTGCCACTGACGTGGCGGGGCGCGGACTCGACGTGCGCGGAATCAGCCATGTCCTCAACTACGACGTGCCGACGCAGCCGGAGGATTACGTGCACCATATCGGTCGCACCGGGCGTGCCGGTACTCCGGGAACATCCATCACCCTTGCGGCGTCTGCGGAACGCGAACACCTCGAGGCCATCGAGAAGCTGATCAACCTGAAGATCCGCGTGCAACGCGCCGACGAGGGCGCCACACCCGCCGTTTCGCCGCCTGCCGCAGACACACCGGAGGCCAAACCCAACTCGGGGAAGCGCACCAAGCGGACAACCTCTCTGGATCACCCGCCTGGCTCGGACAGTTCCAGCCACCCGCTCGAGCACATTCTCGCCCCCGCCGTCCCTCGCCACAGAACGCCGCCGGCCCGGCAGCGCCGCAACGGCATCGCGGCTGCTCCGAAACGCACACCCACCTGGAGCGAGACCGTCGGGAAGGCACGGCGCCGGCATCAGGACGCCGATGCGGAACCGGCCAAGAGAGGCCCGTCGAGGAAAAGCTATCGACGGAGCCAAACCACGCCGAACCTGAACACGAGTCCAGACAAACGTCCCGCCGCTGCGCGAACTTCCCGGGGGTCGAAGTTCTTCAGGGACTCGGAGCACGTTCCGGCGTTCCTTCGATCCCCCCCGGCCCCGAGCGAGTAGCCGGGCATGCCTGGAGCTCCCGAGATGGTCCTTACCGGGGGGACGATCGTCACCCGGGACGGTATCCACCGCGCCGACATCGCCATTCGCGATGGGACGATCGCCGGTATCGGGCAAGAGGCTCGCGGTGGACAGACGCTCGACATCACCGGCCTCACCGTGCTGCCGGGCGTCATTGACAGCCAGGTTCACTTCCGGGAACCCGGGCACGAACAGAAGGAAAATCTCGAAGCAGGCACCCGCGCAGCCCTGCTCGGTGGCGTCTGCAGCGTATTCGAGATGCCGAACACCTCGCCGCCGACGACCACCGCGGAAGCGCTTGACGACAAGTTCCGGCGCGCGCGCGGACGGGCATGGGTCGATCACGCCTTTTTCATCGGAGCCAGCCCTGACAACATCGAGGACCTTGCCGAACTCGAACGCCTGCCCGGGTGTACCGGCGTAAAGATCTTCATGGGCAGCTCGACCGGAACGCTGCTGGTGCCGGACGACAAGTCGCTTGCCCGTGTCCTGGCATCTGGAACACGCCGGTGCGCTATCCACGCTGAAGATGAAGATCGCCTGAATGAGCGCAAGGCGCTCATCAAGGACGGTGCAAGCGTCGAGATACATCCCGAAGTCCGGGACCCTCTCTCCGCCCTCATAGCGACCCGCCGAATTCTGGAACTGGCGCGGGCTGCGGGCAGGCCCGTCCACGTCCTGCATATCTCGACAGCGGATGAACTTCCGCTGCTGGCCGCGGCCAAGGACATTGCGACGGCAGAGACCACGCCCAACCACCTGACCCTGACAGCTCCGCAGTGCTACCGGGAACTCGGGGCCCGGGCCCAAATGAATCCACCCGTCCGGGATCAGGCTCATCAAGATGCGTTATGGGAGCAAGGGATCCGCGGGGGCGTCATTGATGTTCTCGGCTCCGACCACGCCCCGCACACGCTGGAGGAAAAGGCTCTGCCCTACCCCCAGAGCCCTTCGGGCATGCCGGGAACCCAGACTCTGCTACCTGTCATGCTGGACCACGTTCATCGTGGGCGGCTGACGCTCGAGCGACTCGCCGAACTGGCCTCCTGGATGCCGGCTCGCATCTACGGTGCAAGCAGGAAAGGCGCGCTGGCCGTCGGCTACGACGCTGACCTCACCATCGTCGACCTCAACGCCACACGCACGATCCGCAACGATTGGATCGCCTCGCCGGCGGGCTGGACCCCGTTCGACGGAAAGACCGTCCGCGGCTGGCCGATCATGACGATGATCCGGGGCCGCGTGGCGATGCGGGAGGATGAAGTGCTGGGATCGCCCATGGGCCAGCCCGTGACCTTCGAGACCGACGAGGGTGACTAGCTTCCGCTGGTTTCTCGTGACCGCCGCAGTGACGCTGACCCCGATTGCCGGCGACGCCGACATGTCGGACCTGCCGAGCGACCTGGCCCAGCGATCGCTCATCCTGGACATGGACTCCGGAGAACTCGGCCTCTACCGAATCGAGCCTCGCAACCCGGGGCCATTTCACGCCTTTACTCGTCTCGACGTGGCGATGCTCGAGAACTCGGTCTCCGACCCGCACCAATGGGTACTTGACCGCGTCTCCGCAGAGACCGGGACGATCGCCGAAGCAGCGCTCCTCTTGTTCGATCCCGACAACCCGTATGCGGGCGCCCGGATCAACGACATCGACCCCTCTCCCGAATCAGTACACGCGACGCTGGAGCTGGTGGCGGAGCGCCCCCAACACTTTTGCGAAGGCCCCACCGAGTCGTACAATGATTCAGGATTGACGGTTGAGGTTGACTGCGCATTTTGGCTGGGCGGAACGAGCAGCCATCTGCTTGTACGCCTGCAGCAGGCCGGTTCGACCTGGTACGTGGTCGTGGCCCGGGCACAAAATCCCCGGCGCTACCGCCAGCTCTTCGCGATCGCGGATTCGCTTCACTTCTAGGAGACCCTTGATCAATGACCGCCACCGCTACCGCCGCTTCGGTGACCGTTCCGTCCGCCCCCAAGCCCGCGTTCGATTGGGCCGATCCCCTGCTGCTGGACGATCAGCTCACGCCGGAAGAACGGATGATGCGCGACTCGGTGCGCGAGTACGCCCAGGACAAGCTGATGGCGCGGGTGCAGGACAGCTTTCGCAACGAGAAGTTCGACCGCGAGATTTACCAAGAATACGCTCGCCTCGGGCTCCTGGGCGCGACGCTCGAAGGCTACGGCTGTGCCGGGGTCGGCTGGGTGACGTACGGGCTGATCGCCCGCGAGATCGAGCGTGTCGACTCCGGGTACCGGTCCACGCTCAGCGTGCAGTCAAGCCTGGTCATGCCGGCGATTCACCGGTTTGGGTCGGAAGAACTCAAACGCAAGTACCTGCCCAAGTTAAGAACAGCCGAGCTGATCGCATGTTTCGGGCTGACCGAGCCCGATCACGGATCCGACCCCGGAAGCATGCTGACCCGGGCACGGAAGGTCGACGGCGGCTGGCTTCTTTCCGGGGCCAAGAACTGGATCACGAACGCCCCGATCGCGGACCTGTTCCTGATCTGGGCCAAGGACGATGACGACGTGATCGGCGGATTTGTCTTCGAGCGTGACGCCAGAGGCGACCTGGCGACGCCCAAGATCGAAGGTAAGGTCGCGTTCCGGACCTCCAGCACCGGGATGGTGCAGATGGACGACGTGTTCGTGCCGGACGGGAACCGCCTGCCCCACGCGAAGGGCCTGAAGGGACCGTTCTCGTCCCTGAACAGCGCTCGCTACGGCATCGCCTGGGGATGCCTCGGCGCCGCGGAATCCTGCTGGCATGCCGCTAGAACCTACGCGCTGGAACGCAAGCAGTTCGGGCGTCCGATCGGGTCGTACCAGCTCGTCCAGAAGAAGCTGGCCGACATGCAGAGCGAGATCGCCATCGGCCTGCAGGCGGCGCTGCGGGTGGGGCGGCTCAAGGAAGCCGGACGGTTTACCCCGGAAATGCTCTCGCTAATCAAGCGCAACAATGCCGGCAAGGCACTGGACATTGCCCGGCAGGCCCGCGACATCCATGGCGGAAACGGGATTGTCGACGAGTATCAGGTCATCCGGCACGTCGTGAACCTAGAAGCCGTCAATACCTACGAAGGCACTCACGACATCCACGCACTGGTGCTGGGCCGCACACAGACCGGTATCCAGGCCTTCAGTCACTAGGCGTCAGGCCGGAAGCGCTTCGCTCCTGGATGAGGCGGATCACGGCGGCGTAGTCGAGGTCGCCGCCGCCGCCCGCCACGAATTCCTCGTAGAGAGCCTGGGCGAGAGCCCCGAGCGGGGTCGCGGTTCCCGTTCCCGTCGCCGCTTCCTGCGCCAGGCTGAGATCCTTCAGCATCATGGCCGCCGCAAATCCCGGCCGAAACTCCCGGTTGGCAGCGGATGTCTCGACGATCCCCGGGATCGGCAGGTGATGCAGCATCGCCCAGCTGCACCCTGACGCGGCCGACGTAATCGCGAAGAGTGTTTCCGGCTCGATTCCCAGGCGTTCACCCAGCGTGAACGCCTCGGAAAGGCCGATCATGGAGATGCCGAGCAACATGTTGTTACAGGCCTTCGCCGCTTGCCCGGCGCCGGGACCGCCCGCGAGGACAGACTTCTGTCCCATGGCCTCGAACAAGGGTTGGGCGGATTCGAACGCCTGCGGGCTGCCCCCAACCATGAATGTCAGCGTCGCATTCTCGGCCCCGATCACACCACCGGACACCGGGGCATCAAGCATGGCGTGGGCACCCTTCTCGGCCCGGGCGGCGAGCCGACGGGCAGTCGCCACGTCGATCGTGGAAGCATCGACCAGCAGTGTTTCCCGAGACAGCGCATCAAGTATTCCGTCACGACCGGCGTAAACATCTTCGACATCTTGTCCGGCCGGCAGCATGGTGACGACGGCTTGCGCCTCACTGCACGCTCCGGCCGGCGACGGCGCAGCCTTCACGCCCCGCGCCACCGCACGCTCGATCGCCGGAACGGCGACGTCGTATCCATGCACCTCATGGCCCGCCGCAACCAGATTGGCAGCCATCGGTTCACCCATGTTGCCAAGCCCGACAAACGCGATCCGCATACCCATCCTCCACACGATCCCGGTCGGCCTCGTCTGAAACGCGGGCGCCGGCGGTAACCTGATTGTACGGCACGTGCCCTGCTGGCATATCCCGCCATTTGGCCTGCGCGCGGCGCCACGCCCTGCCGGCGCGCCCCGCGGGCCGCATAGCTCCCTCGGGGCGGCCGATCGCCCCGCAGCGCAGACGAACCCCGACCGGCTAACGGCCCCGGCGGAGCAGCCGCCGGACCACTGCGGGCGGAGCTGTCAGGGTTTCACGGTAGAAGACGTAGAGCCCGCTTCCCGCAATTAGTGCCATCCCGATCGCCGCCGTGGCGTCAGGCCAGTCACCCCAAACCAGCAACCCCCACAGCAACGAAAGTGGCAGCGCCGTGTATTCGAACGGCGCAACTACCGCGGGTTGGGCCACCCGATAGGCCTGCGAAAGGAAGTACGTCCCGGCCCCTATCAGCACACCGCACGCGAACAGCAGTGCCAACTCCATACCGTCCGGCCAGCTCCAGGCCCGCAGCAGGAACTGAAGGCTCGGATGGTCGGAACCGGCGAAACGTCCGTCGCCGATCACCAGACCGACGCCCAGGCTCGCGACGGCGAAAGCCAGGTGGACGTAGAGTGCCATTGATGAGGCCCGATCAGTCGTCCCGAGCCGTCGCGTGACGATCTGCAGCAGCGCGTAACCGACCGCAGCACCCACCGGAAACAGCGCGGCGAGCTCCAGCGTTTCCCGGCCGGGCCGTAGCATGATCACCATCCCTACCATCCCGACCAGAACGGCGGCCCAGCGCCGCGGTCCCACGCGGTCCTTCAACAGCACGACGGAAAACACCGTGATGAATAGCGGCGCCACGAAGAACACTGCCGTGGCCTCGGCCAGGGACATACTGGCGACACCCATGAAGAAGCACATGTTGGTCCAGATGAACAGGAGGCACCTAACGATGTGCAGTCCCGGACGACGCGTCCTGAGCAAGCGCATTCCGCCCTCCAGGCGGACGATCGCCAAGGTGATGACGATGGCGACCAGGGAGCGCGCGAACGTGACTTCATGGAGCGCGAAATCGGAACTCAGCCACTTGATCACCGCATCCTGGAGGGTCAGCGCCACGACACCGCCAAAGATGCAGGCGACCCCAATTCGTACTTGGCGGGCGGACGATGACGTGGAGCGTGCTGGACCAGACAAGTTGGGGCTCCAGTCGATGGTGGCGGTTTCCGCCGAGGGCCGGTGCATACGTCAGGGGCATCCCGGCGCAGCTTCCGCCATCTACACGAACCCGCCAGAGAATGCGACTGCAACGGCCTTTGCCGCAGGCGACCGCGCGAGGGTCACCCTTCACCTGCGCTCCCCTCCACCCACCGAGCGGAACCGGCCATTTGGCCTGTAGGGGCGTGAGTTTGGGCGAACCGCCCCGCGCGCGCGCAATGTCCCGGCCCGGAACGCGAGCGCGACGGCTGCACCCGATGGAAAAACCCTGCTGAAGGCATTGCGCCAGCCATCAACAAGCGGGCTCGGATGCACTATTTCGCAGAGACAACCTGTCCGTCACGAGCGGATCGGGCTAAGGTGCGGCAACTGATCGACGTATGCTGTCTGAACCCCGCCTTCAGGTGCGCTCGTTCGCTCCGGGACCGCGCATGCCGTCCGGCACCAACCCGCAGGTTTTCCTCATGACGGGATCGACAGGCAGTACTGAAGCCCGACCCGCACGCATCAGGGGGCAGACGCCACCGGCGGCGGCCGACTGGCGTCCCAGCATCTCAACCGCGCGCCGCGTTGGCAAACCCCATCCGGGAGCACGACGGCCGTGACCGGCGAAATCGGGCTGTTTGCCCTCATCCTCGCGTTCGGCGTCGCATTGTTCCAGGGCACCGTGCCGCTGGTCGGCGCCGCCCGCAACAATGCGAATCTGATGGCCGTAAGCGACGTCTCATCGGTGGTTCTCTGCGGGCTGGTCACGATTGCGATCGTGATGCTCGGGCACGGCTACGTCACGTCGGACTTCTCCCTCCTTAACGTCTGGCAGAACTCACATACGCTCAAGCCCCTGATCTACAAGATCAGCGGGGTGTGGGGAAACCACGAAGGTTCCCTGGTCCTGTGGGTGCTCATACTCGCGATCTACGGCGCGGCACTGGCTGTGTTCGGTCGCCAGGTCCCGCCGGCGCTCCGCGCGCGTGCCCTCGCCATACAGGGTCTCATCGCCGCCGGCTTCCTGGCGTTCTCGATCTTTACTTCCAACCCGTTTGCACGCCTGGTACCGGTTCCCATCGAAGGCATGGGTCTCAATCCGATTCTCCAGGACCCCGGTCTGGCGTTTCACCCGCCCTGCCTCTACATGGGTTACGTCGGCCTGTCCGTCGCGTTCTCGTTTGCCATCGCCGGCCTGCTCGGCAAGGAGATCGACTCCACGTGGGCGAAGCTCGCTCGCCCCTGGGTGCTCCTCGCCTGGTGTTTCCTGACCGCCGGCATAGCGCTGGGAAGCTGGTGGGCCTACTACGAGCTTGGCTGGGGCGGCTGGTGGTTCTGGGATCCGGTGGAAAACGCCTCATTCATTCCGTGGCTGATAGCCACTGCACTCCTCCACTCGCTCAGGGTCGCGGAAAAGCGGGACACGCTGAAGGCCTGGACGCTGCTTCTCTGCATCACCGGCTTCTCCCTTTCCCTGCTGGGCACGTTCCTTGTCCGCTCCGGCGCCATTACATCCGTGCATACGTTCGCCAGCGACCCCGCCCGCGGCCTTTTCATCCTTGCCTTCCTCGCGGCCGTTACCGGTGGCGCGTTTGCGCTGTTTGCCGTCCGTGCGCCGCGCATCCGGGCCGAAGGTCTGTTCGAGCCCGTGAGCCGGGAGGGAGCCCTTCTGCTGAACAATGTGTTCTTCGGTGCGGCCGCGGCGACCGTACTCCTTGGGACGCTGTATCCGATCTTTATGGAGGTTGCCGGCAGTCCGCCGGTCAGCGTGGGCCCGCCGTACTACAACGCCGTCTTTCTGCCGATCGCAATTCCGGCCATCGTGCTCGCCGCGATGGGGCCTGCCATCCCCTGGAAGCGAGCGGATCTCCCGGGCGTGTTGCACCGGATGCGGTTTGCCGCGGCCTGCGCCGTCGGCGCCGCGGTGCTGACCGGCGTGCTCCAACGAGACCCCGTCCCCATGGCGCTGGCCGGATACGGTCTCGCGGCGTTTCTCGCGGCGGGAACGGTGCGCCAGTGGTTGGCGCGTCTGCGACCTGCGCGCAGCCCCCGACGCCTGTTGCGACGCGTGCGAAGTCTGCCAGCATCCGCCCACGGGATGGCGCTGGCCCATATGGGCGTCGCCGTACTGGTGGTTGGCGTCACCGCGTCCAGTACCGCCCGGGTCGATGTCGAGCAGGTCATGCATCCCGGGGAAGCGCTGTCCCTGGCGGGTCACAGCATCGAATTCGCTGGCGTGGAAGACGTTGAAGGACCCAACTACACCGCACTCCAAGGCCGGTTTCTCGTCACTGGCCCAAGCGGGAGCGCCACGACATTATTGCCGGAACGGCGCGCCTACCTCGCGAGCGGCACGGCCACTACCGAAGCTGCCATCCTGGAAACCTTCGTCGGCGACATCTACGTGGTACTTGGTGATCCCGTGGCGGATGGCGGCTGGGGAACGCGCCTGACCTTCAATCCCCTTATCTGGTGGATCTGGGGGGGCGCTTTTCTCAGCGTCCTCGGCGGGGCAGTGTCCATCGCCGAGCGGACCCGACCCCGGATGTACGCGGCCGGTGCCCAGTCCGCGTCGGTGCAACCAGCATGACCTTTCGTCGAATCTATCTGTACGCGTTGCCGGCGGTTGCGGTGGTTGCGCTTGCAGCCGTCTTTGCCGGGCGGCTCGCGACGCTGGACGACGGCACCGACGTGCCGCCTTCCGCCCGTCTCGATCAGCCAATGCCCCTGATTCAACTCGATTCGCTGTATCCCGACGGGCCCGCCCTCGACACGGAGAAGCTGCGCGGAGCCCCGTATGTCCTCAACGTCTGGGCGGAATGGTGCGGCCCCTGCAAGATCGAGCACCCGCAATTGCTCGCCATGTCGCAACAGGGAATTCCCGTCTACGGGGTCAACTACAAGGACCGTCCGGAGCTGGCTCGGGCATTTCTCGCCGAACGAGGCGACCCTTTCCGTGCCATTGGCGCCGACCAGGACGGCCGGACCGGGATCGAGCTGGGAATTTTCGGGGTCCCCGAAACGTTCCTGGTGGACCGGGAGGGGTTCATCCGTCATCGGCACGCCGGCCCCTTGAGCGAGGATGATCTGGAGCGGGTGTTCCTTCCCTTCCTCGCCCATCTTCAGGAACCGGAAAGTTGACGGCACCCTCGCCGGTCATCGGAATCGTTGTCCTGCTGCCGGTTCTCGCGAGTGTTCCCGCGACCGCCGAGACCGCCGACGAACGGGTGCGGGCGCTGGCTGCCGAGCTCCGCTGCGTGGTCTGCCAGAACCAGTCCCTGCTCGATTCCGATGCCGACCTGGCAAAGGACATGCGGGCGCTCATTCAGGAGCGCGTTGCGGCCGGCGATACCGACGAGGCGATCGTCGATTTCCTCGTCGAGCGCTACGGGGATTTCATTCTCCTGCAGCCTCCGTTCAAACCGGCCACCTGGTTCCTTTGGCTTGGCCCGCTGGCGTTTCTCCTGCTGGCACTGGCCCTCGCCCGGACCCGGGTCAGGCGGGCCCGAAGTCGCCGCAGCGATCCTGACGATCCAGGAACTTCATGACGTTCCTCTTGGTCGTTACCGGCATATCCGTTGCCGTCATCGCTGCGCTGCTGCTGGGTCTCCGCGCCAGACCCGACAACCGCCTGCGGGGGCTGGCAGGCGTCGGCACGTTCGCCATCCCACTCGGAGCGGCGGCCGTGTACTTGGCTGTCGGCAGCCCGAGCTTCATTGATCCCCGGGCGTCGCTGGACGACGGGGATACGGTGATCGCCCTGCTGGAGCGTCAAGTTGCGTCGCAGCCGGACTTGCCGGGTCCTCTGATGAACCTTGCACAAGCTCTTGATGAAGCAGGCCGTCCCGGGGAAGCAGCCGCCCTGTGGCGCCGCGCGGCCGCGCTGGGGGGTGACGCGCAGGCAGACGCCCTGGCACACGCCGCGCAATCGTTGATCATGGCCAACGAGGGCACCGTCACGACTGAAGCCACCGCACTGATCGCCGAAGCGCTTGCCGTGGAGCCCGCCCACCTGCCGGCGCGCTTCTACGCCGGCCTGGCGGAACTCCAGGCCGGACAGCCGGCGGACGCGCTCGCGACGTGGAACTCGCTGCTCACGGATCTGCCGCCCGACGCCGAATTCCGGCCGATGGTCGAAAGCGGCATCCGGGAAGCCGCAGCTCGCGCGAACCTGCCCTCTCCCCTGCCCGACGCCACGCCGCAACTCCCGGACGATGCCCAGATCCGGGCCATGGTGGACGGGCTGGCTGCGCGACTGGCCGAGAACCCGGACGACCTGGAAGGCTGGAAGCGACTGGGGCGGTCTCGCCGGGTCCTAAACCAGTTCGATCTCAGCCACGAGGCCTACCTGCAGGCCGTCGCGCTCGCGCCCGAGGATCCTGAGGCCCTTGCCGGGGCCGCGGAAGCACTCACCCTGGGATCCGAAAACCCGGCCGAGCCCCCGGAAGAGGCCCTCATCCTGTTTCGCCGGGTGCTCGACGTTGACCCGGACCATGCGCTGGCCCTGTACGTCGTCGGAGAAGCGGCGGTTCGGCAAGGCGACAAGGCAACCGCCCGGGCCATGCTCGGCCGGCTGCTGCAGCGAATCCCCCCCGACGAACCGATGCGCCAGGCCATTGCCGAGCGTCTCGAGCAACTTGACCTCGAGTAGCCAAGAACCGAACGCACCCGCCGCTCACTGACCCCGCGCACGGCCTATCGGCACGGTCCACCGGGCAGCAGTCTCCATCGCGCGCCCGAGCCGGTTCCGGAAAGTTCAGGCCGCCTGTCTGGCTCGCGGTTGTTCGTAGATGACCTCTTCCTGATCGTCCGGGACGTAGAAGTAATCGCCCGGTCGCGGGTCGTGCCCGAGATCACCCAGAAGCCGGCGCTGGCGCGGCGTACATGAGTCCATGACACCGGTCATGGTGGGAAAGTCGTACGTCTTCAGGAACATCTGCGCGTAGTTGTAGAGCAGTGTCTTGCGACCCTTCCCGGAGTGATTCGGCGCCGGCCCATGCCACAGCGCGTGGCTGAACAGGTAGCAGTCGCCGGCCTCGCCGCCCAGCTGGACAGCTCCCGGCGTGTGGGGAGTAGGCGCGGCGTCGCTGTCGAACGGGATCTGCCGAAGATGACTTCCGGGGAATACCGTGAAGTTGCCGCAGTCCGTTCCCTCGACATCGGTAAGCAGGTACAGGGCCTTCATCGCGAGCGGCTTGCTGGTTTCCGTCACCCGAATTCTCCGGAGCGCCTCGCCCCCATCCGTGTGCGTGAAGCCGGGGAACTCTGTCGTCGGCGCGCGGACAATGGCCTGCGACATACTGAGCACGATGTACGGGCCCATCAGCTCCAGAATCAGGTCGAACACGTTCGGCCGATCGATGATGTCGAGGAAGGGCTGCGCGTAGCCCAGGATGTCCCGGCGATCCATGAAGGAGTCAGGATCGTCCGCAGTCGGGTTGCGCTCCACCCAGCTGTAGTGACCGCGTGGCACGTCCGGCGTGGGCTCCCATCCAGGCACCTCCCGGATCGAGTCGATCAAGCCGCTGTACAGCGCAACTTCGCGGGGATCCAATGCACCCTTCAAATGGATGTAACCGTCTACCGCCCACTGGCGGCGCTGCTCATCGGTCAAGGTCGGCATAGCCGGGCACTCCTACGGATCAGAGCACGAGATCCAATCTCAGGTTATTCCATTCTACTTGCGGTGGCACACCGTCTTTCGTCCATCGTCAGGTGCGGCCGCCGGCTGGCGCTGGTCCGCGCACAACGATCACAGCAACGAGCAGCCCGACGGTCGCGGCACCTGGCCCACCATGTGCGGCCCAAACCCGGTCCGCGGCGGCTCTGCAAGAAAGTTTCATCGTCTCATGGAGCCGAAACACGGCCCGGTCAGTCGGCTTCGAGCTCGGTATCCCAATACAGGTAGTCCCGCCAACTCTCGTGCAGGTAGTTGGGGGGAAAGCCCGGCGCGCGGGCATGAAGTTCGCGCTCGGTCGGCGCCCTGGGCTCCCGGATCAGGCGCATGCCGATCTCGTCGAGAAGATGATTGCCCTTCACGAAGTTGCAGGGAGCGCAAGCGGCGACCACGTTGTCCCAGGAGGTCCGCCCTCCCCTGGATTTCGGCAAGATATGATCGAACGTGAGGTCGGACACGGGTTCACGGGCCCCGCAGTACTGACACGTGAACCGGTCTCGAAGAAACAGGTTGAAACGCGTGAAGGCAGGGGTCCGATTGCCCTTGATGTATCGCTTGAGGGCCACCACGCTGGGGAGCCGCATCGATAGCGTGGCCGAGCGGACGACCTGATCGTACTCGGCGACGATGCTTACCCGCTCGAGAAACACGGCCCGCACTGTGTCCTGCCAGGGCAGCAGCGACAGCGGAAAGTACCGGAGCGGCCGATAGTCGGCGTTAAGTACCAGCGCCGGATTCATGTGAAGCTCGAGCGCCACCACGTGTTTCCCGATCCGGTACCGGCAGTTCAGCCGGCAAGTGTATAGAAGAGCCTCGGAAATTGGGACACCATGCGCGCGGCCCGGAAATGTGTCGCAAGGAGAAGTTTGTGCCGGAAACGCTTGAAGGTTTACGAGTGCTTGACCTCAGTCGGGTTCTCGCCGGGCCGTGGTGCGCCCAGTGTCTCGGGGATCTTGGTGCTGAGGTCATCAAGGTCGAACGGCCCGGCACCGGCGATGACACGCGTCATTGGGGGCCGCCGTTCCTGCAGATGGAGACCGGCGAGGGACCGGGCGAAAGTGCCTACTTCCAGTCAGCGAACCGCGGCAAGCGGTCCATTACCGTCAACCTGGCTGACCCTGACGGACAGCAGATCATCAGGGAGCTGGCTGGCGAGTCCGACGTGCTGGTCGAGAATTACCGCGTGGGCGGACTGGCCCGCTTCGGCCTGGACTACGAGTCGCTTTCCGCCGTC
>VXPW01000095.1:18742-56667 GCA_009839325.1 Rhodospirillales bacterium
CCGCGTGGGCGGACTGGCCCGCTTCGGCCTGGACTACGAGTCGCTTTCCGCCGTCAACCCGCGCCTGATCTACTGCTCGATCACCGGCTTCGGCCAGACGGGGCCGGCACGAATGCGGCCCGGCTACGACTTCATGATCCAGGCCGAGGGCGGGCTGATGAGCCTCACTGGCGAGGCCGACGACCGGCCGGGAGGTGGCCCGACCAAGACGGGACTGGCGGTCAGCGACCTCTTTACCGGCATGTACGCCGTCCAGGCGGTTCTCGCTGCCATCCTGGAGCGCGAGCGCAGCGGGCAGGGCCAGCACATCGACCTCGCATTGCTGGATTCCACGATTGCCGGTCTCTCGATGATGGCGATCTCCGGTCTGATCACGGGCACCTCGCCGCCCCGCCTGGGCAATGCACACCCGCATGTGGTCCCCTATCGCCTGTATCCGACCGCCGACCGCCCCATGGTGGTTGCCGTCGGCAACAACGCGCAATTCGCTCGTTTGGCCTCAGCAATCGGACTTCCGCATCTGGCCGCGGATCCCCGCTTCGCAACCAACCGTGACCGGTTGCAGCACCGGGAGGTCCTGGACGATCTCATCGAGGACCAAATGCGTGATCAGCCTTTCAGCCACTGGGACGCCGCCCTCACGGCAGCGGACATTCCGTTTGCACCTGTGAATACCGTGCTCGATGCCCTCAACCTTGAACAGACAAGAGCGCGCGGGATGCGAATCGAACTTCCGCATGCAAACGGCGGCACCGTCCCGAGCCCCGGGAATCCCATCCGGCTGTCCCGAACGCCTGTGCGGTACCGCGGAGCCGCGCCGGCGTTGGGCGGCGATACTGAATCGATTCTTCGTGACGTCCTTGGGAAAAGTCCCCAGGAAGTGAAGCGGCTCCGTGCCAGCGGCAGTATCTAGCCCGGTCGTCTCGCCCTCCGTAGCGACGCGAGGACGGGACCCTCGAGGTTGGTCGTGCGCATGCTTAACGGCACCCGAGATGGAAGCCGAGTGAAGTCCTGGGTTTGGTGGGAGCATTGACGGAGAACCGGCTGAAGCGCCTCGATGCAATGGTCGAAACCGTCAAACGGCCGCCTGAAACGCTCCAATCACTGGTCTCCGCCCTACCCGACCATCGGCAGCCCGTAAATCCATGACCACTAGTCTTGGGATACCAGCGAAATTCCGCGCGCTTGGTGTCTTCAGGATGGCGCCGCATGACATAGCGGTGGCAACGGGCATTGTCACGATGCGCCCTCCCTGCCGAAAACAGGTCCCGAGCATGGCGACCAGCAGGCTCAAGCGCTTCCTCATTCACGATTCGACCGAAGGAAACGCGTGTCCAGCGCGGATCCTGAAAAAGGTCCTGATCAATCCGCGAGTCCGGTTGCCGGCCTCGGTCCACCTCAGCCAGTTGCGGGCGAAGACGGAGAGGCCCGCAGCAATGGAGCGGCGTGATGGACTGCCCGCCCGTGTCCACGCGCCGGCCACACTTCCGCTGGAGCCGCCACCGACCATTCACTACCATTGCTGCCGGATCACGGAATGGGCCCGATCGCCACGAAGATCAGCCCCCATGATTCCGTGTTGACCAAACACACGTTTCCGTGGCGAGGTCCAGTGTTGCCGTCCTCAACCACCACACAGCGCTTGATCCCCTGCGCGCTTCAGGCCATCGGGCTGCTTGTGATCATGGCCGCTGCCGGACAGTCGGTTCAGGCGGCCAGTGATGAAGAGACAAGATTCAAGCAAATTCGCCCACAATTCATCGCTGCATTGGGCGACCCGGGCGCCAACTCGGGGAGTGGCGCGCAACAGTGGGGGCTCTGGCGCTTGGACCCGGGCCCGCGGGGAGTGTGGCTGAAGCACTACGAGCGATTGCAAGCCGCAGGCGGAGTCGCGCCGGCTCGGTGGAAATTCGACGAGGCGGACTGGTGGGTGGAAGAAAACGGCCTGATCATGGAGAAGCCGCAATTTCCGCTTCCTCCTGGCCAGTACGTTGTTACTGGCGGACGCGAGGTCACGACCGTGCTGACGGTCCATCCCATGGACCAGGACGGTGATCAGCGCTGGGAACTCCGGGGCAACGCCACGATCCATGACGTGACGCATCTGCGATGTCGTTCCGCGCGCTACACCCCGGCGACTCCTGACAACCCGTGCTCGCCAGCCAAGGCGCAAATGACGGAATTTCCAGTGGCTCCGGGAGGCTTGATGCCGCCAATCGAGGGCTGCAACAAGCAGGACTATTCGGTTCTCTTCATCATCGGCGTGGCTGTGGAAGGCTGACTGCTGGCACAGCCAGAACTCTTGCGGAGATGGCCGTGAAGCTTTTCGACTCGAGGAGTGTCCGAACACCTCCTGCGCCATCAGCTGCCAGTCGATGAGCCGCCCACCAGTCGTGGGGGATTCCTAGAACGGTATATCGTCGTCCTGAATGTCGTCGACCGGCGCCGCATGCGTCATCGGATTGCGCTGGGCTGAATCATTGCTCGAGAACTCGTCCTGCGGCTTGGCGCCGCCCTTGAAGCGCTCGAACCTGCCTTTCGCCGACGGTGCGGCCCGCGGCCCGTCATCGCGCGGCGGCGAATACAACAGGCGAAACGCCGGTGCACGTGGATTGTCGCTGTCGTTCGGAAATACCATCACGAAGGAACCCGCAGGAATCGTGATGTCCTCGTCGTCCGAGGTGCGCCCGCCGATGTACTCGCGGCCGTTCGCGCTGGTGCGCTCCCAAAGACCAGCGATCTCCTGCAGGCTGTCATCGCCCCGGCGAAAGCGTTCGTCGTTCATGGTCTAATCCTCGATTTCCACGTCACCACGTTTTACCACACACCGGCGGGGGTCATCGAAGTCTCATCCAAGGAACTGACGCCGCAGAAAGTCCGCCCCGAGCGCAATGCCCTCCTGATCGATCGAATGCCCCAGCCGCGGCCGGACATGGTACCGGACCCGGGCACCCAGCGCCGCCAGCTCAGCGACCGCCCCGTACATGCCTTCGACCGGCAGCACATCATCGGCCGCCCCATGCACCAGCAAGACGTCGGCACCACTAGTGGTTCGTGCCGTCGGCAGCAGCGCCCCCGAATACCCGAGGATCCCGGCGAAACTCCGCGACAGTCCCAGTTCAAGGGCCATCATCGTGCCCTGGCTGAAGCCCACCAGAGCTACCCGATTCTCTGCCAGTCCCAGCCGTTGTCGTTCATCCGCGAGAAAGACCTCAAGGTCGGCAACAGCGCGCGCGGCCGCCGCCGTGCGATCCTGCTCCCCGCGCGCGAGACTGAACCACTGAAAGCCGGCCGGATTCTGATCACACCGCTCTGGTCCGTGAGGTGACACGAACTCCGCATCAGGCAGCGCGGTGGCAAACAAAGGGGCCAACTGAATCAAGTCATCACCGCTCGATCCCCAGCCATGCAGGAACACCACCAGTTGCCGGGCGGCCGTCCGCGACTGCGGTCCTACACGCGGCCCCGAAAGCGGACGTGGCCGCACGCCGCAACTTATTGACTCATCCATGGCCTGCATTCCGACTCATAACTAGGTACTCGACTGACTACTCATCCGAGGGACATCAGGCAACGGCAAATGACCAAAACTGCTGTGCCCGTCGGCGGTGGCGACCCAGGAGCGGAAACATTTCGGCGGCTATCATGGAAAAGCGAGCAGTTCGATGTCGGGGTTCCAACCGTGGACGGCAAAGTCGTCATAGTGACCGGTGCAACTGACGGCATTGGACGGGCCACCGCGAAGGCTCTGGCCGCCCGTGGCGCCAGCGTCACCATCGTGGGACGGAACCCCTTGAAGGGTAATGCCGCCGTTGCCGGGATTCGCGCGGACACCGGTAATAATGCCGTGTGCTTCCACCAAGCAGATCTCTCCTCCCAGAGCGATGTCCGGCGATTGGCCAGAGCAATCATGACGCAAGGCGATCGTCTTGATGTACTCGTGAACAACGCGGGAGGGCTGTTCGCCAGCCGCATGGTCAGCGTTGACGGGATCGAGATGACCTTTGCGCTCAATCATCTCGCCTACTTCCTTCTCACGAACCTGCTGCTTGAGCAGCTCCGAGCGACGCCCGGGGCCCGCATCGTCAACGTGGCCTCACACGCGCATGTGGGGATCGATCTGGACATCGACGACCTGCAGGTCTCGCACCGGTACAACGGCTGGACCGCATACAAACGCTCGAAACTCTGCAATCTTCTGTTCACCTACGAACTGGCGCGCAAGCTCGGCAACGAGGGGCCCACGGTCAACGCGCTTCATCCGGGCTTTGTGCGCTCCCATCTCGGGCAGGGGGGCACGGACAACTCCGCGTTCTGGCGGAGCGTCGCCACCCTGGTGTTTCGATTCACTGCCGCCATTACGCCCGAGAAAGGCGCTGAAACCTCGATCCATCTCGCCGCTTCGCCAGACCTTGCCGGCGTTACCGGCAAGTACTTCACACCGGGCGTGAGCGGCAAGTCTCGCTCCCCTGGCCGCGCTGCCACCTCATCGGCAGTTTCCCGTGATCCCGACATCGCCGCACGACTGTGGGAGATCTCAGCAGAACTCACGTCACTCTGAAGCGATCCTGCCGTTGGCGTACGCCCGCCCCCAGGCGGACCAGACGACCAAGAGGGCATGTGCGACTGATGCACCCGCAAGTCGCGCGTTGCCGTCAGACAGTCGGTGGCCAGCCACTCGCCCACATCGGCGGCGTCCAGCGTTGGCGCCCTAAGTCACAACCGAATATGGCAAATTAGCCGGCCACAGCAGGCTTGACGTTGTCCGCCGCTTCGGCACGGTGTGGACAAGCCCGGCGGGCCAAGTTTTGCGATCCGGCATTAGCCGTCCTGGCTGCATCAACGCGAGGTGCCTATGGCTTCCCTATCCCGTCTGGCAAACCGGCTCATTACCCCGGCAGCCAAGCAGATGCTGCTGGCATGGGAACGGCTGGAATCCGGCGTCGCCTACGATCCGACCTCCATCGCCACGCGACATGAGCCGTACGGACTGTACGACGAGCTCCGTCGCAAGGATCCAGTGCACCGGATGCGGCTGATGAAAGCCTGGGCGCTGACCCGATACGAGGATGTCGATCAGCTCCTCAGGGATCACAAGCGTTTCACGTCGGAGGGCCGGAACTACGGCTACACCTCGTATCTGACGATGCTCGACTTCGATCCTCCCAAGCACACCCGCTTGCGGGGACTCGTGTCCAAGGCCTTTACGCCGCGTGCCATCGAGAAGCTGGAGCCCCGGATAGATGTCGTGGTGAACGAGCTCCTTGACGCCGTCGGCAACCAGGACCGCTTTGACCTCATCGACGCGGTGGCATTTCCGCTGCCCGTCATCGTGATCGCCGAGATGCTCGGGGTGCCGCCGGAGGATCGGGACCGGTTCCGCGGTTGGTCCGACGACATCGCCATGACGGTCGAGCCGCTGCTTGACGAGCCTGACGTACACAAGGTGCGCAAGGCGACTGGCGAGCTCTTCGAATACTTCGAGGGACAGATCGAGAAACGCCGCACGAGCCCGCAGGATGACTTGCTGAGCGGGCTCATGGCCGCCGAGGAAGCTGGTGACCGCCTCACCCGGGAGGAACTTCTATCCACTCTGATGCTCCTGCTCGTCGCCGGGAACGAGACCACGCGCAACCTGATCGGAAACGGGATGCTGGCGCTCCTGCGTCATCCCGATCAGCTCGAGCGCCTGCGCCAGCATCCCGACATGCTCACGGGAGCTATCAGCGAACTGCTTCGGTACGACCCTCCGGTCCAGTTCGATGGCCGGATTGCCCGCGAGGACCTCGACATCGGCGGCAAGAAGATTCGCTCCGGTGACCGGGTGATCTCCCTGTTGGGGGCGGCCAACCGGGACCCCGAAGTCTTTACCGACCCCAATCGCCTCGATCTCGGACGATCCGAGAAAAGCCACATATCCTTCGGACGCGGAATTCATTATTGCCTAGGCGCATCACTCGCAGTGCTGGAAGGGAAGGTCACCTTCAAGGCCCTGCTGGAGCGCTTTCCGAGGATACGCCTGGCGCAGGACCCGGTCCGTCGAAACCAGATGGTCCTTCGAGGCCTCTCAGAACTGTGGGTCGACGTGGCCTGATCAGCGAGGTTCTTCTCCCTTGGCTGAAGTCCCGGTCTTCTGCTGGAGTCCCGCCGGCGACCAGGGTCCTGCGTCACGGTGACGCTCATGCTGGGGCGCGCAGGGAAATCCGGATTGCCGGGTTGTTCCGGCTGCCGGCCGCGACAGCGGGGATGCCCCGAGCATGAGGCGACGGGGCCTGTCGGTTTCCGGCACACCACATTCAACTATCCTCCTGCTTTCCTGCCTTGGCGGAGCCGCACGTGAGCCTGCTGCAAGACATCTTTCCCTACATTCTGGGCATCAGTCTCGCCGCGGTTGTCATCGTGCTGGCGGTCGGCGTCATTTCGATGTTTCGCGGTGGCGAATTCAATGCCCGCTGGGGAAACCGCCTGATGCGCGCCCGCGTCGTGTTGCAGGCGCTTGCCGTTCTGCTAATCCTTGCGTTCGCCGCATTGATGCAGAACGCGTCCTGAGCGCATTCCCGGAGCGTTCGTCTAGGATGCATAAAGGCCGCGCGAGTCGACGCGCGCCCCTCCCTCACCGCTACTGTCCCCTCGGAGCCGGTCGCTCATGAAAATCCTTGTCGCAGTCAAACGTGTCATCGACTACAACGTACGCATTCGGGTGCTGCCGGATGGTTCCGGAGTCGAGACCGACAACGTCAAGATGTCCATGAACCCGTTCGATGAAATTGCTGTCGAAGAAGCGATCCGGTTGAAAGAAGCAGGTACAGCTTCCGAGGTCGTCGCCGTCTCAATCGGGCCGGCTCGGAGCCAGGAAACCATCCGAACCGCTCTTGCCTTCGGGTGCGACCGCGGCATCCACGTGCAGACCGAGCAGCCTCCTGAACCGCTCGCGGTGGCCAAGCTGCTCGCCGGCGTCGTCGCGGCAGAGGAACCAGGGCTCGTGATCCTGGGCAAGCAAGCCATCGACGACGACAGCAATCAGACCGGGCAGATGCTGGCGGCGCTGCTGGGCTGGCCGCAGGGCACGTTCGCGTCCGAACTCGTGATTGGTGACGGCGTGTTCGACGTCACCCGCGAGATCGACGGCGGTCTCGAGACCATCTCGATCAATGCGCCGGCGATCGTCACCACCGATCTCCGACTGAACGAACCTCGCTATCCGTCGCTGCCCGGAATCATGAAGGCGAAGAGCAAGCCCATCGAGGCGAAGACCCCGGCGGACTACAGCGTCGACGTCGCGCCGCGCCTGGAAACGGTCACGGTGGCCGAGCCGCCGCCACGGCCGCCGGGCCGCATGCTCGAATCGGCCGCTGAACTCGTGCAGATCCTCCGCGAAGAAAAGGGGGTTCTCTGATGGCTGTTCTGGTCGTAGCCGAAACCGACGGCGCCAATCTTCCCCGCGGCACGCTCGCCACGATTACCGCCGCTCTGGCCATCGACCCGGAGGTCGACGTCCTGGTGCTGGACGAGCAAGTCGACGACGCGTCCGAAGCCGCCAGCGGAATCGTCGGCGTCCGCTCGGTCATCAAGGCCAGCGGGCCCGGCCTCGCCGGCAACCTTGCCGAGAACCTGGCGCCCGCCGTGGTGGAGACCGCCAAGGACTACGGCTACGTACTCGCACCGGCGGGAACCTGGGGCAAGAACCTGATGCCCCGCGTGGCCGCCATGCTGGATGTCCAGCAGATCTCCGACATCACGGGGATCGTGGACGGGGACACGTTCATCAGGCCCATCTACGCGGGCAACGCGTTGGCCACCGTGCGTTCTCGTGACCCCGTAAAGGTCATCACGGTACGCGGCACCGCATTTGCTGTGGCCGAGGCGCCTGGCGGCTCGGCCACCATCACCGACGGTCCCGAGGTTGCGGCACACGACATCGCGCGGTTCGTCAAGCGTGAACTGAGCCAGTCTGACCGGCCGGAGCTTGCCGCTGCGCGCATCGTCATCTCCGGCGGCAGAGGCATGGGCAGCGGCGAGAACTTCCAGCTGCTCGACCAGTTGGCGGACAAGCTGGGTGCCGCCGTGGGCGCCAGCCGCGCCGCCGTGGACGCCGGCTACGTCCCGAACGATTTCCAGGTCGGCCAAACCGGCAAGGTGGTTGCGCCCGAGCTGTACATCGCCGTGGGTATTTCCGGGGCCATTCAGCACCTGGCGGGCATGAAGGACAGCAAGGTGATTGTCGCCATCAACAAGGACCAGGAAGCCCCCATCTTCCAGGTTGCCGACTACGGGCTGGTCGGCGACCTGTTCAAGATCGTGCCGGAGATCGCCGACGCACTCTGATCCCGGTCAGACGCGTTCGCAAACCGCCCATGCAAATGGTCTGCCTGGATTTGGAAGGGGTGCTGGTGCCGGAAATTTGGCACGCAGTCGCCGCGGAGACGGGGATCCAGGAGCTGCGAAAGACCACGCGTGACGTCGCCGACTACGACGCCCTCATGCGCCACCGGATCGAGGTCATGGCCGACCACGCCATTGACCTCCCGCGGCTTCGCGCGGTTGCAGCGTCGCTGCAGCCGTATCCTGGCGCGCGCGCATTTCTCGACCACCTCCGCGAGGCCCACCAGGTGACCATTCTGTCGGACACGTTCTACGAACTCTCGGACCCGCTGTTCGCCGCGCTCGGTCGTCCGGCTGTGTTTTGCCACCACCTGGAAACGTCGGCCGACCTGCGCGTGGTCGGCTGGAGAAAACGGATCGACGACCACAAGCGACGCGCCGTCGAGGGCTTCACTGCCCTGGGTTTCGAAGTGGTTGCAGTGGGCGATTCGTACAACGACATTCCGATGCTCGACGCCGCGACGCGCGCCTTCCTGTTCCGGGCCCCCCGGCAAATTCGGGAGGAGCGTTCTGACCTCGTTGCCCTATCGGAGTACTCTGAACTGCTCGAGCTGACCTGTACCCGACGGACGACCGACCGATGATGGGGCCGCACGATCTCCTGCTCGTCGTCGATGTCCAAAACGACTTCTGTCCGGGCGGCAACCTGCCGGTCGCTGACGGCGACCAGGTGGTACCCGTCATCAATCGCCTGCTGCCGCAGTTCCGGAACGTCGTTCTCACCCAGGACTGGCATCCTTCGGACCATGCGTCGTTTGCCAGCATGCATGCCGGCAAGTCGCCGTACGACACGATCAGCATGCCGTACGGCGAGCAGACGCTGTGGCCGGACCACTGCATCCAGGGCAGCGAGGGCGCGTCCTTCCACCCTGACCTGGAGACGGACGGCGCGCTGGCGGTCATTCGCAAGGGCATGAACGCCAGCATCGATTCATATTCTGCCTTTACCGAGAATGACCGCAGCACACCCACCGGCCTTGGCGGCTTGCTCGGCACCCTGCACATCCAGCGTGTGTTCCTGGTCGGGCTCGCCTTCGACTTCTGCGTCGGCTGGTCGGCGAGCGACGCGCGCGCCCACGGGTTCGAGGCAATCGTCATCGAGGACGCGACCCGACCGGTCGACCTGCCCGGGACGGTGGACGCCGCCAGGGAGGCCTTTCGCGATGCGGGCGTCGCCGTGACCGTGAGCCGGGAGGTCGAAGGCGCCGGGGCGGGCGGCAAGGGGCGACCTGCCGGATAGCCCGTCAACCGGCGCATTTTGTGCGCTGGGCGTCGGAATTACCTCACTCCCGTCGTGGCTGCGGGGCATGCCCGAGGGCGCACGACAAAGCTACGGAGGCATTGGACCATGAATGGACTGCTGAAGCTGTCGATCGCGATGGCGCTGACCCTCTACGCAGGGGTCGCCGCCGCCGACAAGCCCGACACCCTGACGATCGGCATCACGGGCTTCCTGTCGGGCCCGGCTTCGGTGTTCGGCGAGCCGGCCAAGGCCGCCTCGGAGATCCTGCTGGATGATCTCAACCGTGAAGGCGGCGTCGGCGGGGTGCCGGTCACTGCCATCTGGGTCGATGAGGGAGCTGGCGGCGAGCACGTGCTGTCCGAGTACCGCCGGCTCGTGCAGGACGTCGGCGTCGATGCGATGTTCGCCTCGATCTCCAGCGGCAACTGCAAGAAGGTCGCGCCGCTGGCAGAGGATCTTCAAGTCCTCAACATCATGTGGGACTGCGGCACCCAGAAGATCTTCGAGGAGAATTCGTACCGGTATGTCTTTCGGACCCAGGCGAACGCGACGCCGGAAATGCTGTCAACCCTTCTGTACCTCCTGAAGACCAAGCCCGAGTTCGAATCGATCGCCGTGGTCAACCAGGACTACGCGTGGGGACGGGACAGCTGGCATATCTTTTCGACGGCGCTGAAACAGCTGAAGCCGGGCGTCCGGGTCGTTGCCGAACTGTTCCCGAAGTTCGGGGCCCCGGATTTCTCGACCGAGATCAGCCGTCTGCTGGCCCTGCGGCCCGACGTCATCCTGTCGACTTCATGGGGCGGCGACCTGGACAACTTCGTCAGGCAGTCGGTGCAACGAGGCCTGACGGAACGCAGCACGTTCGTACTGCCCCTGATGGAAAGCTCGCTGCAACGCATTGGCCTCGACATGCCGGAGGGCGTGATCGTCGGCGGACGCGGAGACCACTATTTCCTGCATCCCGAGTTCCGCCACGATCCCGAGTTTCAGGCGTTCATCGAACGGTACAAAGCCGAAACCGGCGAATACCCGATCTACCCGGTGTTCCACATTGCGCAGGCACTGTCGGCACTCAAGGGCGCGTACGAGAAGGCCATCGCCGCCAACGACGGCGCCTGGCCTGGCAAGGAGCAGGTCGTCGACGCCATGGAAGGCCTCGAATTCCGCGGGCTCGGCCGGACGGTGTACATCCGCGAAGATCACCAGGGCGTGGAGGACCAGATGATCGGCGTGACCCGGCGCGACCCGGCGTACGATTTCGCCGTCATGGACCACATGATGATCTTCCCCGGTTCAGCGATCACGACGCCCGCGGGCATGGATTCGACTGCCTGGCTGGAGACGCTGTCGGACAGCATCCTCGACCTGCCCGTCCAGACCTACCGGCACGCCGAATGATCGCACTGCGCAGCTGACGACCCGCGGGGGGCCATAACCGGATGGACCCGATCCTGCTTGTGCTCGCCACGCTCGACGGCATCGCCTACGCGGCCCTGGTGTTCCTGGTGGCCGTGGGACTGACGCTGATCTTCGGCGTGATGCGGATACTCAACGTCGCCCATGGGGCCTTCTACGCGATCGGTGGATACGCCGCTGCCAGCCTGGTGCTTTCTATCAGCGACGCAGACTTCAGCCCCTGGCTGAGCTTTCCGGCGCTGCTGGTTGCAGCGATGGGGGTCGGCGCAGCGCTTGGGCTGGTGATCGAGCGCTTCCTGCTGCGCCACATCTACGCGAAGGAAGAGGTCCTGCAACTCCTCGTGACGTTTGCCGCCTTCATGATTCTGGAGGACGTGCAGCGTCTGGTCTGGGGGGTGCAGCCATATTCGGCGACCGATCCCGTGCGGCTCCTTGGCACCGTTGACGTGATGGGAATTCCCTACAACGCGTATCAGATCATCCTGCTGCCCGTGATCGCCGTCATGGTGCTCCTTGGCCTGCGCTGGTTCCTGCGCCGGACGCTCAGCGGCAAGGTCATTACTGCCGTCACCGAAGACCGGGAAACCGCGATCGCCATGGGCATCGACGCCCGCAAGGTGTTCACGGTCACGTTTGTCATCGGCGCCGTTCTCGCCGCGCTGGGCGGGGCCCTGGCCTCGCCTACCACGGCCATCCAGCTTGGGCTCGGCGCCGAGATGATCGTCCTGTCGTTCGCGGTCGTCGCCACCGCGGGCCTCGGCCAGGTTGAGGGCGCGGCGCTGGCCGCACTGCTGATCGGGCTCGGCCGCTCCTTCGCCGTCTACCTCGTGCCGGAACTCGACGTCTTGGTCCCCTACATGATCATGGTCCTGGTGCTGCTCTTCCGCCCGCAAGGCCTGTTCGCGGTCGCCGAGAAGCGCAGGATCTGACGTGCGGCTCGTGCGCTACTTGCCGGCCGTCCTGGTCCTGGCGGTGGCGGTGCTGCCGCTGGCGGTTCCGTGGCTGAAGATCGTGTTGACGGTGGCGCTCGCCAAGGGGCTCGCGGTCCTCGGTGTGGTGGTTCTGCTGCGGGCTGGCCAAGTCTCGTTCGGCCACGCGATGTTCTTCGCCGCCAGCGCCTATAGCGCCGCGTTCCTGATGCGGGGCTTCGCCGGCGCGGACCTTGTCGTGCTGCTGCTGGCCGGAATGGTCTGCTCGGGGACGTTGGGCGCCGTCATCGGCCTGTTCGTGGTGCGGTACCGCTACATCTTCTTCGGGATGCTCAATCTGGCTTTCTCGATGGTGCTCTATGCCCTTCTCGAGAAGATGTTCCACATTACGGGTGGCAGCGACGGGATGGCGGTTGGACGGCCAACGTACCTTGGCCTGGAACTCGCACGGACGTCCTTCGAGACCGCCCTGTTCTACACATCGCTGGGCCTTGCCGGAGCGGCCTGCTGGTTCGTGCACCGTTTCCTGTGTTCGCCGTTGGGCGAGGCGCTGAGCGCCATACGGACCAACGAGACGCGCCTCGAGTACCTGGGCATCTCGGCCCGATGGATCCTGCTGATCGCGTATGTGCTGTCAGCGGTACTGGCGGGTCTCGGAGGGTCCATCATTGCCGTGAATCAGGGCGTGGTTACCCCTGACCTCGGGTACTGGATCCGTTCTGGCGAGTTCGTCTTCATCGCCATTCTCGGGGGCGCGGGCCACGTACTCGGCGCGTTTGCCGGCGCGCTGATATACGAGCTCGTGCGGTTCTATGCCGCCGCGATGGCGGCCAACGTCTGGCAAATGATCCTCGGTTTCGTGCTGCTCGGGATCATCCTGTTTGCCTCCCGGGGGATCGTCGGCCTCTACCGAGATCTCGCCGCCCTCGCTTCGGGGTCGCGCAGTCATCGGGAGCCACTGCGGTGAGCGTCACCCTGCTGGAGGCGAGCAGCCTGCACATCAGTTTCGGCGGCGTGACGGCGGCCGACGGTATCGATCTCGAAGTATTCAGCGGAGAACGGCTCGCGATCATCGGCCCTAACGGTGCCGGCAAGACGACGTTCCTCAACATCTGTACGGGGTATCTCACGCCGTCCGCCGGGAGCGTCCGGTTCGGGGGGCGCGACATCACGGCGATGGCGCCGCGCGCAATCACGCGGATGGGCATCGCCCGGGCGTTCCAGTCGCCGCAGCTGTTCCACGAGCAGTGCGTCATCGACAACCTGCTGTTGGCTGCCGCCGCCCGGGAGCGGGCGTGGAATCCGTTCCGGCCGCTTCGCGAGCGGCCTGAACACGACGAAATGCTCGCGCTGCTGGAGCTATTCGGGCTGGCGGACCATGCCGCAAGCATGGTCAACGAACTCCCCGAAGGCACCCGTAAGCTGGTGGATATCGCGGTGGCCCTCGCGCTCCAGCCGCAGTTGCTGCTGATGGATGAGCCCACGAGCGGGGTCAGCTCGCTGGAGAAGTTCCGGATCATGGACCTCCTGGTGAAGGCCCTCGCCGAGCAGGGCGTCACCTCCGTCTTCGTGGAGCACGACATGGAAATGGTGGAGCGGTACGCCGACCGTGTGGCCGTCTGGAATTCCGGCCGGATCCAGTCGGTGGGTGCGCCGGACCAGGTGCTTGCCGACCCGTCCGTGATGCGGGACGTCATCGGGGTCTGATAGATGCTCGTGCTCGAACGCCTCAACGTGCACATCGATGCGATGCATGTTCTGCGTGACGTGACGTTTGGAGTGGAGCCGGGCTCCACCGTCGCGCTGATCGGCCGGAATGGTGCGGGCAAGACCACGACGCTCCGAAGCGTCATGGGTCTCATTGCCAAGTCGAGTGGCACCATCTCTTTCGCCGGGATCGACATGGACGATGTACCGCCGCCCCACCGCCCCGCCCTAGGCATTGGCTACGCGCCCGAGGACCGGCGCCTGTTCTCCTCCTTCAACGTGGAAGAAAACATCCTCCTCCCGGCCCGGGTTGCGCGTGCTGACGTTGCCGAGATGACCAGGCAACTTGAGCGCGTGTACGAGACGGTTCCAGAGCTGAAGGAGCTGCGGCACAGACCGGCGGGCTCAGTGAGCGGCGGCCAGGGCAAGATGGTAGCCCTTGGCCGGGCGTTGATGATCGGGACCCGGCTCGTGCTCCTCGATGAACCGTTCCAAGGACTGGCCCCCGCCCTTGCGCGTCGTTACGGAGATGCCCTCCGAAGACTGCGGGAGCGCGAACGCGGACTCTCGCTCGTGATCACCGAATCCAATCCGGCCCTGCTCACTGGACTGGCGGACACTACCTTTCTGATTGACCGCGGCGAGGTTGCGCCTGCCGAGACCGTCCCGGATCACGCCGGCTAGGCAAGCGCAATCAGCTCGGGGTACCGATCTGCTTGCGGACAGCCTTCAGGGCAGCCGCACAAGGCGTACCCGCACGGCCCTGCTCCCGAACGTCAATCCTGCGGCTCAAGCAGTTCCTCCAGCGCGTACAGCGTCTTTTGCGGGAACCGTTCCCGCGGGTAGTAGCGAGTGACGACCTCGAGCGCCTTCTGATAGTCCGTGAGGTTGAGGAGGCGCAGGAGGAAGCGCACGTCATCCTCGTCGTGAAATCCCTCGCCAAGGCGCATGGCAAGGCACTTCATCGCGAGTAGATACTCCGGACTAGCGGTCAGCACGTGCAGGTTGGTCAGTTCGAGGTACGGTTGGAAGTCTTCGTGGTCGCTCAAGTACGCCTGGACCGCGTCGTTGAGCCAGTCGCCTGGGATCCCTGCAGCGGTGGCGACCGCCTGCGCGGCCTCGCGTACTTCCCCCGCGGGGCGGAAGAATGCGTCGATGTCCCGGGTCGAAGCACGTGCGTCGAACACGAGGCACATGACAGCACCGCCCACCACGTACACTTCCCCGGTGATCGACCGGCGCGCAAGTTCTTCATTTAAGCGATTGAATAAGACTTCAATATCTCGCTTGGAGTATTCCACTACACCCTCTGCCCGACGCTGCTGTCGATGAACAGGTTCCGGCGCCGGAACGGAGGCGGGGAATGAGTCAGGAGATATAACCGCAGGCTCTTCAGGGGCGAGGCAAACCAAGGCGTATCGAGCCCCTTGACCGCTCCTGTCCAGAGCGGCGGATTGACCCCCTGGATTGCAGCCGCCTGCTCGACCATCGCCGCCAGATAGCTCGCTTCAAATGGAGCGAGCCGAGCTTCCGGCGCGTGTCGTACCGCCCGCTTGTACTCGCTTGCGGTCAGCCTGGTAAACCAGTCCTGAAATTCCGCAATCGTGAAGGACCGCGCATCTGGGCGCGTCGCCAACTCCAGGCAAAGCATCTGGAATTTCTGTTCCACTGGTGGAAGCACTTCCTGCAGGACCCATTTGGACACATCCATTCCTGCACGTGCCGCTCGGGCGCCAATGCGCGCCTTGTCCTCGGCACTGATCCGGATCTGAAGTTGTTGGGTCTTGCTCACGTGAGTCACGCCGACTTCTTCCTGTCATTTGTCAATACAGTGTATTGTCAATTTGCGGTTTTGACGAATGCCGTCCTTTGCCCGTGCCGGAATCTCAGATCGCGCACCGCTGGACGTCACAGGCGCGGAAGAAGCCCGGCCGACTGACGCAATGCGATGACCGCAGCCGGCCCAGACTTTCTACCGAAGGCCGACGGACAACCACATCCCAATATCCTGCCCGGGCTCGCCACCGCGGTCCTGCCGGTGCGAGCCCCGCGGACGAAGGGCGAGATCAGGCCGCAGCTCAAGGCGCACCGCGGCGCGGTTCTCACCCGGTGCCAGTTCGGTACCAGCCCATAACGGAGCTTCCAGCTGAAGCCCCAGTCAACCGATCACCGTTCTCTCTTCACGACCCCACGTTACTAGCTGGGTGTCGAATCGCCTCATCTTCCGCCATGCGAGCCACCGGCCGAGGTTGTTCGCTTGTTTCGCCCCGAAGCGACGAATGGCCAATGCGGGGCTCGCGCGGATATTTCGGCGGTTCTCGTCCCAGGACCCCTGTCCCGCAGATTCGATATACGAAGGCAGGCTGTAGTTGTGGAAGACGACTGGTGGCTTCAGGTAGTGCACATTGAACATGCCGTTCTCCCAATACCGCGGCATGATCCAGTCGATCCCGTGTACTGGCCTCGGGAATTCCCTCAGCATGTGCTGCGCACCTGCCCGCGTAATGACGTAACCGAATGCCCCCTGATCATGGAATCTGAAACGGCCCATTTCGTGGCCGGTGGTCACCTGCCGGACCGAACGGAAACGACGGGCAAGCTTTCGTTCCCGGAGGCCGAGGCGGCTCTGGTGGAGCATCACCGCGCCGAAATCCCTAGGGCCGTGTTCCAGCGCCGAGAGGATCTCACCGATTGCCGGCCCTAGAAGACAATCGTCCTCGAAGATCGCTGCCATCTTGTCGCCGGATACAACCAACGCCCTGAACACGGCCATATGGCTGAGCGCACACGCTAACGCCGCATCGTCCAAACGCGACAATCCCCGCCTTCGTCGCGCCTCCCGGTCGACGCTTGCTAGTGTCGTTTCGCTCAACCGGGTGCCGTCCACTGCGTCGAAGAATTCGAAGGGAAGGTCGGCCCGCCTGAATTCTTCCGTAACCCGCTCCCGGCGCTCCCCGGCTTGCGGCAAGCTGATGACGTAGCATTTCATGGTTGTCAGCCGCAGCCGATTATCTTGTCGGCAAGAACGCGGCCGATACTAGGCAGGCATTATGACCTCCAAATGATTTATGTAAGTGTATTTATGACCTTAGTGTGATTTTTGCAATCAATACACAATCGTTCAAACCCGCACGGCCGCTAGGGGTCGGGGCTTGCCGCCCCCGCACTTCCGCCCTGATCAGCCCCCAGTTCTTGTTCCATCATCCGCCGCATGACGACTTTCCGCGCCTTCCCTGTGACGGTCAGCGGGAACGAGTCCACGAACCGCCAGATTCGGGGGATCTTGTACCGCGCGATCGCGCCGTCGCAGAACGCCCTCAGCTGCGCCTCATCGGGCGCGACCCCCGCATGCGGGATGATCCAGGCGCAGAGTTCCTCACCGTACCTGGGATCCGGAACCCCGAAGACCTGCACATCGCGAACACCGGGGTGGCGGTGCAGGAAATCCTCGATTTCGCGCGGATAGATGTTCTCGCCACCCCGAATCACCATGTCGCTGGCGCGGCCCACGATCCGCCCGTAACCCGCCCGATCGATGACGCCGAGGTCCCCGGTGTGCATCCATCCCTCCGCATCGATCGCGGCCGACGTCGCCACCGGATCATCCCAGTAGCCCTTCATGACCACGTATCCCCGTATCAGGACCTCGCCCACGGTGCCGCACGCAGCCGTTCGCCCCTCACCGTCGACGACCTTGGCCTCGACGTGCGGATGCACCTGGCCGATCGTCCCCACCCGGCGGTCCGGCGGATCGTCCCTCGCCGTCTGGAAGGTCACCGGGCTGGTCTCGGTCATGCCGAAGCAGATCGTGACCTCGGGCATGTGCAGTTCTTCGAGGAGACGCCGCATGAGTTCCGCCGGACAAGGTGCGCCCGCCATGATTCCCGTCCGCAGACGATCAAGGTTGCGGCCGGGTCGCGACGGGTGCTCCAGCATGGCCACATACATAGTGGGAACCCCGTAGAGCGCCGTGCAGCGCTCGCCTTCCACCGCGTCGAGGACGGCGTCCGCGTCAAAGCGCTCACCCGGAAACACCAGGCAGGACCCGGCCGTGGCGGCAGCGAGGCTCCCCATCACCATGCCGAAGCAGTGATAAAGCGGCACCGGAACGCAGATCCGGTCCTCCGGTCCGAGATCAAGCACTGCGGCCGTCTGTCGGGCGTTGTTGACGATGTTGTGATGGCTGAGCGTGGCCCCCTTCGGCCGCCCGGTCGTGCCGCTCGTGAACTGGATGTTGATCGGGTCGGACGGCACCTGGGCGGCCACCAGCCGCTCGAGACGCGCGCCATCCGCAGGCGCTGCGGCCAGATCGTCGAAACGGAGCATCCCCGCTTCGCCCGGCTCCCCCAGGTGGATCACGAACTCGAGGTCCGGCAGCGCGGGTGGCTCCGACCGGACGCCGGGGGGATCGCCCAATCCCGGTACGAGCGACCGCACGATTCCTGCGAAATCAGTGCCTCGATTCTGGCGCGCCAGCACCAGCGCGCGCATGCCCACGAGGTTGAGAGCGTGCCGCAACTCGTCGGCCTGATACGCGGGATTGACCGTCACCAGGACCAGCCCGGCGCGGGCGCTCGCAAACTGGACCAACAGCCATTCAGGGCGGTTCGGCGACCAGATGCCGATCCGGTCCCCGGGGTTCAGCCCGAGCTCCAGGAGGCCCGTCGCCAACCGATCGACCGCGGCAGCAAACGCGCCGTACGTCCATCGCTGGCCAGCCTCCGGAAAGACCGCGTACTCGCGATCCGGCCACCGCTCGGCGGCCCTGGCCAGCGTCTCGGTGACAGTCTGGTCGAGCAGTGGGGGCTGCAACCATCCCTGCACGGTCGCGCGGTCCGCCACCGGAATCCGCGGGTCCGGTGCAGCGTCCATCACTCGGGCGCTCCAGTTGTTTCCAGCACAGGCATCCGCCGCACGGACGAGCGGAGGTGCCGGTAATCAAGCGTGTCATGATTCACCGGATTGAGACCGGGTGCGTCGGCGACCACGACCGCCTTGGCATGGGCGAAGTCGGCACGGAAATGGACCGAACTCTTCACGATGACGACCCGTTGCGAATCGGGCTCGATGCCGACGTGCCGAAACATCGATCGGTCAGCTGCCTGCATCCGCCTTGAGGCGACTGCCACCGCGACGCGGCCGCAGCGCAGGGCGGCCATCGGCCCGAGGTCCATGCGCGACCCGCGGAACATCGGACCGGTTGCGGTGAAGCGTCCATCCGCCAGGGCGGTCACGCGGGCCGCGCCCACGTAGGGTTGGCCGTCGCTGCGTCCACCCAGGGAAACGGTGATCTCCGCTCCGATCCCGGCTGCAGCGGCCTGGGCGGCGGTGTCCGGATCGGCCAGCACACCGACCGCAACACCATCGGCATCCGCCGCAACCGCTGCCGACAACAGCGCGGTGGTATCCCCCGCCCCTCCGGCTCCGGGATTGTCTCGCGTGTCGGCGACAACGACGAGGCCGCCCGTTTGGCGGGCAATCCGAAGAGCCTCATCCACGGCGGCTCGTGGCGGGTACAGCGTGACCGCAAATTCCGGCTCTACCGCCTCCAGCCGGTGCATGACAGCAGCAACCGCCCGGCGCGCCGCCGGCTCGGTCTCGGCGTAGCTGACGACACTGGGTCCCGTTTCCCAGGTGTCCGCCGGCGGAAATCCCATCGCCAGCGAGGTCGTATACACGGAAGGCCCTTCGCGGTCGCCTAATCCGGCATACAACCGCCGGCCAGGCTCGGCATCCGTGGACTGGCAAACCAGCGGCACGAGGAACGGGCTCCGTTCCAGCGCCCTGGCCGGTCGGCGACCGTCACGGATTCCGGGGAGTACGGCCTTGAGCACCGCATAGGTCCGTCGGCCGGTCGCCGCCATGTCGACGTGCGGATAGGTGCGGAACGCCACGAGCGCGTCGCTCGCGTCCAGCATCGCGCCGCTGACGTTGGCGTGGAGATCCAGACTCGCGGCCACCGCCGTCGCTGCGTCCACCTCGGCACGCACCGCCGCCAGGACTGCGCCATCGCCATCCCGTTCGTGCTCCGCCACCATCGCGCCGTGGAGGTCGAGGTACACGGCATCGACGGGCCCGGCGGCCCGCAGGCGTTCCAGCATCCGCGTCAGGATGGCGTCGTAGGCTTCCCGTGTGACCGGCCCGGACGGGACCGCCGAGCACCACAGCAGCGGCAGCACTTCGGCGCCGTCAAGCCGCGCGGCTTCCAGGAAGCCAGCGGCGGGAAGATTGCTGCCGGCAAGCGCCGACGGCAGCTCGCTCCCGGTGACCAACGGCGGCCATCCATCCGCCTCGGCAAATCGGTCCAGCGTCGCGGGGTGCGGAGAGAACGTGTTGGTTTCGTGGATGAAACCGGCGACGGCTACGCGCATTACCGGTCTTCGTGCACGACCAGCTTCACCCGCCTGCCCACCGCCGGCAGCTCGCCCGGCCGCAGGCCGTTCAAGACCTCGAACCAGCGTTGCGGGCTCCGATCGATATCCATGCGCGCAACGAGTGATGCCAGCGTGTCCGAGGCCGATACCGTCGTGACACGAACGACCCGCGACCGTGCCGCCTGCCGGTCTCGCTCATCGAACCGCCGGAAGCTGAGGGCGGTCTCCCGAAGGTCGGCCAGCCGGGCCAGGCTCACGGACAGAGGAACGATGTAGCGGAACCGGCACACGAGTTTGCTTGCGCACTCGATGACCAGCGTCCGATATTCGAAGCGATGACCACTGCGTTCCGGATTGCGGACCGCGGTTGCGGCATGCATCCCGTCGAGTCTCAGCAGTTCGACCTCGCGACTTCCACTCGGCAGGTAGCTCGCGATTCCCATCCCCCACTGGTTCAGCATCTCGTCATAAACGATGAGTGTCCCGTCCATGGCCCGGGCGGTCACCCGGCCGGGTTCGCGCCGAATGTGAAAGCCTTCGGGCATCGTGAAGCGGACTTCTGTGCCGCCAAGCAGGACCAGCTGACCTCGCACCATCCCAACCTGCGGCCGGCTGCCGAAGTGAAGACCGTCAATACGGTCAAGGAACCCGTCTCCCGCTGTCCGGCCCGGCCCGGCGCCCAACCGGCGCGAGAGAATCACGGCCCGGCTCACGCGCTCCGGCGTACTGGGGTGTGAGGACAGCGCTCCGTGGTGTGGCCCGGCGTCGGTGCCCGCGAGCGCGGCATGCGCCTCGTTCGCCTCGAGCATCCGGACAACGGCCGCGGGGTCCAGCCCGGCCTCATGGAGGTAGCCGATGGCGAGCGCATCTGCCTCGAACTCGTCCTGCTGGCTGTACCGCGCAAGGATCACCGCTTGCCCGGGCTGCGGCGGGAAGCCCCAGGAGCCATCCGGCGCAGGATCATCGCCGGAAACCCGCGACCTGTCGTCAACCGCGGCAATGCGCGCGTGGCGCGTTCGCGCATGGTGAGCGACCACGTGGGCGATCTCGTGGGCCAGCACGGCGGCCAGATCCGACTCGTTTCGAGCGAGCGCGACCAGGCCACGTGTCAGATAGACGTAACCGCCTGGAAGTGCGAACCCGTTGACCGCCGGCGTGTCCAGTACGGTGAAGGTCCATCGCTGGTCGCCGTATTCCGACTGGCGGGCGAGCAGCGTCCCGAGTTCACCGATGTAGGCGTGGAGATCCGGATCGCCTCGGTACACCCCGCCGAAGGCAGCCACCAGCCGGGGATGCTCGCGTTCCCCGATGGCCCGGTCCTCCAGCGGAAACCCATGGGCTGTCCCGGCGGACGTGACCAGGCACCCGGCCACCAGAAGGCTCGCCCATGTGCGCGCGACGACGGTTGCTTTGGCGGGCATCTTTCTCAGAATTCGACAAGCAGTGAGAAAAACCGGTGAGGTTACCCTACCGAGCGGCGGCTTCACTGTCGTCAGTTGCCAGCGGTGCCACCCGGGTTCCGACTGGCAACGAAACGCACCTGAAGCCATTTGACCCGGCGTGGCTGTCCGGGCATTGCATGGTGGTGCCGCTGGCCGGACCCGCCGATACTGGCCACGCGTACGATCTCGGGTGCCGTCGCGGGAAACGCCGTGCCGGAACTTGCGTGTGAACATCATCCAGGAACGCTCTACATGGAAGCCGACGACTTGATCCAAGCGTATGGACTCATCCCTCATCCCGAGGGGGGCCATTATCGCGAGACCTACCGCGATCACACCAAGGCTGGCAAGCGAGGCGCCTTGACGGTGATCTACTACCTGCTCAAGGCGGGCGAGATATCCGCCTGGCACCGTATCGACGCCACTGAAATCTGGCACTTCTACGCCGGCGATCCGCTGCAGCTCGAGCTCTCATCCGACGGGAAGCAGATCGTGCGGCCGCGCCTCGGCTTCGGCGACGGCGCGGAGCCTCACGTCCCCGTCCCGGCAGGCACTTGGCAAAGTGCTCGATCGGAAGGAGCATGGACGCTGGCAGGATGCACCGTGGCACCGGCGTGTGAGTTAACGGGTTTGGAGCTGGCACCGGCATACTGGCGCCCCGGAGACGCGTAGTCGGCACAATCCGCTGGAAGAAAGCAGTCACGCGCCGTGGGCCCGCTCGGCGCAGGCGGCGGGGCGTCCGTCGATGTTGACCGGCAGACGAATTCTCAGGGTGCGGGTATGCCCGAGCGCGGCGCGGCACAGTACGCGTTCGCGAACGCCGGCGGCGACAATGCGTCCGGACGCAGGCGGCGACGGCTACCCCGGAGTGGAGGTTCGAAGTGATGAGTGCATGGATGTACCTGACGGCTGCCATCGTGCTGGAGGTGGTCGGCACGATCTTGCTGAAGCTGTCGGACGGCTTCGAGAAGTGGGAATGGGGCGTTCTGTCGATCGTCTGCTACAGCTGCTGCTTTCTGGTATTCGCCCCCGCACTCAAGGTCATTCCGGTGGGCGTTGCGTACGCCCTGTGGGCCGGGATCGGCATCCTGGCGGTGACGATGATCGGATTCGTGGTGTTCCGGGAGCAGCTCGGATTCGTCCAGCTGGCCTGCATTGCATTGATCGCCATCGGCGCCGTCGGACTGCGTCTCACGACGACGGCGGCGGCCTGACCGGCGGGAAACCGGCACATTTTGCGCTGCGCCCGGCAGCCGGCAATCCGGCGAGAAGGAATGCGCTCGTCGGCGAAGACCCGACAACCGATCTGCAGGGATTCGCTGCCCCCTGAGTTTGCCGGCTTGCCATGGGCCGTTCGTGCCCGCGCCGGTCGAGGCAAGCAACGATCACATAATTGAAGCAAACTGACGACGTCGGCCCCTTCCGGAATTGCTCGAGCTGCACCATGGCTACAGACACGCGCGACCAAGTGAACCCTGTGCGCATCAATCTCTACAGCGACACGCAGACGCTCCCGACTCCCGAGATGCGCCAGGTGATGGCGGCAGCACCGGTCGGCGATGAGCAGACATTCGACGATCCGAGCGTAAACGCGCTCTGCGGGCGCGTGGCGGCGTTGCTGGGCAAGGAGGCGGCGGTCTTCCTCCCGTCGGGTACGATGTGCAACGAGATCGCGATTCGGGTGCACTGCCGGCCGGGCGACGAGGTCATCGCCGAAGCGTCCTGCCACATTCTCAATTTCGAGGGCGGGGGTCCCGCGGCCTTGTCCGGCGTCCAGATCGCTCCTCTTCCGGGCCGACGAGGCGTCTTTTCCGCGGATCAGGCCCGGGCAGCGATCCGCGACACGCACCGCTACGCCCCGCGCTCCGCACTGCTCGAGGTCGAGAACACCGCCAACATGGGTGGCGGCACCGTGTGGCCGCTGGCGGACGTCAGGGCGGTCACCGAGGTCGCCCGGACACACGGCCTCGCCACCCACCTGGACGGCGCACGTCTGCCGAACGCCGTGGTCGCGTCGGGCGTGTCAGCCGCCGCGTACGCGGACGGCTTCGACAGCGCCTGGATCGACTTGAGCAAGGGGCTCGGCTGCCCGGTGGGTGCCGTTCTCGCCGGGTCCTCCTCGTTCATCGATGAGGCGTGGCGCTGGAAGCAGCGCATGGGGGGCGCCATGAGGCAGGCCGGCATCCTTGCAGCGGCCGGCCTCCATGGGCTGGACCACCACTGGGACCGCCTCGCGGAGGACCATGCCCACGCCGCGCTGCTGGCCGACGGACTGGCCGAGCTGAAGGGCTTCGTGGTCGAACCATGTGAAACCAACATCCTGTTCTTCGACGTGGGGAATACCGGACACAGTGCCGCCGACGTCGCGGCTCGTGCCGGCGCGGCCGGCCTGCGGATCGGCGCGATGGGAGCGACGCGCATGCGCGCCGTGACTCACCTGGATGTCAGCCGGACCGACTGCCAGGAGGCCGTCAGGATCCTTGCCGAGGTGACGGCGTGACGGCCCGCCAACCCTCGCCGCGCGCCGCCAGGGCTGACTGAAGACGGCCGGGCGCTGAAAACGAGTCTGCCCACGCCAATTCGCGCGCCCGTCCGTTTGGTTTCGAACGCCGCAGGACCCGGCCGGCCGGGCCCGTGCCAGGACATCGGCGGCCGGAACCTGCGGCAACGCGGTCCGGCATCCTCCGACCCGCGTCGAGCGATCGGGCGTGGCACTAGACGCCGCGGTGCAGCCAGCCTTGTTGATTGCGACGCCAAGAGTGCGGATGATGGGCGGCAGACAACGACAGCGGGACACAGCGATGGGCAAGGTTCTGGACGCTGCAGCAATCGCGCAGTTCCGTCGAGACGGGCTCTATGCACCGGTGCAGATTGCCTCCGGGGAGGAGGCACGTCGCCTGCGGGCGCAGCTTGAAGCAGGCGAGACCGACCATGGGGGGCCGTTCAAGGGGTCAGTGCGCTACAAGAGCCACCTCCTGTTCAAGTGGCTCTCCGACTTCATCCGGAAAGAGAGCGTGCTGGATCCGGTGGAAGACATCCTCGGTCCCAACATCATGGTCTGGTCCACGGATTGGTGGGTCAAGGAAGCGAACTCCCCGAGCTACGTCTCCTGGCACCAGGACAGCCAGTACTGGGGTCTCGACAGCAGCAAGCTGATTACCCTCTGGGTGGCGCTCTCGCCCTCCAACGTGGCGAGCGGCTGCATGCGCTACCTGCTGGGCTCGCACCTGGGGCCGGACCTCCCCCACCGCGAGACCTACCACGACGACAATATGCTCACGCGTGGCCAGGAAATCACGGAGGGCGTCGACGAAGCCAAGGCAGTGAACGTCGAGCTTGACCCGGGAGAAGGCTCGATCTTCGCCTTCCGCATTGCCCACGCATCACATCCGAACCGCTCCGCTGACCGCCGCATCGGCCTGGCGATCCGCTTCATTCCGCCGGACGCCCGACAGATCCGGTCCGACCACGACAGCGCCGCCCTCGTGCGGGGCGTCGACACGCACGGTCATTTCGAACTGGAGCCGGAGCCCGAATACGACTTCGACCCCCTCGCCGTGGAATTCCATCGGTGGTCGGAAGAAGAACGACGAAAGATCCTCTACCACGGCACCGATTGGGAAACGCACCGGACCTGACAAACGGCAAAGGGCTGAACCGGCAGGCGGGGCCGACCGAAGCGGTCCATCCGCTGCCGCCGTCTCGGTGCCGGTCAGGCGCCAATCCACGGTGGCCCGGCTTCCGGCAGCTTCGGCAATCGATGGTCCCTGAGGATTGATCGTCCCCACCGGGCAAGGGCAAGCAGGATGAGCCGATCAGCACGCGCTGGCGCCCTTCGCACCGCCGAGTTCGTCCCGCTCGCCGCGCTCCTGATGTCGCTGGTCGCGCTCGCGATCGACGCCATGCTGCCGGCCCTGCCGATGATCGGCCGCGATCTCGGCGTGCAGCGTCCGAACGATGTCCAGTTCGTGATCACGTCCCTGTTCTTGGGCCTCGCGCTCGGACAGGTGCTGTTCGGGCCGCTCTCGGATCGCATCGGCCGAAAACCCGCCATCTATGCCGGCCTCACCCTCTTCATGACGGGCTGCCTCGTGAGCATCTTCGCGTCCTCCTTCGAAGCGATGATCGCGGGTCGCGTCCTCCAAGGCGTAGGGGCTGCGGGGCCCCGGATCGTGACCATGGCCCTGGTCCGCGATCAGTTCAGCGGCCGACAAATGGCCCGGCTCATGTCCTTCGTGATGGCGGTCTTCATCCTGGTCCCCGCACTCGCCCCGCTGCTCGGGCAGGGGATCCTCTGGCTGGGAAGCTGGCGCACGATCTTCACGACGTTCTTCGCGGTCGCCGCGGTGGCCTTCGCATGGCTCACGTTGCGTCAGCCGGAAACCCTGCCTATCGAACGCCGACGGCCCTTTTCCGTCCGCGCCATCGGCCAGGCGGTCGGCGAGATCGTGCGAATTCGGACCTCGCTCGGGTACACCCTCGCATCGGGGTTCGTGTTTGCGCCGTTCGTCGCCTACCTGAGTTCCGCCCAGCAGATCTTTCAGGAGGCATACCGGACCGGTGCGATGTTCCCGGTGTATTTCGGTGTCCTGGCGCTCGGCATCGGTTTCGGCGGGATGGTCAATGGCCGCCTGGTCCTCCGGTATGGCATGCGACGGCTCTCGAAAATCGGCGCGACCACCGTCGCGCTGACTTCCATAGTCGCCTGGATCGGGCTGTTCCAGTTCGACGGGCTGCCGCCCCTCTGGCTCTTCATGGCGTACCTGTCGGTCGTGTTTCTCTTTATCGGTCTCGTCTTCGGGAACCTCAACGCCCTCGCGATGGAACCGCTCGGGCACATTGCCGGCGTGGGCGCAGCGGTGGTGACGTCACTCTCTACTTTGATTTCCGTACCGCTCGGGAGCCTGATCGGTCAGACCTTCGATGGAACCCTTTACACGCAGGTTGGCGCCCTCGCGCTCTTCGGGAGTCTCACGCTCGGCGCAATGTTGTGGGCCGACCCCCCCGCCGGCGGCCGGCGCGATTGATGCGATCGGGCGGCATCGAGTCCGCCCTCAGCCGCGACATCCGCACACAGGTCTCTACACACATGTCGTGGCGAGGTCAGGATTTGAACCTGAAACCTTCAGGCTTTGAGAAGATCACGACCGCGTTGCAAGAATCCCCGTTGCCGTGCCTCGGTTTTCCGGTAAGATTACCGGAAAGTGGAGGAAGTCGTGACCAACACCAATTTGTCTCCCGTCACCAAGTGGCGCAAGCGCCGCCAACGGCAGGGCTTTGTACGTGTCGAAATCCAGATTCGGAAAGAAGACGCTTCGCTCATGCGCGACGTTGCCTCAGCGCTGGTCGATCCCGAGCGAGAGGCCGAGACGCGCGCCGTTCTGCGCGAGAAGATCGCCGCGCCGCGCCCCGGCGGGCTCAAGGCGCTGCTGGCCTCGGCACCGCTCGACGGGGTTGATCTCGAACGCTCGCGCGATGTCGGGCGTGACGCCGCCCTATGACGTTCCTGATCGACACGAACATCATCGCTGAGGTGCGCAAAGGTCACCGCTGCGATCCGGCCGTGGCGAAATGGTGGAACGGCGTCGCCGAGGACGATCTGTGGCTCAGCCCGTTGGTGTTGGGTGAGATCCGCAAGGGTGTGGAGTTGGTGCGTCCCCGCGACCCGGGAAGCGCTGACGCGCTTGAGGCGTGGCTCGCCGACGTGATGTCGCACTTCGGTAATCGCGTGCTGCCCGTCGATACGGCTGTTGCCGAGCATTGGGGCAGAATGAATGCGATCCGCCCGGTGCCCGTCATCGATGCGCTCCTGGCCGCGACAGCCAAGACCAACGGCCTGATCCTCGTCACGCGCAATGTTGCCGGTGTGGCGGGGTTGGACGTGGATGTACTGAATCCGTTCGAAGCATGAACGGGCTACTCCGCCGCAGGATTGACGTGGTACGGACCAACGACAAATCGATCGTGAAGCGGGTGGCGAGGCGGGGCCGGACGTAGGATCGCGATCGGATGTTCCCTGGTGTCCATGGCGCGCCCGCCCGGGAGTGATACCCGGGCGAACGACGGACACCGCCAAGGCGCCGCTGTTCGCATCAGCCCACCACGCGTTCAGCGAACAGGCCGCGCACGTCCATCTCGTAGGCGAGACCTTCCACCGGCGGGCGTGCATAGGTCCACTGGATGCCGTCCGGGGCAGCGCCGCGCGCGACAATCTCCGCGCCCAGGAAACCGTGGATCTCGTGGATGGTGTAGACCTGCGCGGCAGTGGCGTCCGGCCAGGCGAAACCCAGCGCCGCCATGCGGCTTTCCATGGCGCCGAGCACGTAGCGGGCCTTCTCCTCCATGGCGGCCGGCGAGGTGTCGCCGAGGCGGATGATCCGATCGCGATACGGCCCCGGCGCCTCCGGTGCTTCGCCAGAGCCGGCGATGACGAAAGTTCCGGCCGGTTCGCGGTCGTCAGACGCCGTGTAGCAGAAGGCATGGAAGCTTGGCCCGGCAGGCGGATTCACCTCTGGGCAGACGTTGGAGCGCGCGACCGGGTTCTCTTCGTCCCGAAAAATGCCCCACCGCTCCAGGGTCCCGACATAGGCCCGGTTGAAGGCCACGAACCCCTCTTCCGAAAACTGGCCGGGCGAGCGCAGCTCGCAGGCGCAGAACGCCGTCATCGGCCGCCCGGCAGCCTCCAGATGGGCCTCGATCCGGCGAAAGCCCTCATCCAGCAGCACAGGGCGATGGAAGCGCACGCGCTCGACCCGATAGCCAGGCTCCGCTGCCACCCCGCCCGAATACTGGAATTGCCCCCGGATGTAGCGGTATCCGCCAGGCGCAAACGTCGCCACTTCTACCATGTCTCTTTCCTCCGCGGCCCGTGGAAAGGCCTTGTACGCGCACCGGATACATTGCTACCACGCAGTCATGGCCTCTTCGACGGTAGATTGCCGCCCGGTTGGTCTCTAGCCCAGATCCGAAGGACCGGGCTACGGCGTCCCGGTCGATCGCCTTCAGGTTGCGAACCCGACGGACAATTGCCCCCGTCGAGGTTCTGGCAGCCCCGGGGCGCGCCCCTCCGACACCGCCGATCCACACCGTGCTCATCATCGGTCCGGGAAGCCAATCCGAGGGCCCCTGCATCACATGGTGACCCCGTACGTTCGAGGCATCTGACTTGCCGATGAATTGGCGACTTGCAAGATCAACCGTCACCGGACCTGACAAGGCCCTCCGCAGCGCCAATCCGGACAAAGGATTGTGATGGCTGCTGGGGTCAGGGCCACCGGAGCAAGGCGCAAATCCTCCGCCACCGCCATCGCGAAGGTGCGCCCATCCGGGTCCCCGTCCGCGTCGGTCGCTGTCCGCTGCACTGCCGCGCGCACCCTGTGCCCGCCATGGCGTGCGCGTGGCCGCGTGCAGCGTCAGGCCCGCCGGCAGGGCCCGTGTCCATTTCCAGGGGCGGGATGGTTGACCCCGCCTGCGTCCATCCGTGCTCGTCCCGCTCGGTACGTCACGGTGACGTGCGGTCGGGAATGGAATCGGGGCCCGTTCCCCCGCCCCGCGTCCGATGACGCCGTCCCGACAGCAGAACCACTGCCAGCAGCGGCAGGTTCAGGACCGCCAGATACACGGGAATGTCCGCCGGCAGCATCTGCGCGGTGTAGTACAGCGTTTCCACGATCCGACCGATCGTGCCGGTGAATGCAGGTGCAGTCGCGAGCAGGAACAACTCCATCGCCACCCACAGCAAGGCCGCCGTGGTCAACGCCGCTGCGGTGCCGACCGTCCAGGCGGCGCGGCGGTATCCCAGGCGCCGGAGCTCCCGGCATGGCAAAGCGACCGCCAGGCCGGCGGGGGAGAACACAAAGAGCGCGATTGCGAACATGGGCAGAAACCTGACCCACAGCTGAACCTCCCCCATCGGCGCGACCGCCAGCGGCAGCAGGGACACCTGCGGCCCTTCGGCGGAAGGCGACGTGCCAAGAAGCGGCGAGATCTCGATCAGAATGGCTCCAATCACCAGCGCCGGCAGCCACAGCAACGCAAGCAGCCAGAATCCCGTCCTACGGGCGGAATCCGCGCGCTTCAGCCGCGCGGACGCTTCCCCGCGACGCTGCAGCGCCGTGGACGCCATCCACACCATCAGTCCGACGGTTGCCGGGTAGACGACGATCCACACGGGCAGGACCATCGTGAGCATGTTCAGCGCATAGGCCAAGCTGCCGATTGGCCCCGAGAGCGCGTCCGTCAGTCCGCCGCGCGCGTGAATGATCGCAACCGCGGCAGCGAGCACCGCGGCGCCGGCCACCCAGGCGGTGCGGCGGTACTCCAGTCGCGTGAGCTCTTGGCACAGCAATGCGCTTGGTAGCCCCATGGGGGCAAGGACCAGCAACGCAATCAACGACCGCGTCAGGATCTGCAGGTAGCCGACTGGCGGATACACGTGGCCCATCGACGGGGCCACGGAGGTCAGAAACTCGGCCGATTCGATAGCGGGCAGCCACAGCAGCGTGAGCGCCCAGAAGCCAGCGGCCTTGGCAGCACCCGCCCCGACCAGGTCCTCCAGACGCGCAAGCCACGCGGGCCATGTGAATCCCTTCATCGATCTCCACGCCCCGCGCATGGCCACCCCTTCGGGTATGGCGGCGACCCACCAACACTGCGACCGTTGCCCGATGGAAAGCGTTTCCATCGAATCCGGGCAGGGAGCCTGCCGCGCTCCCCCGCCGAGGCTGGCCCAGACCCGTAGGGCGGACAGCTCCCAGAAATCACCGTATCACTATCGCCGCGGCCCGCGCCGACCTACTTTCGCGCGGCCTCTCCGCCATCCTCAAGGGGCAGGCAACGTCCATCGCCCGGGCGGCGGACATTCGCGACACACCCGGCTTCGAAGCCTGCACCAGTCCGCCAGGGATCTCGATGCCTGTCGCACCCGCCTGGCTCCAGCGACCGGCCAGCGGGTCGGTGTTTGCCCCTGACGCGGATCTCGACTTCACGGCTATGGCAGTGGCGCTTGCGGGGGCAGGTCGGCACGGGCCGCGGCGATGGGGGTAGTGTGGCTCTCGACCGTGCCGCTCACCACCGGGCTCGCGGCCCTGACGCAGGGCTTGCGCTTTTTCTCGACGCTCGTTGGGCTGCTCTATCTCGGCCATCAGACCGGCATGTTCCTCGGCGCCAGGATGGGTGGGAGAACCGTCGATGCGTTCGGAGACTACGGGCCGGTATGGTGGGCGGCGGTCGGGCTCGGGGTTCTTGCGATGGTCCTGCACCTACCGATCAACGAGCGACCCGCCCGCCTCGCGCGGTTCGAGGCCGCTGGTTCCTGAGCGCCGCGATCCAAGTGGAATTCGCAACGGACGGCAGATCCTCGCGATGCTTGGATGCCCGATCGTTCTCAGGTCACGTCTCAGTAATCAGTCCAGCCGTCCCGGGCAATGGGCCACAGGTTCATCGGGGTTGCGTTTATCGGCTGGGCTATACAACGGATGAACTCATTGCGTAAGGAATTTCCAGAAGGAGAAACACGTTTCTAACGTGTTGTCTTAGTGTCGTATTTTCCAGTTGCAGGGCCGGGACTTCAATTTGTGCCTAGGTCAAGAGGTCGAATCTCTCCACGCTCGCCAAGGTTGGCACCGCCCGCCGTTGTGTCTCGGTTCAACCGTTGTGCGCGCAACTCTCGCGTTCGCGTATACGCACTGGCTGGCCAAACGGCCTAAACGTGCTGGCCGCCGTTGACGTGGATTTCCGTACCGCTGACGTAACTCGCCTGGGGCGAGCAGAGGTAGTAGATGGCTGCCGCCACTTCCTCGGCGGACCCAAGCCGGCGCATCGGAATATCGTTTGCAAGCTGCTCCGTACCGGGCGACAGGATCGCTGTATCGATCTCGCCGGGGGCGATGGCGTTGACGCGGATCCCGAGGGGCCCAAAGTCCGCGGCCATCTCCCGCGTCAGGCATGCGAGTGCCGCCTTGGAGGTGGCATAGGCGGTACCCGCAAAGGGGTGCACGCGTCCGCCGGCGATCGAAGTCACGTTCAGGATGCAGCCCCTGCCGACACGCAATTCCTCGGCAAGTGCCCGCGCGAGCATGAGGGGGGCGAAGAAATTCACTTCGAAGACCTGGCGCCACACCGAGAGCTGCGTGTCGATGGCGCCGAGGCGTCTACCGTCGTCAGTCTTGGGAGAGATGCCGGCGTTGTTGACGAGGGCGTGCAGGGGCTCCCCGCCGAGGCGCCTCCGCATCTCCTCTGCACCTGCGTCGACGCTTGCCGGGTCCCGGAGGTCGACCACTACGTGGTCTTCAGGTCCGGCCTCCCATGGGCAGTCCTCCGAAAAGGGCTGTCGGGAACATGTGATGACCCGCCAGCCTGCGCTCGAGAAGCGCTTTACGGTGGCGTGCCCAATGCCACGGCTGGCACCCGTGAGAATGAGGGTTCGGCGCTCGCCGTGCTGCACCACGATGTCACGCTCTGTGAACGGTGTCGTACATGGTGCGCAATTATCGACGCACGCGTCACAGCCGTGCAAGTGGAGCCTGCGGTCAAGCGGCAGCAAAGAACCACGAGGACAGCCGCCGATGCAGCATGGTCCGCAGTGCTGTACCGCCCAGTTCCTGTCCCTGAGCCGGTACCAGACACGAACCCTCGGTGCCAAGTCGTTTCATGCCGGACCGACGGCGGCCGACAGGACGCCAACGGCGCGGGCGGCTCTCGGAGCCACGACGTCATGACGGAATTGGTCCTGTGAGGCTTCAGCGGCCTGTGTACCCGTGCCCGCTTGGTATCTCATCGCGCCTCCACCGCTCTCTTCGCTGCCGCCGCGCCCGGCCGGGCCGGCGTGGATTTCCCTTTGAAGACCCGCATCGGCCGGAGGAATGCCATGCTTGCGCCCGCCTCCGCCGACCCGGAGGTCTTCCTGTAACCGGTGCGCCATGAAACTCACCGCGGTCCGCTCGTTTCGATTCCGGCGCCCGAGCGCGGAGGCGCTGACGTGGCTCGTGACCGCGGCCCTGCTCGTTGCGGGCTCGATGCTGCCCGAAGCCGATGCCGGGATGCTGATCGCGCTGGGCTGGGATCTGCTCGCGCTGTTGCCGGTGATCGCGGTCGCCGCCGCTCTTGCCGGCGCCCTGACCCTTGGCAACTGGTCCAACCGAGCGCTCGCCTGGCTCGCGGGCAGCCCGGCCCGCGCCGTGGTAATCGCGAGCCTCGTCGGGGCCGTCACCCCGGTCTGCGGTCTCGGCGTGCTTCCCCTCATTGCGACCCTGCTGCGCCGCGGCCTGCCGCTCCCGCCGATCATGGCGTTCTGGGTCGCATCTCCCATCACCGACCCGAGCATGCTGGTCATCACCGCCGGCATCATCGGGGTCCCGTTCGCCATCGCAAAGACGGTCGCCGCGTTTGTGATCGGCTTGTTCGCGGGCGCACTTACCTGGGCCCTGCCCGGCTACCGGGGCGCCGCTCACCACCTGATGCGCCCCGGCCTACTCGAGCAGTACGGCTACGAAGTCCGACATGCCCGCTTCTGGCCTGAGGTCTGGGGCAGCGTCCGGCTGGTTCTGCGCTGGCTGGTCCTGGCGCTCGTCCTTGAGGTATTCCTGCAACGCCTCGTACCTGACGCGTGGGTGACCTCGCTCTTCAGCGAAGACGCGGGCGCCTCCATTCCACTGGCCGCGATCGTCGGCGCGCCGATGTACCTGGACGGCTACGCGGCCCTGCCACTCGTGCGCGGGCTGATGGAGAAGGGGATGAGCTTCGGTGCCGCCCTTGCGCTGATGATCTCCGGCGCCGCGGTGAGCCTCTACGTCGCGGTGGCGGTCGCTGCAATCGTCCGCCTCCGGGTCTTCGCGCTCTACGTGGCAATCGCGATGTCCGGCGCCGGCGCGGCCGGTTATGTAGCCGCCTCGATTGTCTAGAGCCGCCAGCGGGTGACGGCGGTGAGCGGACGACCAAGTACTGCCGTCCTCGGTCAGGCAGAATCCGGAGTTGCCGCTGGCCCCGCGAGGGCATCACCCTCCAACCGAACGAAAACCACCCTTCAGCTCAAGAGGGTGGTCTACCGTCCCATGCCGCCAGCCAGAGACCTCAACTCGAAAACAGCCGCATTCGGTTCGGTGACTGTTCCTGTATTTCCGCTTTGTCCAAGCAGAGGGTACGAGCCATCAGTTGTGTGATTACCGCTCGTTACATGAATTATGTGAAATCTTCGTCAGCCTGGTTCCGAAGATCATTGTCCAAGCCTCCCGCTCCGATCGCTACTATCGACCAACAAAACGCAGATGGAGGCGATCGGCAGCATGCCGCAGACGGCGATCGGATTCATCGGCCTCGGCAACATGGGCAGGCCGATAGCGGGGAACCTCGTGAAATCGGGGCAGGACACCATCGTGTACGACGCTGCCGGAACGGCAGTGCGGGCACCCCAGGGCGCGCAAATCGCCCATTCCACTACGGCGCTCGCAGGCATGGTCGACGTGATTCACCTCTGCGTGCCTGACGGACGCGCCTCGGAAGCGATCGCCCGCGACATACGCAGCGCGACCGACCGCCAGACCCGGCTTGTCGTGGATCACTCCACTATTGGCACCGAGGCAGCCCAGCGCGTGCACGGTTTGCTCGCCGGCGCCGGAATCGAGTACGTGGATGCGCCCGTCTCAGGCGGTGTGAGTGGCGCGGTGAACGCCACCCTGGCCATCATGTACTCGGGCTCGGAAGACACGTTCGATCAGCTGCAGCCGACCTTCGAAGCCATGGCCGGCAACGTGTTTCGCGTGGGCGGCGAGCCCGGCCAGGGCCAGGCCATGAAGGTGCTCAACAACTTTCTTTCGGGTACCGCGATGGCGGCAACCGCCGAGGCCGTTGCGTTCGGCGTGAAGCAGGGTTTGGAAATGGGGATGATCCTCGACGTCGTGAACGCGTCGAGTGGCCGCAACACTGCGACCGCCGACAAGTTCCCCAATCGGGTCATGACCGGGAGCTATGACGCAGGCTTCTCAAGTGCTCAGTTCGTCAAAGATCTCCGGCTCTATCGCGACGCGGCCGGCGCAATCGGCGCATCCTGCCCGATCAGTCCCGCGGTATCGGCAATCTGGCGGAGCCTCGACGCCGACGAGCCGAACGCGGACATCACCCGCATCTACACGTTTGTGCATCCCGAGGACGGCGACTAGTCGTTCTCCGCGTTGCCGAGTCCGTATTCGAACCTCTTTGGTCGCCCGCACGGCCCGCAAGGATCGCCGTAGGTCCGGCACACCTCCCCGGCCGCGGTTTCCGCCGAAACGGGGGCCCAGCAATCCTCGTCCATCTGGAAATGCAACGCGGACCCGACCCCGTCAACGGACGGGCAGCCGAAGGGCTTTGAAATCCCTGATCGGCGGGCCGGCTTGGGCGCACGACTCCCCTTGCACTAACATCCGCATCGACCCATGCGGGAGGCGCGGACCGACGGCTGGATCGTCGGAAGGTTGTTCCAGTACGGATGCGCCGGAAGCTGACCATCACGGTCCGGCGTTCGCCTGAGTGTGCGACGACACGCGCCGCGGCAACGAGCGTCGCCTGGGTTCGACAGGAGCCAAGCTTAGGCTGGGCGAACTTGGCGGAGCAGGACATGTCGCGACACGCCGAAGGAGATCGGGGGCCGGGCCGGAGAACCAGGGTCACCACCAGTCACTGGGGTGCGATCGAGGTAACGACTGAGAACGACCGCGTGATCGCTGCGGGCCCCTTTTCGGAAGACCCGAATCCGCCGCCCATCTCTGACATTCTTCCCGCTGCCATCCACCACCGCACGCGGGTCGCTCGTCCGTCTGTCCGCAAGGGATGGCTGGAAGGCGGCCAGGACCGCGCCCGGGCGCGCCGGGGGAAGGACACGTTCGTCGAGCTGCCATGGGACGAAGCGCTGGATATCGCCGGCGCGGAACTTCAGCGGGTCCGGGACGAACACGGCAACGGCGCGATCTTCGGTGGCTCCTACGGCTGGGCAAGCGCCGGACGTTTCCACCATGCCCTGAGCCAGGTTCACCGCTTCCTGAGCTCGATTGGCGGCTACGTCGCGTCGGTCGCGAGCTACAGCACGGCAGGCGCGCAGGCCATCGTCCCCCACGTATTCGGCATGCCGTTCCTCAAGTTTCTGTGGGGCCACCAGAATTCGTGGCCGATGATCGAAGCGCACACCGAGACCCTGGTGATGTTTGGCGGGATCAACCCGAAGAACTCGCAGGTCAGCATGGGCGGGGTCACGCGGCATCAGGCCCTGGGGTGGCTGGAACGCTACCGGGCGAAGGGCATTCACCTCGTCAACGTCGGCCCGCAACGCACGGACACGATTGCGGGTTCCGAGTGGCTGCCCGTCATTCCCGGCACCGATACCGCACTGATGCTGGGTATCGCCCACGTTCTGGAGACCGAGGGGCTCGTCGACCGGGCATTCCTCGGCCGGTGTGCGGTCGGTTATGACCGGTTCCGCCCGTACCTCCTCGGCAACGTGGACGGCCAGCCCAAGTCCCCGGACTGGGCGGCCGAGATCTGCGGAATCGAAGCGGACACCATCCATGCTCTCGCTCGCAGGATGGCGAGAACCCGCACGTTGATCACCGTCGCATGGGCGCTGCAGCGGGGACAGCACGGGGAGCAGCCTTACTGGATGGCGGCGGTGCTGGCGGCGATGCTGGGACAGATCGGCCTGCCCGGCGGCGGCATCGGCTACGGCTACGGCGCCATCGGCGGTGTCGGGGTTCCGCTCAAGCGCCTGTCCGGTCTAAGGCTGCCCCAGGGAGACAATCCCGTCGACGATGCGATCCCCGTGGCCCGAATCGCCGACATGCTGCTCAATCCGGGTGGTCAATACGACTTCAACGGACAGAGCAGGACCTACCCGGACATCCGGCTGGTCTACTGGTGCGGCGGCAACCCGTTCCATCACCACCAGGACCTCCACCGGTTGAACCAGGCCTGGGAGCGGCCCGACACGATCATCGTCCACGAACCCTGGTGGACCGCCACGGCGAAGCGGGCTGACATCGTCTTTCCGGCCACGACGCCGTTCGAGCGCGAAGATATCGGGCGCTCGCCGAACGATGCCTACCTGTTTCACATGGACCGGCTGATCGAACCGGTGGGCGAAGCCCGTGATGACTATGAGATCTTCGTGGAGCTGGCGCATCGTCTGGGCCATGGCGAGATATTTTCGGAGGGCCGGACCGCCGCCGACTGGCAACGCCACCTCTACGATCGATTCCGCCAGGACGCCGCCCGCCACGGAGTCGAAACGCCGGGCCTTGACGAGCTGCGCCAGCGAAACTGGGTCGAGCTTCCCATCGAAGGCGCCGAATTCGCGCCGGTTCCCCTAGCCGACTTCCGCGAGGACCCGGCGGCAAACCCGCTCAGCACGCCGTCCGGCCGAATCGAGATCTTCTCCGAAACGATTGCAGAATTCGGATATGACGAATGCCCGGGCCACCCAGTCTGGAATGCTCCCGACGAATGGCTGGGCGCACCGTCTGCCGCGACCCATCCGCTCCATCTCGTGTCGCCGCAACCGGGTGACAAGCTGCACAGCCAGATGGAGAGCGCCCTCGCCGACATCGAGGGCGCGCGCCCGATGCCGGTCATCATGAATCCCGAGGACGCCCGGGCTCGTACGATCAGCGATGGGGACATGGTGATCGTCTTCAATGACCGGGGTCGATGTCGCGCCAGAGCCAGGCTTTCGGACGACATCCGGGAACGCGTGGTTGCCATATCCACAGGCGCCTGGTTCGACCCCGACGACGAAGACATCGACCGCGAAGGCAACCCGAACGTGCTCACGCGCGATATCGGCACGTCGCGCATCGGCCAGGGCTGCACCGCGCACACAACCCTGGTCGACGTAACCAGGGCTTGAGACATTCGCACGGTGGTGCCGAGGCACCGCGTCGGGCTGCAAGGTCAGGGTACTGCGACGCCGTAGGCGCCCGCCGCGGAACAGTTAGGCCGCCTGCGCGCAATAGATCGGAACGGGCGAAGACAGTGGACCGCGGGCAGCTTCAGGTGCGGCGTTACCCGCCGTCGGGTGCAGCTATTGCGGGCTGGCCAGCGGAGCTGTCCTGGGTCGAGCCTGGAACCGGTGTGAGGTAGTCCAGCACGTTGCGCTGAAAGAACTCAAGCGGTGCCTCGGCGCCGGCCCCGGCGGCGAGGAGTCCACACCGGTACGCCGGTGAGCGCAACGACCGCTGCAGCTTTTCGCAAATCCACACGTCTTCCCAGTGGAAGTCCCCGATCTCGAGCGGATGCTGCTCAAGGCACGAGAGTCGAAGAAGACCGCTGGCAGGGTCGTAACCGGGAATGTCCTCGACGTTCTCTCCGCCGAGCCACCTTCTCCACTCCCCGCCCTTCCGCCCCCACACGCGCGTGTGCAAGTGGGTGAGGTCGGCCGTCACGGCATCCAGTCTCGACACGATCAGCT
>VXPW01000106.1:0-7379 GCA_009839325.1 Rhodospirillales bacterium
CTTGGTCCTGATTCGGCACGTTGATATGAATTTGGCTTCCTTCATCGCGCTCCTGATGAAGCGTCGATGGCTGACCATCCTGCTCTCTCTGCTGGTCATGCTGGCACTCGCTTCGGGTACCCAGAACATCGCTGTCGTCGACGTCGACGTTCGAAATCACTTCAGCAACGATGACCCGCATATTGTCGCGCTCGACCAGCTGGAAGACACCTATTCCCTATCTGACGGAGCGCTGGTGGCCGTGGCTCCGCAAAGCGGCACCATTTTCACGCGGGAAACACTCGTCGCCATTGAAGAGATGACCAACCGCCTGTGGCGAACGCCCTACGTCACGCGAGTCGATTCGTTAGCAAACTATTCGCATAGTGAAGGTCTGGAGGACGAGCTGATCGTCGAGCCGCTCATCGACGATGCCGCCTCTCTCAGCGACGACGATATCGAACGAATAGCGAGTATCGCGCTCGGTACCGAGGAAGTGGCCGGGCGCTTCGTGTCCAGGGACGGCCGGGTCGCCGGGCTGGTGGTTAGTGTTTCGCTGCCGGAGGACCGGCAGCTCGGCAGATTGGAGGTCACCGACTTCCTTTACGACGCAGCTGCCTCCGCCCGGGAAGCGCATCCCAGCATTGACTATCACCTTACGGGTGAAATCGTCCTCAATCGCGCCATGAAGGACGCGATCGACGAAGACATGGGCATCCTCACCCCCGTCGCGTTCGGGACCATGCTGCTCGTGGCTGTATTCCTGCTGCGTTCGTTGTGGGGGACCGTTGCAATCGTCGTGATGCTGGTTGCCGTCTTCCTGTCCGCGCTGGGCTTCACTGGCTGGACCGGCATGAAGCTGTACGGCGAGAGCGGAGCCGCCCTGTTCGTCCTGATGGCCGTCACGGTCGCGCATTCGGTGCACATCATCGAGGGAATGGCGGCAGCCATGCGCCAGGGAGCCGAGCGCAAACCGGCCGCCAGTCATTCTCTGCAGGTCAACATGTGGCCGGTGTTCCTCACGTCGCTCACGACCGCGATCGGCTTCCTCAGTCTGAATTTCGCCGACATGCCGCCGTTCCGGGTTATGGGCAACATCGTGGCGTTCGGCGCGATGGCCGCGTTCTTTTTCTCGGTCACCCTGCTGCCGGCATTCTTGTCGGTCGTACCCATGCGTGCCCGTTCCGTCCGCGCGGGCAGAGCCGACTTCTTCGATCGCCTGGGACGGTTTGTCGTTTCCTATCGCACGACCCTCCTATGGACCGTCGGCATCGTAATGGTTGTACTGGTTGCCGGTATCTCGCGGATTGAACTCAAGGAGAATTGGCTGGAACTCCTTGATGAAAGCTACGAGTTCAGACAATCAACGGATTTCGTAAGCGAGAATTTCACCGGCGTGGAAACGTACGAGTACTCGCTCGAATCCGGCCGTGAGGGCGGCATCACGGATGTCGAATATCTGAGCCAGGTGGAGGCGTTCGCGGAGTGGAGCCGGGCACAGCCGGAGGTCGCACACGTCTTCGCCCTCTCCGACATCATGAAGCGGTTGAACAAGAATTTGCACGGCGACGACCCGGATTTCTACGTGCTCCCGAGCGAATCCGAACTCGCCGCCCAGTATCTCCTGCTCTACGAATTCTCTCTTCCCGTCGGCCGTGACCTGAACAATCTCATCAACGTCGAGCGATCCGCGACGCGCGTCACGGTCGTGCTCAAGAGCCTGGCTACCAGGGAGAAGATCGACCTCGACAACCGCATACAAGCCTGGTTCCAGCAGAACGCCCCGGAACTGGCAACCCAAGCCACCGGCGTTGCGGTCGTCGGGGCTCATTCAATTCAGCGGAACATCGAAGGCATGTTGCTCGGCACGATCGTCGCAATGGCGATCGTATCGCTACTCCTGCTCCTGATCTTCAAGAGCGTCCGTCTCGGCCTGATCAGCTTGATTCCCAATTTCCTGCCGGCCGCCATGGCGATGGGTCTGTGGGGATATGTGGTCGGAGAGGTCGGCAACGCTGCGGCGGTCGTCACCGCCATCGCGTTCGGGATCATCGTGGACGACACGATCCACTTCATGACCAAGTACGTACGGGCCAGGAAGAGCGGGTTGTTGCCGTCGGAGTCCGTTCAGTCGGCGTTTCTCACCGTGGGCAAGGCACTGGTGGCGACGACCGCCATCTTTGCACTGGGATTCATGGTGTTCGGAGCGTCGGGGATGTCGACCAACCAGGCGCTCGGCCTGCTCGTGGGCATAACGGTCATCATCGCGCTTCTGGCGGACTTCCTGTTCCTTCCGCCACTGCTGATGGTGCTTGACGGGGCCAAGGAAACGACTGCGCAAATCCGGGAGCGACTGAGGCGCTCGAGCCAATAGATTTCGCTGCTGCAATCGTCCATGTCCATATTTCACGGTAGATCCCAAGAAGGGCCGTTGCCCGACGGGTTTCGAAGTCGGAGCGGGCAGTCGTGCTACGATGTCCGACGAGGTACACGGAGTGGTGCTGAAGCCGCCATGGTCCAGTCGCTGCACGGACCCCGTCGTCGCTTCCCTGCCATTGCCGCCCTCCCGCTGGCCAATGACAGGAGGCAGCCGTAATTCGCATTTCGTTCTTCCGGGCAGCGCTCGTGTGGCCCGGGATCCTTGTCGCCGTTCTGGCTTGCTCAGCGGTGCCGTCCGTCGTGCAGGCAGACGAAAGTGCTGAAGAAGCCGGGCTCAGGATCGCTACTGAAGCCCGCGAACGCCAGAAGGGGTTCGGTAACTTCACCGCCAACCTGACGATGACCTTGCGGAGCAAGCAGGGGCGCGAAAGCCAGCGCGAGCTCCGCCTGAAAGTCATCGAGGTCGACGGGGACGGCGATCGAACCATGTTCGTGTTCGACCGCCCGCGTGACGTCAAGGGAACCGCGTTCCTCGTCCACTCCCACAAGAGCGGTCCGGACGATCAATGGCTCTATCTCCCCGCGCTGAAGCGGGTCAAGCGCATCAGTTCCTCGAAGCAGTCCGGCTCGTTCATGGGGAGCGAGTTCTCGTACGAGGACATGGGCGCGGTCGAGGTCGAGAAGTACACCCACCGATTTCTGCGCAACGAGCCTTGCGGCGAGTTCGAGTGCGTGGTGTCCGAACGAATCCCGGTCGGCGAGGATTCCGGCTACTCGCGTCAAGTGGTATGGCTCGACCAGGAAGAACTCCGCACCATTCAGGTGCAGTACTTCGACCTGACCGAGAACCATCTCAAGACTATGGTCGTGGAGGGCTACCAGAAATACCTGGATCGCTACTGGCGCGGCAGCACGATCTCGATGACAAACCATCTCACCGGGAAGAGCACCGTGCTGAACTGGTCGGAGTACGAGTTCGGAACCGACCTCGATGTCGGCGATTTCACCCAGACGGCCTTGAGGCGGGCGCGTTAGCCGCAAGGAAGGACCGACGGCGCGCGTCCCCCGGTTTCCTCGACGGATAGCGGGTGGACACGGGATGCGGGGAACCCGACCCGGCGACGTCCGGTGCCAGGCGGAACCACGCCTGTTGGCCGTTATTCCGGCTTGCGGGCGAAGACGAAATACATCGGCGTAAAGATGCCGAGGCGGCCGGCTTCGGCAAGCGCGACCGCCGCCAGTTCCAGGAGGCTCGAAACCTGCGTCGTGCCACGTGGCACGATCCCGAGCCTTTCGAGCAGCCATAGCGAACCATTGGTCACCCGCCGTCCGGCTACCGAACTGCGGAAGCTGGCGACGGACAGGCCGGAGCCGACGAGCGGCTGATACCAGGGAATGCCGGGCATGGCCTCGGCAGCCAAATCGCGCGCTTCAATTAGCTCGAATCCAGCTTCCCGCAGCGCGGCGGCTACCTCTTGGGGCCGGGCGATCTCGGGCAGGCCGCCACCATGCTCGATATCCGCCCGGAGCCGACGGTGCTCCGGATTCGCGTCGTCGAACCGCCTGGTCAAGCAGTATTCGTAGGCCGCGAAACAACCGCCAGGCTTCAGAAGGCGAAAGGCCTCGCCGTAGACGCCGACCTTGTCCGGCGCACAACACGTCGCCTCGATGGAATAGGCGGCATCGAAAGAGGCGTCCGGTGCATCGACGTGCATGAAATCGCATTTGAGCCAGTCGGTCAGATGGCTGAGCCGTCCCTCCTCGCTCCTTCTTGCGGCCCGCTCGAGTTGCAGCGCATTGTTGTTGACGCCGACGATTCGGGCTCCGGAGAAGCGCGCGATCTCGATCAGCGGGCCGCCGACGCCGCAGCCCAGGTCCACCGCGGTCATGCCTGGCCCCAGCCTCAGCCGGTGGGCGATGTAGTGCTCGTGGCGCGCGAGCGATGCGGCGAAACTCTCGCCTTTGGCGCGGGGCGCGAAATGGAAGGACTGGCCCCAGCCGTATTCGAAGAAATCGGTGACCAGGTCGTAGTACGTGTTTTCGAAATCCCGGTAGCCCGTCTTGCGTTCGTCGAGCCCGCCCCGCGCCTCGCCGCCAAAGCGACGCTCGTAATCCTTGATCCGTGCCGCGACACGGCCGCCCGTGTTCCCGTCCTTCAGGATCTTCGTGAGCTTGATTGCCATCGCGAAGACTCGATCATCAAGTTCCTGACAGATCCGCCCTCCGGCACGATCCGGCCCCCTCTACGGGAACGGATTGCTACGACCGACTGCTACCCAGACCATGGCATCCTCGACCAGCAGTCGTTTGGCCACGCGTTGCACGTCCTCGATCGTGACGGCCTCAACGAGCGCGTTGCGGCGGTCGAGGTAGTCGATACCCAGATCGTTGGCCTGCATCGCCACGAGAAAGCCGGCAATCTCGGAGGTGCTGTCGAGGGCAAGCGGAAATGAACCGGTGATGTAGAGCTTGGCATCGGCGAGTTCGTCCGCGGTAAGTCCGCCCGCTGCGGTCTGCCGGACCACGTCGCGCACCACCGCGACCGTCTCCCCGGCGCCCTCATCGCGCGTCGACGTCGCGCCGATCAGGATCGGGGCGCGCTCGGCGTCGGCCAGGTAGGTGTAGATGCTGTAGGCGAGGCCGCGCTTGATCCGGACTTCCTGCTCGAGCCGCGTTCCCGGCGTTCCGCCGCCCAGGACGGAGTTCAGGACGAAGGCCGGAAAGAAATCCGCGTCGTCCCGCGCCACGCCCGGCAGGCCGAACACGAGCTCCGTTTGCGGAATGTCCATGGGGACGTGCACGGCCTGCCCGGCAAAACTCCCGATCTCGGGCGCCTCGTCCGGGAGCTCGCCCACCGGCAGGTCGCCGAATGCGAGATCGAGCACGCGGGCAAGCATTTCGCGATCAATGTCGCCCGCCACCCCGACGACCAGCCGCCGGCGAACCAGGCGTTCACTGGCGGCGGCGCGCAGATCTTCCACGTTGATTCCCGCAAGGCTTGCCTGCGTACCGGAAGACGGGCGTCCGTACGGCCCGTCGCCGAAGACCAGGGAAAACCAGCGGGTGCGTCCTACGCTACCGGGCCGCGTCTCGTTCTGCGCCCGAACTGCTTCCAGCTGGCTGCGGATGCGCGCGACCGGCTCGTCATCGAAGCGCGGGCGCGCCAGCGCGTGCCCGAGCAGCGTGGCCGCTTCCTCGACGTTTTCTCGAAGCGTGTGGAGGGTGCCGAAGAGACTGTCTCGCCCGGCGGAGAAGGACAGCCGAATGGCCCGATCATCCAGGCGATCCCGATACGCGACCGCGTCATAGGGACCCGCGCCCTCGTCCAGCAGCGCCGCCATGAACTGGGCGAGGCCCTCCTTCCCCGGTGCGTCGAGCGCCGCACCGCCCGTGAAGCGGAACGCCAGGGACACGATGGGGAGCGACGAATCGCGGCGCAGCCAGGCTTCGGTGCCCTGCGGCGATACGACCACCTCGACCGGCGAGGTAGTGGCCGACGCGTTGGAAACGGCCAGAGCGGCGCTGGTCGCGAGCGCCGTCGCGGCGGCGTATCGCAGGAAGTGGGTCACTCGGCGTCTCCCGGGCGGAGGATTCCGGTCACTGTCGCCTGCTCGGCCAGCAGCGTGCGCGCCGAGGCGGCCACGTCGGCGGCTGAAATTGAACGCACCATCTCGATGTACCCGTCGATGTCCTGCAGGGTCCCGCCCTTGATGAGGGTGCTCCCGACGAATTCGGCAACGGTGGATACGTCGTCGCGCGCGTAGATCTCACCGGCCGCAAACCGATAGGCAGCTCGCTGCACCTCTCTTTCCTCGACGCCCTCCTCGGCCACGCGCCGAAGCTCGGCGATCACCGCTTCCTCGACTTCGGAAACGTCGGTCCCGTCAGCAGGCATTGCGTACACAAGGAAGAACCCTCCGTCCCGCTTGCCGCCGTCGAAGTAGGCGCCTGCCGCCAGGGCGACCTTGTGACGCACAACGAGGGCACGGTGCAACCGGCCGGACGCTCCCCCCAGCACGGCCGCGAGTACGTCGAGCGTGGCCGCCTCCCGCGCGGCGCCCGAGAAATAGCTCCTGGCCGGATATTGCCGGGACCACCGGGGCCGGGCGACACGCGGGTCTTCCATCTCGACGGTAACCCGGGCCCGATGGGGAGGCTCCTTGGGCCTCGGCGGGACCGGCTCTCCGCCCGCCGCAACCTTTCCGAACGTGCGTTCCGCCAGTGGACGCAACGATTCGGCGTCGATGTCACCCGCGACGACCAGGAGCGCATTGGCAGGCCCGTAATGGCGGCGGTAGTACGCTTCCACCTGCTCCATGGTGAGCGCTTCGATTTCGTGGCGCCAACCGATGAGCGGACGCCCGTACGGGTGCGCCTGCCAGGCCGCAGCCGTCAGTTGCTCGCGAAACACCCCGGAAGGGGAATTGTCGGTTCGCTGCAGGCGCTCCTCGATGATGACCTGCCGCTCGGCCTCGAAGTTCTCGGGTTTGAACACAACTCCTGTCATGCGGTCGGCCTCGAGTCGCATGACCGTCTCCAGGCGGTCACGGGCGATCGTCGCGTAGTACGCGGTAACATCTGCAGAGGTGTAGGCGTTCGTACTGCCGCCATTGCGCCCGATGATCTGCTTGTACTGTCCGTCCGTGGTCGTCCCCGTTCCATTGAACATCAGATGTTCGATGAAATGCGCGATTCCGGACTGTCCGCTCGGGTCGTCCGCCGCGCCAAACGCGTAGTACACGGCGTGGTGCACGACACCAGGGCGTTCCATGGGGACGGCCACCACGCGCATACCGTTCGCCAGGGTGAACGTTTCGGCCCCCAGACCGGCGGCCGCAGGCGGTGTCAGGGCACAGAGCGAGATCCCGACGACGGAAACAGCTCGCAGGAATGCTGCCAGCCGCCGCCACGAGGACGTCGGATCCCTTGATGTCGGCAGCCGCAGCAATCTGCGGTGCCGTGTCGCACTGCTTGCGCGGGGAATCACGTTGCTGCTCTCATTGGGATGGCTTCCATTCGAA
>VXPW01000106.1:7479-9018 GCA_009839325.1 Rhodospirillales bacterium
CCTCTCGCGGTCCAGACCACTTATCAGGACCTGCTCGAAGCACACAAAATGCAGGCCGTTTCTGCAATCGGCGGGACGCCCTTGCTGAAGCACCAGGGTACCCAGGCGAGCTATTGGTATGCCCGCCAACGGATCGGTGACCGCGTGGTCGACCGCTATATCGGACGGGATACACCTGAACTCCGGAAACGTATCAAAGCTGCTGAGAAACAGCGCGAGGATCAACGAACACTCGCAAAGCGAAATGCCAGACTGGTTGCGCAGCTACGTGCCGCAGGGCTTCCGGCTCTGGACCGCCAAACCGGCAAGGTCCTCAACGCCATGGCGCAAATCGGCACGTTCCGTCTCGGAGGCACGCTGGTCGGAACACACGCCTTTCGCCTGTACAGCGCCGAACTAGGCGTGAGCCTGACCGATACGCTCGCAGTGACCGAAGACGTCGATATTGCCGCCTTCGAGGGCCTCAAACTCGTCATTCACGACCAAGTCAACCCATCGCTGGCCAATACCTTCAGGGACCTGAAACTGGCCCCGGCCCCGGGCCTCGACAGGAGAAACCGACCCACCCGATGGGCGATGCCCGGAGGCGGAACCATGGTGGATTTCCTTGCGCCAAAAATGCGCGATTCTGACGATGTCCTCATGTTGCAACCTCTGGGCGTCTACGCCCAAACGCTCAGCTTCCTGAACTTCCTGATCGCTGAACCCATTCCGGCGGTAGCCCTCTATCGAAGCGGCATTCTCGTTCAAATTCCGCAGCCGGAGCGATACGCCATCCACAAATTGATCGTTGCTCAACGCCGGGCAACCGGCTCGGAAGCGAAGGCCAGGAAGGACCTTGCGCAGGCCGAACTGTTGATCCGGATTCTCGCGGAAGACCGACCTCATGTGCTCGAAGAAGCCTTTGAACACGCGATGGCGGCAGGCCCCAAGTGGCGGGCTGCGATCGGGCAATCCCTTCGGCAAAAGCCGCTGTTGGCCGAACTCATGCGACCGGGCTCGTGATGCCGGGACGTGGTCTCGGCACCATCAGCCCAAATTGTGGTCAACCCGCAGGCCCGCTCCATCGTTCGATCGTGTTCGCAAGCCCGTTATCAAGTGCGCTTCTCGACCGATGACGACCGCCCCTTGGGGGCAACGCCCCCTGCGGCCTGGACATTGCGTGCACGCGATTCGCGCTCCTAGGCAAACGCCTAGTGTTCGATCGCCCCGCGTCCGAAATCGCGAGGCTTGCTGTCGGCTCTATCGCTTGCTGGACGCCGGCTTCGAGTCTTCGTTCTCGAGGAACGATGTGGCCTCATCGCGTTCGGCGGCCGGGTGGTCGGGATCTCCCAGTTCCTCGGTCAACTGAAGCATCCGGTCCCACATGCCCGCCCATCGATACACCTTGGCCATGGCCGCTTGCGGCAGCAACACCTTCGACTTGGCGGGCGTGTTCTTGAAGATCTCGAAAATCAGTTCCGCCTCTTCCACCGTCTGCGCCGACATGATCAATTCCTTTGTCGCCGTGCCGTCACCGTTCGCGTTTCGAGCTCTTCG
>VXPW01000001.1:0-5155 GCA_009839325.1 Rhodospirillales bacterium
GATTGGAGCAACACCGAATTTCATCTCCAGCTCGGCCGCCTGGATGCCCCCTCCTTCGCTGGCGGCGGCAGCGCCCTACACGTGATCTACACGCTGCAGCACGCGAGCGGCTGGAAATATGGCGACAACTTCTTCTTCGTCGACGTCGTGGACTCGCGGCAGCCCGGCTCTCCCGACGTCGACTTCTACAGCGAAGCCTACGCGAACTTGAGCCTCGGCAAGATCACCGGCGATCGCGTCGGCGCCGGCCTGGTTTCGGACGTCGGGCTGATCGGCGGCTTCAACTGGGCCCTGGACGCGAAGGTTCGAAAGTATGTGGCTGGCGTACGGCTGGCGCTCGGCCTCGAGGGTTTCGCGTTCGCGAACCTCGACCTGATGGCCCTGATCGACGGCAGCGAGGGGATCGTGTCCGGCGGGGCGCCCGCGGAGGACGACACGATCCTCATCGACTTCAACTTTGCACGGCCGTTCAGGATCGGCACCGCGGACTTTAGCCTCGAAGGCCATATCGAATATGTCGGCCAGCGGACCAACGAACTCGGCGGCACGATGGGATCGTGGATCCTGGCGCAGCCCCAGCTGCAGTGGCACTTGACCGACCGGATCGCGCTCGGAATCGAGTACCAGTTGTGGATCAACAAGTTGGGCGATCGGGACACGGACGAGAACGCCGTGCAGGCCCTGTTCGTGTGGGAATTCTAGGTCCTGCGTCGGTCGCGCTCACGGGTGCGGCCATGACAATCCGTCACGCGACGCCACTGACCGAATGATCGCGCCCGTCGCCCCGGAGGAATGGTCCTGCGTGAAGAGTGCGTAGCGTGGGTTGGTCGGGCGCGAGGCTGCTGCGCAGAACCACGCTGGTCCATAGTGCTAAGTTCAACAAGTACTTGATCCGGGTGCCGGGACGCGGCACCCTGCGCGTGGAGGTGCCGTACTGTGCGAAAGTCCGGCCCGGCAGTGGAATCCCCGTGCAGCGGCATCGGTCGCCTGGACGACGCGTGGTCCGCGGTTTGCAAGGCATGGTCCCCGGTCGCAGCTGGTACCAAGCCCGGTTCGCACATCCGGAGCACCCAGATTGCCAGCGGTGCAGAAGCGCCGGTCACGAGAGAGATCAAGCGCGGTAGTGCGCTGCCGGGGATTCCGGTGTCTGGATCCATTCTGAAACGACGATGATGGTCGACGCGATCACGATCCGTGGCGCGCTGCCCGAATTTGCAGCTGATGTGGGCGCGACAATTCTCGCGGGTGATGCACGCCCGCCGCGCCGCCAGGAAGGGCAAGCAAGCGGAATCCTGCCGTGCGGGTGATCACGGGAGCGAGCGGCCATATCGGCGGTGTGCTCGCCCGAGTGCTGGCCGACCAGGGTGATCCCCGTCAGGTCCGCGCGATCTTCCGCGAAGGGAAAGGGACAGCGGCGGATCTCGACATAGAGTGGATCGGTGGCGACATCCTCGACCAGGAATCGCTGGTTACCGCGTTCTCGGGCGCGGAAACCGTCTTCCACCTGGCCGCGTTGGTGTCGATCGACCCAGGCCGGGCCAAGGAAATCCACACAACGAACGTGTCGGGCACACGCAACGTCGTCGAGGCAGCCCTGCGATGCGGGGTGCGGCGGCTTGTGCATGTTTCCTCGATTCACGCCTTTAACCAGTACCCGCTCGACGAAGTGCTCGACGAGAGCCGCGGTCCCGCCGACGGTCCGCGGAATGCGGCTTACGACCGGTCGAAAGCGGCCGGCGAAAAGGAGATTCGTCGCGGCATTGATCGCGGCCTCGACGCTGTGATCCTCAACCCCACCAGCGTGATCGGCCCCTTTGACGGCGTGCCTTCGTACATGGGACACGTGTTCCTCGACCTGCACCGGAGACGAATTCCCGCGCAGGTTGCGGGCGGCTTCGACTGGGTGGATGTGCGCGATGTGGTCGCCGCCACGGTGGCCGCGGAGACGAAGGCGAGGTGCGGCGAGAACTACCTCCTGTCAGGTGGCTGGGATTCCGTGCGCAACCTGGCGCTGCTGTCCGAGCAGGCGACCGGGGTGCCGGTGTCGCGTTTCGTGGTCCCATTGTTCGTGGCCCGGCTCTGGGCGCCCTTTCAGGTCATGTTGGACCGTAGTCAGGGGCGCCGGCCGCTCTATACACCGGCTGCAGTACGCGTGATGAGCAACAGCAACCGCCGGATATCCAACGCCAAGGCGCGGTCGGAACTCGGGTTCGAGCCACGCCCCTTGGCAGATTCCGTAAGGGATACCTATCGTTGGTTCGACGAGCAGGGCATGCTCGGCGAGACTGGTTGAGATGGCCGAGGAACAACTTCACGGCGTGCTGGTTTGGGCGGTCATCGCCGCGGCCGGCGTGACGTTCCTGTACCTGCTCCGCATGACCGCGCCCTATGGCCGCCACTACGCCGGCACGGGCTGGGGACCCCACATCTCCAGCCGGCTCGGCTGGGTCATCATGGAGCTGCCGGCGGTCGTCATCTTTCTGGCGGTCTATCTCGCCGGGGAGTCGGCGTCTCACCTCGTGCCGCTGTTCTTCCTGGCCATGTGGCAGGTCCACTATTTGCACCGGACGTTCGTGTTCCCGTTCCGGATCCGGGCAAGCGGGCGGAAGACGCCGCTGCTGATCGTGGCGTCGGGCTTTTTCTTCAATGCGATCAACGCCTACATTAATGCCCGGTTCATTTCAGAATTCGGCGAGTACGCGATCGAATGGCTCGCCGACCCGCGCTTCCTGATCGGCGTCGCAGTTTTCCTGGCGGGGATTGCGCTCAACCTGCACGCCGACAATGTCCTCATTCGCCTGCGTGGACCGGGCGAGACCGGCTACGTGATCCCGCAGGGAGGCGGGTATCGCTTCGTTTCGTGTCCCAATTACCTGGGTGAACTCCTCGAATGGGCCGGCTGGGCAATCGCCACGTGGTCGACGTGCGGTCTCGCCTTTTTCCTCTTTACCGCCGCCAATCTCGTGCCCAGGGCGCGCAGCAATCATCGATGGTACCGGGAGACCTTCAGCGATTACCCGCCTCGCCGGAAGGCGCTGATACCGGGCGTCTTCTGATAAAGCGGCGGTCGGGTGCGGCGAGGGCCCGGCGGCATGCGCCCGGGCCCTGCACCGGCTTTCAGCGGTTCGTCACCTGCAGCCACGTCCAGAGCAGGCCCATCATGACGGGTTGGTGCAGCAGGTAGTAGACGAGGCTGTTCCGGCCGAGGAAGCGGACGAACCGCCCGACGTTGCCTTCCATCCGGTAGACCGCCAGCCGGCGCAGCGCCCCCGCCCCGTGCGCCCATCTGGCGGCGCCGATACCAAGGAGCACCGCTGCCAGCCAGGGAAACACCGGGAAGTAGTCGCCCGAATTCGGGCGAGCGACCGACAGCCCGGTCCACTGCCAGATCCGCGCGTCCAGCAACTCGGTCTGCACCGTTTCGTTGATGGCGAGGATGGCCACCGCCGCGGCCACCGCCAGCCACCACGGGCCCCGCACGAACGCCAGGCCCGCGACGCCGGCAAACGCGATCAGGTGCAGGATGCCGAAAAAGATCAGCGACTGTGGCGTGGCGATCCAGGTGGCGGCGGTGATGGCCAGCGCGCCCAGGACGATCAGCGCCAGCCGCCGGGCCCAGCGCGTCCAGTGGAAGGCGTGCGCGTGCGCGAGATAGAGGCTGGCACCCGTCGCGAACAGGAAGCTGATGGCCACGGCCTTGGCCAGGGCCGCCCAGTGGAGCTGCGTCGTGTAGCCGGGCTCCTGCAGCCCGAAGAACATCAGATCGTAGGCAAAATGGAATACGGTCATCCCGATGAGCGCGACCCCCCGCAGCACGTCCAGCAGCGGGATTCGGGGGATGCTCTCGATTCCGGCGAGTCGATGGTCCGCGCCGGAACGAACAGTATGGTCGCCCTGCCGCCGGGCTCTCCGCTGTTTCGCTCTCGATGCCCGTGGTCCGCGCCTTCGAGCCATGCCCCGATGCCCCCGGCAGGTTCGTTCGTGTTGCCGTCAACCCGGCTTGCCCGCGCCCCGCGCCGATCTTGCCGGCCATCTTACCGCTGCAGCGGCAAGTGCAGATGCGTGTGAACGATCGTGATACCCGGTTTGGCGTCGTCGTTGTCCGCGCAATCTGCGCCGGCGCGGTCGCCCGTCCGGACGGTGCGACGCTGGCAGCGGGCGTCGGGCGGGGCGGTGGGCGCCGCTGCTCGGGGATTTGGTCGCCGGCTCGGCCCGCCGGGCACGGATATGATCGGTGACCCGGCGGCAGGCAGCCGTCAGCGACCGCATCCGGGGGCAGCGTGAAGTACCGTCGATTGGGCCGCACCGACCTTGAAGTCTCTGAGATCGTCTTCGGTGCCGGGTGGGTCGGCGGCGTCCTGATCCATCACGACGCGGAAGTCGGGCGTTCGGCGTTGCGCCTCGCCCGGGAAGCTGGCGTCAACTGGATCGATACCGCCCCGTCCTACGGCGACGGGATCTCGGAGCGGGCCCTCGGCGAGCTCCTGCCGGAACTCGACTGGAATCCGTATCTCTCGACCAAGTTCCATGTCGATCCGGCGAGCGACCGTCCGGTATCCGAGCAGATCGAGGAGAGCGTAGGGAGGAGCCTTGCCCGATTGAACCGGACCTCCGTCGACCTTCTGCAGCTGCACAACCCGCTCGGGGCCGGAAGCGACGCGCGCCGTCTGGCCGTCGACCGCGTGCTCGAGCCCGGCGGCGTGGCGGATGCCCTCGATGACCTGAAGCGCCGGGGCCTGACCCGCTATGCCGGCTTCACGGCCAACGGCGACGCGGACAGCCTGAAGCGCATGGTGACCAGTGCGCGGTTCGACACTGCGCAGGTCTACTACAACATGCTGAATCCCAGCGCGGGGCGGGCGGTGCCTGCCGGCTGGTCGGCGATCGATTTCGGCAACGTGATCGCCCATTGCGAAACGTGCGATGTCGGGGTGTTTGTCATCCGTGTCCTGGCGGCCGGCGTGCTGGCGACCGCCACGCGAACGGGACGCGAGATTCCGATGTACGCGAGCGCCGACATGGCCTCCGAGGAACTGCGGGCCCGCGCCGCCTGGGACGCCATTGACGGAGAGCCGGGCAGCCGGGCGCAGGCGGCGATCCGCTTCGTGCTCGACGACCGGCGCGTCCACGGCGTGCTGGTCGGTGCCAACCTGCC
>VXPW01000001.1:5255-8855 GCA_009839325.1 Rhodospirillales bacterium
TCTCGACGTCCGGCTGATCGCCCCTAGATACATGCGCACAGGACATGCATGTCGTGTCAGGAGGAAGCCGTCGGCAATTGAACCGAGTGCGAGGAACCCAGCGATGTTCGAGAAACGTAGCGACCTGAACAAGCTTCTCGTCGTTGCTGAAACAGGACAGATCCTTTCCGCAGCAGACAAACTTGCGATCACCCAGCCCGCCCTGTCACGTATCGTCAGCAAGCTCGAGGAACAGTTCAGGGGCCGGCTGTTCGAACGCATTCCGACGGGAGTCCGCCTCACCGAGCTCGGGTCCATCGTGACGGAACTGGCCCGGCGCCTGCTGAGAGAAATCGAGGACGCGGAAGACATCGTGTTCTCGATGGTGTCCGGGCGATCCGGCACGTACCGCGTCACGGCCGGACCGGTGTGGATGCAGGCTGTACTGCCGAGCGCGGTCGCCCGCTTCCACGAGACCTTTCCCAGCGTCGAGCTGAAGCTCCAGACCACCGCCTACAAGGAGGGAATCTGGTTGCTGACGAACGGCAAGACCGACATGCACTGCGGCGGACTGGACACCAATGAGCCCCTCCCTCCGTATCTCGCCCGTGAGCACGTCCTGGATACGACGCTTGGCATCGTGGCCCACCGGGACCATCCGCTCCATGCGCGCAGGCCCACGTACGGCGATCTCGCCGACTACCCGTGGATCGATTTCGATGCGGTGCTGCAAGGGGAAGGTACTGCGGCCAGGTCGTTGCTGGCCGACCTTCTGAAACGACTCCATCGTCGAACCGGCCGACACGTAAGGACGATCATCCGCACGAATTCCGTCGGCCTGTTCCTGATGGCCACCGGTCCCTACCTGTCCTACCTCTCGTCCACGTTGATCGAGAACATTCCGGAGTTCCAGCTCAAGCCCCTGCCACTGAAACTGGGGGCGCACCGCTATCGGGCGGGAATCGTGTCGCGACGTTCGACCGAGAGCCTTGAGCCGTTCAGGTACCTGAAACAGATGATCCGCGAGGTGGCCCAGGGGCGGCGCTTCGGGCCACCCGGATTGGCCGCCGGCACCTGAGCGACGCCTCCGGGCAAGACTGTCCGTCTGGTGGTGCCGGACCAGGCGAGAAGGTGACTTGCCGGCCGTCGGGCAGCCGCTCGGCCTATCATGAAGCCTCCAAGACGGGCGGATGATGATCTGGCTTCACTTGACGGCCGCCACGCTGGCGCTGGGGCTCGGGATCGCGAACCTGACGCTCGCCAAGGGCACACGGCGTCATCGCATCGTCGGCTGGACGTGGCTTGTGACGATGTCCTTCGTGACGCTGTCCTCGTTCCCGATCCGCGAGTTGAACGAGGGCGCGTTCAGCTGGATCCACGGGCTCACGATTTGGACGCTGTTCTGCATGGCGGTCGCGATCATCGCCATCCGCCGAGGCCGGGTACGAACCCACGCCAGCTTCATGATCGGCACGATGGTGGGCGTGATCGTCGCGGGCCTGTTCGCGCTCGCGCCGGGACGCTTCATCAGCAGTCTCCTTGGCACGTGATGCCGGCGTTTTCCGGTGGCCAGCCAGTACAGCCACGGACCAGTCTCCGCGCCGCCTGACGGGTGACGCACTGCTTCGTAGTCCTGCCAACGGCACTCTGACGGAGCGTCGTCAGGAACGCGCTGGACTTCGTTGCCACGTGTCCGGCCCGGCGCGGGCCCGCGGTCGGCTCCGTTCGATAGTCGCGGCCTGCGCGTGCTGTCAGCGAAGGGAGCGTTGATCCAGCCTCGCAGATCGGTACCGTCGCGCACGCAGGTGCTCCAGCCGGAACGCCTGCACATTCGGGATGCAGGGCGTCATGCATCGGCGGCCGAGTCTTCGGGCGACCCCCTGTCCGGACACGATGCCGACCTCATGCGTGCAGGTAGCCGGGCCGCACGCACTAACCTGTCGCCCCAGATTCCGATTCGGAACGGACCAATCTTCGCCGGGAGACCAGACCCATGAACTTGCCCGAACCTTCGACAGTCCGTCGCGTTGGCATCATCGGAGCAGGCACGATCGGGGCGTCGTGGGCCGCGTATTTTCTCGCTCGAGGGCTGGAGGTCGACGCGTGGGACCCGGCGCCCAATGCCGAGGAGAAGCTGCGGACATTCGTGGGCGGCGCCTGGCCGGTCCTCGAGAAACTCGATTGCGTGGTCGTCGGCGCTGACCCGGGCCGGATCCGCTTCCACGCCGATCCCGCGGCGGCCGTAGCCGGGGTTGGCTTCGTGCAGGAGAGCGCCCCGGAAAAGCTCGAACTGAAACGGTCGTTGTACGCCGAAGTGAACGCGGCGCTGCCGCAGAACGCCATCCTCGCGACTTCGACTTCGGGCCTGCTGATGTCCGAAATGCAGGCGGGTTGTTCCAATGCCGCGCGCTTCGTGGTGGGGCATCCCTTCAACCCGCCCCACTTGATCCCGCTGGTGGAAGTCCTGGGCGGCGCCGAAACCGATCCTCGCGCGGTCGACTGGGCGATCGGCTTCTACAACGCTATGGGGAAGAAGGCGATCCGGCTCAACCGGGAGGTGTCCGGGCACCTCGTGAACCGGTTGCAGGCCGCGCTCCTGCGCGAATGTGCGGACGCGGTGCTCACGGGGCTCGCGAGCGTGGAGGATGTGGACGTCGCCGTGAAATACGGCCCGGGCCTGCGCCTGGGCGTGATGGGGCCGTACGAAATCTGCCATCTCGCCGGAGGGGCTGGCGGCTACGCACACTTCCTCGACCATCTCGGCGACGCCCTCCGGGACTGGATGAACGATCTCGAGCCCCTGGACCTCACGCCGGAGGTGCGCGACCGCCTCAAGGCACTGGTCGATACCGCGATGGGAGGGCGTGACCTCGATTCGATCGCCAATGAGCGGGACGAATTGTTGTTGGCTACGCTGACCACGCTCGCGCAGGTACGTCGGAAAAGAGGATTGAACTGAGAGGGAAGGGGATATCGATGCCCGAGCGAGGTCGACTGACCGGCAAGACGGCCGTGGTCACGGGAGCGGCGGGCGGGATCGGTCGCGAGCTGGTCCTGGCGCTGCTCCGGGAAGGGGCCTCGGTGGCGGCGCTTGACATCGATGATGGACGGCTGGCGGCCCTGGTCGACCGATGCGCGGAGCGCGAGCTGGCTGCCCGACTGTCGACAAGCCGCACCGATATTTCTCGTTACGAAGCGTGCGAGGAAGCAATCGCACACGCCCGCAGCCAGTTCGGCGGCCCGCACATCCTGATCAACAACGGCGCTATGGGCATGGGGGTAATCCGCCGCGATCACATGGTCGAGCTGATCGGCATCCAGGAAATCACCCCCGGAATGTGGGACCAGTTCACTGCCACCAACTATTCAAGCGCGTGGTACATGACCAGGGCCGCGATCGAGAGCATGCTGGCCGATCGCTGGGGCCGGATCGTGAACGTCACGACCAGCTTCTTCACGATGCTTCGGTCCAGGTTCCACCCCTACGGCCCGGCCAAGGCCGGTATGGAAGCCATGTCGGCGGGCCATGCGGAAGAATTTGCCGGCACCGGCGTGACGGTCAACGTGGTCGTTCCCGGCGGCCCCACGGATACGCCGATGGTGCCCGAGGAATCGGGTTTT